>CALHLW010000179.1 GCA_938034615.1 uncultured Neomegalonema sp. | reverse complement strand
TACCTGTCTCTCAACAGCGGCTCGCCTCCGACGGAGACGATCCACCGGATACTTCAAACGGGCCGCATGGCTCGTTTTTCATTTCCGGGATACTGCATGGATACCGCCCTTCTTGTCGCGAAGACGCCTGCCGAGACGCGGCTCGTCGAGCTTATCTCGCCCTCCGCCGAGGGCATGGGGTACGAGATCGTGCGCCTGCGCCTGATGGGTGCGGGGGGTCGCGATGCGCCGGTGACGCTGCAAATCATGGCGGAGAAGCCCGATGGTACGATGGAGATCGACGATTGTGCCGAACTGTCCCAAGCCGTCTCGGCGATCATGGATGTGGAAGACCCCATCGACAAGGAATACAGCCTCGAAGTCTCGTCGCCCGGCATCGACCGTCCTCTGACCCGCGCGAAGGATTTCGCGGAATATGCGGGGCACCGGGCGAAGATCGAGATGTCCTTTCCGATGGAGGGCGGACGGCGCAACTTTCGTGGGGATATTCGCGGGTTGGAGGGGGACGCGGTGTCGCTGACCCTCGATGATGGCCCGCCCGTCGCCCTGCCGCTGCGCGATATTGCCGATGCGAAGCTGGTCATCACCGACAAGCTGATCGAAGAAAGCCTCAAACGAAAGCGCGTGCCCGATGCGAGCGCCGCTGACGACGTAGAATATGAAACGGACCCCGTAGAGGGCACCGAAGAAGGGGAGACCTGAATCACATGGCCAGTGCAAACAAGCTCGAACTGCTCCAGATCGCCGATGCGGTCGCGCGCGAGAAGATGATCGACCGCATGATCGTCATCGAGGCGATGGAGGAGGCCATCCAGAAGGCCGCCCGCTCAAAATACGGGGCCGAATACGATATCCGCGCCGATATCGACCCCAAGACGGGCGACCTGAAGATGGCTCGCTACCGCGAGGTCGTGGAGGAGGTCGAAAATTCCTCCACCGAAATGCTGCTCGAAGACGCACAGGCCAAAGACCCCGAGGTCGAAATGGGTGGCTTCATCATCGAGATGCTGCCTCCCATGGAATACGGACGTGTCGCTGCCCAGACCGCCAAGCAGGTGATCGTCCAGAAGGTGCGCGAAGCCGAACGCGACCAGCAGTTCGATGAATATAAAGACCGCGTGGGCGAGATCATCAACGGCACCGTCAAGCGGGTCGAATATGGCAATGTCATCGTCGATCTGGGCCGGGGCGAGGCCGTCGTGCGCCGCGATCAGCAGATTCCGCGCGAGATGTTCCGTCAGGGCGACCGCATCCGCGCGCTGGTGCTGGATGTACGCCGTGAGGCCCGTGGGCCACAGATTTTCCTGTCCCGCGCTGCCCCGCCCTTCATGGCTGCGCTGTTCATGCAGGAAGTGCCGGAAATCTATGACGGCATCATCGAAATCCGCGCCGTGGCCCGCGATCCCGGCTCCCGCGCGAAGATCGGGGTGATCTCCAACGATTCCAGCATCGACCCGGTCGGGGCCTGCGTCGGGATGCGCGGTAGCCGTGTTCAGGCGGTGGTCGGCGAGTTGCAGGGCGAGAAGATCGATATCATCCCGTGGTCCGACGACCATGCGACCTTCATCGTCAACGCGCTCCAGCCCGCCGAGGTGGCCAAGGTCGTTCTCGACGAGGAAGCCGAGCGCATCGAGGTAGTGGTGCCCGACGATCAGCTTTCCCTCGCCATCGGTCGCCGGGGCCAGAACGTGCGCCTCGCCAGCCAGCTTACCGGCTGGGACATCGACATCATGACCGAAGCCGATGAGAGCGAGCGCCGCCAGAAGGAATTCGAGGTCCAGACCGCCTTGTTCATCGAGGCGCTGGATGTGGACGAGATGATCGCCAATCTGCTGGTGTCCGAAGGTTTCTCGTCGCTGGACGAGGTCGCCTATGTTCCTTTCGAGGAAATCGCGAGCATCGACGGCTTCGACGAGGACACCGCGACCGAGCTTCAGGCCCGCGCCGTGGACTTCCTCGAAGCGCAGAACGCCGCGCATCTGGATGCCGCCCGGACCGCCGGGATGCAGGAAGACCTCATCGAATTCGAGGGACTCACCCCGCCGATGCTCGAAGCGCTGTCGAAAGAGGGTATCCTCACCCTCACGGACTTTGCCGAACTCGCGGATTGGGAACTGGCAGGCGGCTATACGGTCGTGAATGGTCAGCGGACCAAGGATGACGGCATCCTGGAGCCTTTCGATGTGGGCGAGGACGAGGCCCAAACCTTCATCATGACCGCCCGCGTGGTGCTGGGCATGATGACGGCGGAGGAAGCCTTCCCCGTCGCGGAAGAGACCGACGAGGAAGAAGAGAGCGGCGACGACGGGGAAACCCCGGCGCTCAGCGATGCCGAAGCGGTCTTCGCCGACTTCAAGGGCGATGCGTCCAAGCCGAACTGATTGTCCCGATAACGCGGTTCATTCCCTCCCCCGCGTGGGGAGGGAGAAGCAACATACATCATGAGAGAACCCTTTGACACGCGGCAGACGGGACAGAACGCTGGAGCGGCTCGACGGCCTCGACCGCAAATGCATCGCGACCGGCGAGAGCGAGGCGCGGGACGGTCTGATCCGGTTCGTCGCCGGGCCGGAGGGCGATATCGTGCCTGATCTGGCCGAAAAGCTGCCCGGACGGGGCGTCTGGGTCTCTGCCACGCGCGACGCGATGACGAAGGCCGTCGAGAAGCGATTGTTCTCAAGGGGCTTGAAGACGAAGATCGAGGCGCCCGCCGACCTGCCTGACACGATCGAGCGTCTGCTGACCCGCCGCCTGATCGATTCGGTCGCGATGGCGCGCAAGGCCGGGGCCGCAACCTGCGGCTTTGAAAGAGTGCGTGACACCCTCGCCACAGGGCGCGTTGCGATGGTTTTCGCCGCTTCTGACGGCGCGGAAGGGGGTAAATCGAAGATCAGGGGCCTCGCAGATGGAGCAAAGACCTGTTCTGCGCTATCATCGGTGGAATTGGGCTTGGCCTTTGGGCGGGAAACTGTGATACACGCGGCGCTTCTTGAGGGGGGCGTCACGAAACGGGTGCTGCGCGAGGCTGGACGGCTGGAGGGATTTCGATCCTGAAGGGCCAACCGGGGTTTGCGTATCGCCCATTGGATTAGAAATCGCGGAGGCGACAGCGATGTCGTAGACACGAAGACAGAGCGTGGACCCATTGGCAGAGCCGGGGTTGCACAGGTGGAAAGACACATGAGCGATAGCGACAACGAAACCGACTCGAAACGACCAGCACGAGGAACGCTCGGCGCCCCAAGGCGCGGCGGCGTATCCGAAACCGGGCGCGTGAAGCAAAGCTTCTCGCACGGACGGTCGAAAACCGTGGTCGTCGAGAAGCGCCGGGGCAAGAAACTCTCCACCGTGCGCGACGACGCCGGAACCGAGACACCCAAGGCCGTCACCCTGAAGCCGAAAGGCGAACGCGCCGCTGCCAAGGGGGCGGGCGCTGCGAAAGGGCGTGCCGCCAGCAAGGGAGGCCTGTCGGACGAGGAACAATCCCGTCGCGATAAGGCCCTGATGGCCGCCAAGAAGGCCGCTGCCGCTGCAAAAGCCGCGAAGGAAGCCGCCGAGCGCAAGAAGGTCGAGGACGCCGAGGCCATCGTGAAGGCCGAAGAGGCCGCTGCTGTCGAAGCCGCAGAAGCCGCCGCCGCTGCGAAGGCAGCCGAGGAAGCCGCTGCCGAAGCTGCCGCGCGCGCCGCCGAGGAAGAGGCCGCCGCTGCAAAGGCAACCGAGGAGCAAGCCCCCGTCGAAGCCGAAGTGAACGAGCCTGATGCTCCCGCCGAGGAAGAAGCCCCAAAAAAAGCCACGGCAAAGAAAGCCGCTGCGAAGAAGGCGGAGCCGGAAGCAGAGCCGAAGGAACCCGCGCGCAAACGTCGCGACGATGGCGTCAAGACCGGCGATGCGGTCGATATCTCCGCGCTGACCGAGGCTCTGCCCGGCCCCAAGATCATCTCGCGCGCACCGCCCAAACCTAAGGAAGATCCTGCGCCCGATCCAGCGGCGATGCCCGGTGATCCGGCAGCCCCGCGCTCGCGACCCCGCCCCGGTGCCGACTCACCGTCGAACCTGCGCAGTGGTGGACCACGTCCGCCGACCAAGTCCGAACGCGAAGAACGTGGCAAGAAGAACGTCACCGACAACAAGCGCCGCTCCGGCAAGCTGACCATTCAGCAGGCCACGGGCGATCAGGCTGGCGGTCGTCGGCACTCTGTCGCCTCCATGCGCCGCCGTCAGGAGCGCGAAAAGCGCAAGCAGCAATCGAGCGGCCCCGCCGCGAAGGTCTATCGCGATGTGAAGATTCCCGACACCATCACGGTGCAGGAACTCGCCAACCGCATGACCGAGCGCGCAGGCGAAGTCGTCAAATCCCTGATGAAGATGGACATGATGGTCACGATCAACGAGCCGATCGACGCCGATACGGCGCAGCTCGTGGTCGAGGAGTTCGGCCATACGCCTGTGCGCGTTTCGGAAGCCGATGTCGAAGTCGGACTGGAACTGGAGATCGAGGATGACGGCAAGAAAATCGCCCGCGCCCCGATCGTCACGATCATGGGTCATGTCGATCACGGCAAGACCTCGCTGCTCGACAAGCTACGCGACGCCAATGTCGTCTCCGGCGAGGCGGGCGGGATCACGCAGCATATCGGTGCCTATCAGGTAAAAACCGAGGCAGGCGTCGTGACCTTCCTCGATACGCCCGGTCACGCGGCCTTTACCTCCATGCGAGCACGCGGCGCGCAGGTGACGGATATCGTCATCCTCGTCGTCGCGGCGGATGACTCTGTGATGCCTCAGACCATCGAGGCCATCGCCCACGCCAAAGCCGCCGAAGTGCCCATGATCGTGGCGATCAACAAGATGGACCGCCCCGCCGCCGACGCCCAGAAAGTCCGCACTGAACTGCTGCAACATGACGTGCAGGTCGAGGGCATGGGCGGTGAAGTGCTGGATGTCGAAGTTTCCGCCATGACCGGCGCGGGCCTCGACAAGCTGCTCGAAGCCATCCTGTTGCAGGCCGAGGTTCTCGACCTGAAAGCCTCCGAAGATCGCGCCGCCGATGGCGTCGTGGTCGAGGCGCAGCTCGATGTGGGTCGGGGTCCGGTGGCGACCGTTCTCGTTCAGGGCGGCACGCTCAAGGTCGGCGACATCTTCGTGGTCGGCGAGCAATGGGGCAAGGTCCGCGCGCTCGTGGACGATCACGGCAAGCGCACCAAGGAGGCGGGGCCATCGGTGCCCGTCGAGGTTCTGGGCCTCAACGGCACGCCGGAGGCGGGCGATCAACTCGTCGTCGTCGACAATGAAAAACGCGCCGAAGAGATCACCGAATACCGCCAGCGCGTCGGCAAGGAGCAGAAAGCAGCTCAGGGCGCGGGTCGGACCCTCGACCAGATGCTCGCCCAGGCCAAAGCCGATCAGGACGTCGTGGAACTGCCCGTTCTCATCAAGGCGGACGTGCAAGGCTCGGCAGAGGCGATCATTCAGGCCGTCGAGAAAATCGGCAACGACGAGGTCAAGATCCGTGTCCTTCACTCTGGCGTTGGTGCGATCACCGAGTCGGATGTGACGCTGGCCGAAGCCTCGGGGGCCGCGATCATCGGCTTCAACGTCCGCGCCAATGCCGCCGCCCGCAATGCGGCGAACCAGAAGAGCGCGGAAATCCGCTACTACTCGATCATCTACAACCTGCTCGATGACCTGAAGGCCGCGGCGACCGGGCTTCTCTCGCCCGAGATCCGCGAAACCTTCATCGGTTACGCGAAGATCCTTCAGGTCTTCCGCATCTCCGGCACCGGCAACGTCGCCGGGTGTCAGGTTACGGAAGGCGTGGCCCGCCGCGAGGCCGGTGTCCGCCTGCTGCGCGACGATGTCGTCATCCACGAAGGCAAGCTCAAGACGCTCAAGCGCTTCAAGGATGAGGTCAAGGAAGTGCAGGTCGGTCAGGAATGTGGCATGGCCTTCGAACGCTACGAAGACATGCGCGAGGGCGACGTGATCGAAATCTTCGAGACACAGGAAGTCGAGCGCACGTTGGCGTGACAAGCGTTTTCCGAAGGAGAAAGTTGAAGAAAGGCGGTGCTTCGGTGCCGCCTTTTCCTTTGCGAGGCGATGCCATATACTTCACGCAACCGTTACGGAAAGCCAGAAGGACTTCACCGTTGATATGACGGACAGTCGTGCCGAATTTTACCACAGAACCGGTTTGTTTCGGATACAGTGAAACTTCACGACACCTTGTTCGTACGTTCAGTGCATGGACAATCGTTTACAATGGTAACAGGAGACGGTGCTATGGCACTGGCTATCAACATCAACCAGAGCCTGCCCGTTATCCTGCTCGTCGGGATGCTGGGTGCGTGCCCTGCCGTTGCCGACGAAGATCATGCGCCGATGGCGCGCGCTATTGTGGCGGAGACGCTCTATAGCGATTTGCACCGCGACATCGTCGTCGCCGCCATTGTCGAGCAAAACGAGCGGCAAATCGAAAAATCCGCGGCGGCCATCCTCAAGATCGAACAGCAATGGAGCCAGGAGAAACGCGAAGGCGGCGGAGCGTTGCTTGCCTCGGTCGATCAGAGTACCGTCTCAACCTATCTGCGTACGCTCAAAGCCGAAGCCGAAGGCCTGTACACCGAGATACTGTTGATGGACAAGCACGGCTTTCTCGTCGGGCAAAGCGATCTCGTCGAATACGATGCCTCCGTACAGGCAATCCAGTCGCAGGTCAGCTTCACCATCGTCGATCCGGAAACCGACGAACCCATCGGTGCCGCAACGGTCGGGCTCAACGGCAACATGCTCTGAACCTCGACAGAGCTGTGGCCCGACGATATGCAGCGCGCCGCTATAGTAGCGGGTTCAGTATAGGGCGTTCTTGCGGCGAGCGGGATAAAGCCTTACGTGAATCCTCATGAAAAACGCTTCCTCCCGTGGCCCGTCCAATCGCCAGCTTCGCGTCGGCGAGGTGATCCGGCGCGCCGTGACCGACATGCTGATGCGGGGCGATCTGTTCGACCCGGACCTCGAAGGCAATTCGGTGATCGTCACCGAGGCCCAGCCCTCGCCCGACCTGCGCAATGTCACGCTCTATGTCTCGGTGCTGGGCGGCAAGAACGAGGACCGCGTGCTTGCGGGCCTGCGCCGCAATGACAAGCAGATCCGGCGTGAGGCCCTCGCGGGTCTTGGCCTGCGCTCAACGCCGAGACTGACCTTCGAGATCGACCGCACCTTCGACCGCCTCGACACCACCACCCGCATGTTCGCGGACCCCAAGGTTAAGCAGGATTTGCACGACGACGAGTAGGTTTCCATGAGCGACATGAAGACCCAGCCGACCGGTGCATCCGTCGAGGCGTTCATCGCCTCGGTCGATCATGCGGGACGACGCGAGGATGCGGCGGTCGTGCTCGACCTGATGAACCGCGTGACCGGCACGAAACCGCGCATGTGGGGCCCGAGCATCATCGGCTATGGCGAATACGCCTATGAGCGCCGGGACGGGTCGAAACACCGTTTTCTCGTCACCGGCTTCTCGCCGCGCAAGGCGAAGATGGTCATCTATCTGATGACGGGATGCGCCGGTCATGCGGAGGCACTGGCCCGCCTCGGGCCGCATAAACATTCCAGCTCGTGCCTCTATCTCGGCAGGCTCTCGAAGATTGACTTTGGGGTGCTGGAGGAGGTCATCGCGGCGGATATCGTCGGGATGCGGGAGCGATACCCTGATCTCAGCCTCTAGGCACCTGCGTCGTCAGTGCCGCATCGGCGGCATCGGCTTGAGGCAATCCATCCGTGATCTCGTAATACGCCCCCTTATCGGCGCAGAAGATATGGCCCGCCGCCGTCAGGCCGCTGGCATCATCCAACGTCCCGGCAAAGACCGACAGCGCCGAACTCGCGCCTCCGTCCCAAAAAAGATTCGACCCGCACCGCCCGCAGAACCCCCGTTTTGCAGTATCGGAGGAGGCGTACCACACCGGCGCCCCCTCGATCCTGATCGCCTCACGCGGAGCCGAGGTCGCGGCGACGTGGTGGCCGCTCGTCTGCCTACATTGCCGACAATGGCAGTAGATCACCGGACGCATCGGCCCGATCACTGTGTAGCGGACATCGCCGCAGAGGCATCCGCCGGTTTGCGTATCGCTCATGCCCAATCCTCCTCAGCCCTTAATTGCCCCGCTTCTCGTCGTTTGCGCATCCCGCCCCCGACCTTTCGCGACTAGGCCCCGACATTGCCCTTGAGCACATTCGATGCAATGCTCTGCACATCACATGGTTGCAGGGGGAAGACGCCATGTCCGGGGAAAATGCCGAAAACGCCGATAGCATCGGCCCGGAACCCTATGTCGCCGTGGTCTATTTTCACGGCATGGGCAGTCAGCGGCGCTACGAAGAAACCAGCCGCCTGATCGATTCCCTTGATGCCCTGCTGACCAACGCGCACGAAAAGGGCGAGGAAAAGCTCGGCCTCCTGCGCCGCATCAAGCCGAAGATGGAACCGGCGCGGGTCGATGAAGGCTCCAACGTCTCCTACATCGGGGCGAAGTATTTCCCGACCGACACACAGGAGAACTGGCAGGCACAGGATATTCGCTTCTACGAAAGCTACTGGGCGCCTGTCATGGCCGGGGCAAGCTCCGCCACCGGGGTCGCGAAGTGGATCGTCAAGCAGGTCGGGCGCCCGTGGCAGACTCTTCGCAGTCCGTGGCGACAGCGTCAGCGCCTGCGCCGTGCCGCCCTCGCCGACCTGCGCGAGCAACGGGCGCGTTGGCCCGATGGCATCGAGAACGACGATTTCGGCACCCTCGCCATGCAATACGCGATGTACGACAACAAAGGGTTCAAGCGCGAATATCCCCAAGGCGACTTCGAGGATTTCCTGCGTTTCATCCATGACCGCAACACTATCGACACGGCGACGAAGCAGCGAATCATCGTCCTCGCGCGGGCGTGGCGCGGGCATTACATCGCGACCGAGCTGCGCAACAGCTTCCTGCTCGTGACGATCCTGCTGGCGCTGATCCTTTCCGGGGCCTTCGCCCTCTTCGCCGCCCTTACTATCCTCAATGCGAATGTCGGGCTGCCCTTCTTCGATACCTCCGCCTTTGCGCTTGGCAATTGGTTGAAGGTCGTCATCGGGTCACAGATCGCGACGGGGCTGGCCTTCGTCCTCACCCTGACAGTCTTCCTCGGGATCGGAAAATTCCTGAAGGAATACATGGGCGACGTCGAGGCGTGGTCGACCTATGAGGAAACCAACGCCAAGCACCGTCGACGCAGGCAGGTCATCGCGTCGGGCATGGACACAATGCGCCACGTCCTCGCCGATCTCGCCTGCAAGCGCGTGGTCGTCATCTCCCACAGCCTCGGCACCAGCATCGCCCATGACACGATCCTTGCCCTGACCCGTGCTAATCGGGCCAGCAACCCGAACAACCCAATCTCCGGGCCGGTTCCGCTGGCGAAGATCAGCCATTTCGTGACGTTGGCCAGCCCGATTGACAAGGTGAACTACTTCTTCGAGAATTTCGGCAGCGCCTTCCACCGCTATACCCGCGTGGTCGAGGATTTGCGTGGCGATATCCGCAGCGCGCCCTTCACCCGCGACGGTGATCCCCATGTCCACTGGGTCAATTTCTGGGACGAGGCCGACGTCATCAGCGGCGCATTGCATTCCCCGACCGGCAAGGACAATCTCGACCACGGGGTCGACAACATCCACGTCTCCAATCTCGAATTTCCCGCCCCCGGCGCGTCGCATTCAGCCTATTTCGACAACCGCACGGTTATCGGCACCATCGGCGACATCATCTTTCACGACCGGCACAGTTTTCGCCGGCTCGACGATGGCGGGATCGTCGAGCGGCATCCCCTCGGTCCCGGCGAAGACATGGGCCGCCACCGCTGGACTTTCGCCGCCGCCATCGCGATCCCCTGGGTCGGTCTGGCAATGCTGCTTTCTGTGCTGGTTGGCATTCCGGTCCTGCCCTCGATCCTCTTGGGCATCCTCGCCACGCTCGTCGCCTGGCTCGTCTTCCGCGCCGCGACGAGCGGTCTCCGAAAACAGCGTACCCCACTGTGAAACTCACCCGGCGCTGAAATCCGCGCCGAGGCTGCCCATCAGGGTCGTGAAGTTCGGGAAGCTGGTGGCGACGGGGCGGGCGTCGTCGATGGTGACGGGGTTGCGGGCGGCCATGCCCATGACGAGGAAACTCATGGCGATGCGGTGGTCGAGATGGGTTTCGACCGTCGCGCCGCCCTCGACGCCATCGCCCCCGCGTCCCTCGACGGTAAAGCTGTCTTCGGTGGAGGAGGTACTGATGCCATTGGTGTTCAGCCCCGCTTCCATCGCGGCGATGCGGTCGCTTTCCTTGACGCGCAATTCGCCGACGCCCTGCATCACCGTGCGCCCTTCGGCGAAGGAGGCGGCGACGGAGAGGATCGGGAATTCGTCGATCATCGATGCGGCGCGCTCGGGCGGCACTTCCACACCCTTGAGCGATGAGCCGCGCACGCGCAGGTCGGCGACCGGCTCGCCGCCCTCCTCGCGCTCGTTCTGGAAGATGATATCGGCGCCCATCTCCAGCAGGGTCCGGTACAGACCATCCCGCGTGGGATTGCGCGAGACGCCGGGAACGGTGATATCCGACCCCGCCACCAGCAGCGCAGCGACCACCGGAAACGCCGCCGAAGACGGGTCGCGCGGTACGGCGATCTCGCAGGGGCTCAGCTCCGGCTGCCCGGTCAGCGTGATGACCCGGCCCCCTTGCGTTTCGTATACCGCCACCGTCGCGCCGAAGCCGCGCAACATCCGCTCGGTATGGTCGCGGGTGGCTTCCGGCTCGACCACGGTGGTCTCTCCGGGCGCGTTCAGCCCTGCCAGCAGGACAGCGGATTTCACCTGCGCGCTGGCCATGGGGAGGGTGTATTCCACCGGCACCGGATCGGGGGTGCCGATCAGGGTCAGGGGCAGGCGACCGCCGCTGCGCCCCTCGGCCCGCACG
The DNA here is from genome assembly GCA_938034615.1 of uncultured Neomegalonema sp. Taxonomy (GTDB): domain Bacteria; phylum Pseudomonadota; class Alphaproteobacteria; order Rhodobacterales; family Rhodobacteraceae; genus JAHDDY01. Next base: position 6,632 of record CALHLW010000179.1, on the reverse strand, counting down.
CCGAACTGTGCCAGCGGATCGAGGATGCGGCCCATGGGCCGCGAGCGGAGGCTGGCATCCCCCGTGAAGGTCGTCGCGAAGCCATGGGTCGCCACCGCGCCCATGATGAGGCGGCACCCGGTGCCTGAATTGCCGCAATCGATCACATCTTCAGGTTCGGTGAAGCCTCCCGTCCCGACGCCATGGATGCGCCATGTCCCGCTCTCGTCGCGCGTGACCTCGGCCCCCAGCGCCCGCATCGCCTTGGCGGTATCGAGCACATCCTCGCCTTCCAGCAACCCGGTCACGACCGTCTCGCCCACCGCCATCGCCCCGAAGATCAGCGAGCGATGCGATACCGACTTGTCGCCGGGGATTTCCGCGATGCCCGATAGCGGGTTGGCGCGCAGGGCGGTGAGGGGATGCGCGGTCATCGTGTGATTTCCACATGATTGGACGGAGTCATCGTCGGACTTGTTCCGACGATCCATGACGGTGCCGATACGCTCAGAAGCCGGCCCTTGCGGAAATATGGATCATCGGGACAAGCCCGATGATGACCAACTACCAAGCCGACCATCATGTCCAGCCGATCTTTCTGTCATACCAGTCATGCAGCAGCGTCCCGGCAATCGCGGCCTTGCGCGGGGGCATCATGTCGTCCCAGCCGCCCTCGAACAGGCGTTTCAGATCGGGCCGCGACAGCCAGCGGGCATCGGCAATCTCGGCTTCCTCCAGCGTGAATTCCGTCTCGGTCGTCTCGGCGATGGCGCCCATCATCAGCGACATGGGGAAGGGCCAGGGCTGTGAGGAGACATAGGCGATGCGGCCCGTGCTCATCCCCAGTTCCTCGCGCGTCTCGCGGGCCACCGCTTCCTCCATACATTCCCCCGGCTCCACGAACCCGGCGATGCAGGAATAGAGGTTCTCGGGAAAATTCACGTTGCGGGCAATGGCGCAATGGCCGTCACGCTCGAGCATCATGATGACCACCGGGTCGGTGCGCGGAAAATGCACGCCCTCGCAGGCCGGGCAATCGCGCCGCCAGCCGCCCTGGGTCATGCGGGTCTTCTCGCCGCAACGCGCGCAGTGGGTATGGCTGCGATGCCAGTTCACCAGTGCCAACGCTCCGCTCGCGATAGCCGCCGCATCCCCGCCGAAGGCTCCGCCGAGCAGGGCCGTGCGCATTTCCGTGAACGCGCCTTCGGGTGGCTCGACCTCGCCGAGGCTCGCCGCGTATCGTGGTGCACCCTCCTCCAGCCCGAGGAAGATCAATTCCGCCCCGGCAACCAACGGATCGTCCAGCGCGCGCCAGCCGAGCGCGCCCAGATCATCCCCGACAAGCAGCGGATCACGCTTGCTGAACGGCAGGGCACGGGCGCGCGGATCGGTCAGCATCGCGGCAAGCGCCCCCTCATCCGCCCGCAAATGTGCAGCACGGTCCAGGGAGGCATGGGTCAGGGCGGGTCGGGTTGCGTGTTCAAACATGGCCCCGCTTCTAGGGGCGCGTGCGCCAGCTTGGCAAGAGGCGACAGCACGCACAGTCTACGACGACTGACCGTCCCACAGCACCATGTCATCGCGATGGGCGAGGGCGGAGCGGCCCGGATAACCCAGGATGGCTTCGATTTCGGTACTCTGGCGACCGGCGATGAGGCGGGATTCGTCGGCGGTATAGGTGCAGAGCGCTGCCCCCACCGCCTCGCCGGTCAGGGAGAGGAGCGTGACCGGCTCGCCGCGACCGAAGGCACCGTCCACGCGGCGGACACCGGCGGGGAGTAGCGAGCGCCCTGCGCGCAGGGCGCGGATCGCGCCGTCGTCAATGGCCAGCGCGCCTTCGCTGCGCAATCCGGCGATCCATTGTTTGCGGGCGTTCTGGGGTGTGTCGGTCGGGATGAACCAAGTGCAAGGCGCGTTTTCGCCCAGCGCTGCAAGCGGATTGATCCGGTCGCCCCGTGCGATGGCCATGGCGCAGCCGCCTTGCAGGGCGGTCTTCGCCGCGAGGATTTTCGTGCGCATTCCGCCTTTCGACAGGGCCGAGGCCGCGCCCCCGGCCATCGCCTCGATCTCCGGCGTGATGCCATGGACGAGGTCGAGCCGCCGTGCGCCCGCGTCGGTCATGGGGTTGGCCGTATAGAGGCCATCCACGTCAGACAGCAGGATCAGGCGATCCGCGCTGGTCATCAGGGCCACGCGGGCCGCGAGGCGGTCATTGTCGCCATAGCGGATTTCGTCGGTCGCCACCGTGTCGTTTTCGTTCACGATGGGGATGACGCCGAGGTCGAGCAAGGTGCCAAGGGTCGCGCGCCCGTTGAGATAACGGCGACGATCTTTGGTATCGTCGAGGGTTAGCAGCACCTGCCCCGCCGCGATGCCATGGGGCGCGAAGGCTTCCGAGTATGCGCGGGCCAGCGCGATCTGTCCGGCGGCGGCGGCGGCCTGCGCTTGCTCCAGCGGCAGGGCCGTGCGCGGCAGCCCGAGGATGCCCCGTCCCAACGCAATGGCCCCGGAGGACACCAGCGCCACCCGCTTGCCCTGCCCCCGGAGCGCCGCCACATCCGCCGCCAAGCCGTCGAGCCATGCTTGCCGCACGCCGCCGGTATCGGGATCGACGAGCAGGGCCGACCCGATCTTCACGACGAAAGAGGTTCCGGCAGCGAGAAAGGCAGGCGATGAGAAGGGGGTGTTCGTCACAGGCGGTCTTTCGCGGATTCAGACCAGTTCTGGCCGCCGAAGGAGGCGAGAAGAAACAGAACGAAGTTTTCTTCTACGACAGGTTCGAAAACGATGACGATCTTGTTGTCACGCCCACCGGTGCGACGCAAACACCCCTCCAATGGACCATGAAGGCGGGTGCCGGAAAGAGGGTTGTCCAGAATGCGCCTTACGAGCGCATCGATTTCACGCACCCGTCGCCTTGACATTTCCGGGTCGCCGGTCACGTCGACGATATGGGATTGAATACTGTCGATATCCGATTGGAAGTCCGCATGGAGTGCCTTGCGGATCACTTCCCGTCTCCAGCCTTTCCGAACGTCTCCTGAAAACGGTCTTCGAAATGAGTATCGCTTTCCGGCCATATCCATTCGCTGCGCGATGATTGCCTGCGCCGCACGACCTCTTTCTCGATCAGCTTCCATTCCGCTGCGCGATCTTCGCGGACACCATCGAGAACGCCGCTGACAGCGGCATCGACGGTCTCATATTCTCCCGCTTCCACGAGGCTACGGGCGAAATCGAGCGCCGTGCCGGAGAGAGCAATTGCTTCTTTCGTGTCAGACATGGGCATTCCTCACCAATTATAGGCAGTTTATCACGCTCCCTGCCCACGCATCAAGGCGTCCACGCCTCTTCCACCACGGCCCCTTCGGCTTCGCGCTGCGTGTCGATCTCGCGTTTCATGGCGCGCAGGACGTCGAGTGTTCCCTTGCCCGTTGCGCCGGAGAGGGTCATCACCCTCTCGGCTCCGGCAGCCTCCAGCACCGCGCGTTTCTCGGCAATTTCCTCATCGGTCAGGGCGTCGGTCTTGTTGAGGCCGACGATGCGGGGTTTTTCATGCAGCCCCCCGCCATAGCCCTCCAGCTCGCCGACGATGATGCGGTAGTCTTCGGCTACGTCCTCGGAGGTGCCGTCGACCAGATGCAGCAGGATCGCGCAGCGTTCGATATGGCCGAGGAACCTGTCCCCAAGCCCCGCGCCCTCGCTCGCGCCTTCGATCAGGCCGGGGATATCGGCCAGCACGAATTCGGTGCCATCAACGGTCACGACGCCAAGACCGGGATGCATGGTGGTGAAGGGGTAATCGGCGATCTTCGGCTTGGCGTTCGTCACCGCCGCCTGAAAGGTGGATTTTCCGGCATTGGGCAGGCCAAGGAGGCCCGCATCGGCGATCAGCTTCAGGCGCAGGATCAGGGTGCGCTCGATCCCCGGCAGGCCGGGATTGGCGTTGCGCGGGGCGCGGTTGGTGGAGGACTTGAAGCGGGCATTCCCCCAGCCGCCATTGCCCCCCTCGGCGATCAGCACACGCTGGCCGATTTCGGTAAGGTCGGCGATCAGTTCCTCGGTATCGAGATCGATGATTTCGGTCCCCACCGGCACCTTGATGAGCTTATCGTCACCGCCTGCGCCTGTGCGGTCGCGGCCCATGCCGTTCTGGCCGCGCTGGGCCTTGTGATGCTGCTGATAGCGAAAGTCGATCAGGGTGTTGAGACCCGGCACGGCTTCGGCCCAGACATCGCCGCCCCGGCCCCCGTCGCCACCATTCGGGCCGCCATACTCCACATGGGCCTCGCGCCGCATGGACGAGCAGCCGTTGCCGCCCGCACCGGACTGAATATAGATTTTCGCCTGATCGAGAAATCTCATGGGGTCGGGGTCCAGTCTTCGCGGGCAAGGGAGAAGTTCACATGGGCGGCTTCGCACCCGCGTGCCTTCGAGAATACGGTATTGCGGCCCGTTTCGGTAAAACCAAGCAATGCATGGATGCGGCGCGAACCGGGATTGTCCACATAGGCCCCACTGTCCACCCGCGCAATCCCCGCATTGCGGAATCCCCAGTCGAGAACGGCGCGTGTCGCCTCGGACATGATACCTTTCCCCCAGAAGGGACGCCCGAGCCAGAAGCCAAAATCGCGAATACCCGGCTCGCACCATGCTAGGCTGACCGCACCCTCGATCCCGTTACCCCGGTCGATTACGAAAGCCGTGTCCTGTGGATCGCCCAGCGCCCCCGACAGCCATGCCTGCGCATCATCCTGCGTGTAGGGATGGGGAACGAGCGCCAGCATCTTCGATACTTCATAATCGCCGATCAGCGATACAAGACGAGGCGCATCGGCCAGTGCACGGGGGCGCGGGGTCAGGCGGGCGGTGGTGAGGGTGGGGGTCATGGGGCGAGTTCCTGCTTTACGGCGGCCCGAAACGCATCGGCGGGCAGGCGGAACAGCGCATCGACGATCTGCTGCGCCTGTGCTGTATCGAGATCATCCTTGCGCAGGACCATCGCCTCGCGGGCAGGGAGCAAACCCCAGAGCATCGCCTTGCGCGCCGCCCGCGCCGTGACGATTGCGGTCAGCTTGCCCGCGCGGTGACGCAACTCGATGCGTCCGTCATGGTCGCTTTGCACCATGAAGAGGGCCTGGCCGCCCTCCCCCGCCGCGAGGAAGTCGTCCAGTACCTCCAACGCCCGCTTGGCCGAGACGATGCCGCGCCCGGTGAACGCTCCGCCCGCATCGGTCGCACTGACGAAGAGTTTGCGGTTCATCACAGGCTCCACCTTCCCGTCATTCCCCCGAATGGGGGAATCTCCCCTGAGCTAACAGGCTCCCGCTTTCGCGCGAGTGACAGGTCAAACCGGAACATCATAACGCGATATCCGCCCAGATCAGGTGATGGTCCGAGGCCGCGTGGACCTTGCGGGTCAGTTCGGGATAGACGTCCCACCGGGGCGGTCGCGAGCCGGGCCAGACGCCTTTTCGCAGCAAGCCGCCCCGCGTCACCCGCTCGAACAGGGCCGGGGAGAGCAGCAGGTAGTCTATCTTGTCGTCATCGTTCCCGAGGCCATGGGTGCCGATGCCACGCTCGCCGTTATTGGCGCGGAACTCAAACTCGGTAAAAGCGGGATGATCGCAGACATCACGCAGGTCTGTATCGAGCAGGGGTGCGAGTTCTTCGCTGTCAGGCGTATCGTTCAGATCGCCGAGGACGACGACATTCTCGAAGCCCTCCGCGCGCAGCCGCGCGTAATGCGCCGCTGTTGCCTGTGCCTGTCCACGACGGCGGGCGCGGCTGCGGGCATCGTTGCCGCCGAACTTGCTCTTGAAATGGTTGGGCAGGACCATGACGGTTTCGCCGGAAGGCGTCCTGACCGAATATTCGGGGCAATCGCGGCTGAAGATCGTCCGGTCATCTTCGTTACGGTCATCCACATGGCTGCGGACCGTATCGATGGGGTAGCCAGGCGCGGTTGCGATGCCCACGTCGATGCCGCGCAGGTCGTTCCCATCGACGATCATCACATGGCGATAGCCAAGACCCAGCCCCAGACGTTTGATCATCAGATCCTGAAATTTCAAGAGGACGGGTCGGCTTTCGGCCTCGACCACAGCGAGGATGTCGGCGCTCGTTTCCGCGATCATGCGAGCCGTGAGGAGCATTGCCGTCTCGTCGACGCCCTCGGTCTTGAGTTCGACCCAGCCGATCCAGTCGGCGCGCCCCTTTGCCACGATAACCGGCGGACGCCCGCGCGGGCGCGATACGAGCCGCCCCCTGATCTTGCGGATACGGGCAAAAGGCCCCTCATTACGGCGCAGCATCCCGAGAACCTCGAGGAGTTCGATCATCCGCGCCTTCGCCGCCTCGTCATAGACCGGCATTTCGAACAGCTTGTTGAGTTCTGCGTGGGCGTCCAGCACGTCGCGATGCGCGTTCGGATCGGCGTCGTTGAAGACCTTGGCGCGGTCGAACAGGTTCTCGACATTGAAGGCGGCGATCCGCATGGCGCATTCCCCCGTTTACGAAGGCGCATCGTACCACGAAACCGCGAAAGGGAAAAAGTGAGAAGCCGCACGACCCGAAACCAAACCGTTATGGCTGCTTCCTTCCGGACCTGACCAGGTTGGCGGTCGGCTCGTCCGGCGACTCCTCATCGCCTA
>CALHLW010000178.1 GCA_938034615.1 uncultured Neomegalonema sp. | reverse complement strand
TTATCCCCTCCCGTACCTCGGTCGGTGGAGAGGTGGCCGAGTGGCTGAAGGCGCTCCCCTGCTAAGGGAGTAAGGGTTAACGCCCTTCGTGGGTTCGAATCCCATCCTCTCCGCCATTTTATTCTATGGGCTGTTTATATTTGAAGCAGGTGCCGGGGGCTTCTGGATTCCCCCGCGTGGTGTGACGATCCTGCTTTCAATCTTTCCTGATTTCGTGTATTCATCTTCGCGCACGGGAGAGATCGCTGGAACGCGACGCCGAAGGAGCAACCGCCCCGGAAACTCTCAGGCCAAGGGACCGTGCACAACGACAACTCCGAAGAGCGACCGGATGCCAGCCGGTCCACCGAAGGAGCAAGCGGGCAGCCGATACGCCCGTGAATCTCTCAGGTTCGTGACGGAGGGGGCGCGCGTGCATCATGTCGGTGCGCGGCTTCCCTTGTCCGGCACGCCTTGAAAGAGCTGACCCATGACCAAAGAAATCCGTTCCGTTGCCGTCCTCGGGGGCGGTATAACCGGCGTTACAACCGCCTATGCACTCGCCAAGCGCGGCCTCGATGTGACCGTCTATGAAAAGCACCGCTATGCGGCGATGGAAACCTCCTTCGCGAATGGCGGGCAGCTTTCCGCCTCGAACGCCGAGACATGGACGCACCCGTCCACGATCCTGAAGGGGATCATGTGGATGTTCCGCAAGGATGCGCCGCTGCTGCTCAACCTGTCGCCAAGCTGGCACAAGTATTCGTGGATCGCGGAATTCCTCGGCTCGATGCCGAGATACAAGCCCAACACCATCGCCACCACGCGCCTCGCCATCGAAGCGCGCCAGCATCTCTACGGTTGGGCAAGGGACGAGGGCATCGATTTCGACGTCGAGCATCGCGGCATTCTGCATGTCTATCGCAACCGCAAGAACTTCGAACACGCCCAGCGAGTCAATGTGCTGCTGGCCGAGGGCGGGCTGACGCGCGATGAAATGTCACCGGGCGATATAACACGGGTCGAGCCGACCTTGCAGGGCGACTGGTATGGCGGTTTTCTGACGCCGTCGGATGCCAGTGGCGATATCCACAAGTTCTCGGTCGGGCTGGCGAAAGCGGCGGTCAAGCGTGGGGTGCGGTTCCGGTATGGGACCGATGTGGTGCAGCTCGATCTGGGCAAGACGGGCGGCGTGAAGGTGCGCACATTGGTCGATTCCGAGCGCTATGATGCGGTTGTGATCTGCGCGGGCTGTGCGAGCCGCCATTTCGCTAAACAGGTCGGGGATCGCGTGAACGTCTATCCCGTGAAGGGCTATTCCATCACCGTGAACCTCGATGACGAGGAAAGCCGCTCGGGGGCGCCGATGGTCAGCCTGCTGGATGACGAGACAAAATTGGTCTCCAGCCGTCTCGGGTCGGATCGGTTCCGGGTGGCGGGGACGGCGGAATTCTCGGGCTTTAACCGCGATATCCGGGCGGGGCGGACGGCACCGCTGACCAAATGGGTCGAGACACATTTCCCGAATGTCTCCACCGAGCGCGTCGTACCGTGGGCGGGCTTGCGCCCGATGATGCCGGACATGATGCCACGGGTCGGGCCGGGCCGTGCGCCGGGGGTATTCTACAACACCGGCCACGGGCATCTGGGTTGGACGCTGTCGGCGGCGACGGCGGAGGCGATTGCCGTCACGATGGCCGGGCCGGGGGCGGACGGGCTGGATCAGGCGGCCTGACCCGACGCCTGCTCTACTTTATCTCGGATCGCGGGCTTCCCAGAGAGTCATGACGCCTTGCAATTCGATCTTCGTGTCGTGGAAGCGTCGTTCGATCTCGGCGCGCAGGGCGTCGCGGTTGTCCTGCGCGTTGTTCAGCGCGCCGGTGCGGTTCGAGCCGTTGAGGACCGGCCTTCCGAACGGGTTGAGACGCTGGCCCGCCGGGGTGATGCTCGCGCCGAAGCAGACGCCGGTACATCTCACGCCCCGCATCCAGCGGGACGCCCCATCCATAGAGAACTTGAGGACCGCTGCATCGTAGAGCGGCAGGGTCAGCGCCCCGTAATACCGCGCGCCCGCGTGGATTTTGTTGCTCGCTTCGCGATTCACTGCCCCATTCCGATCTTCATCGCCAGACGGCGCAGGGGCGGAGTGCGCCCGAGGATCGAGAGGCCCGCGCGGCGCAGGTCGCGCACAGGCTGGAACTCGCTGCGGACCGAGCGGTTCAGCAGATCGACCCCGGCGGTGCGGGCGAAGATGTCGGGTTTGCGCTTGCGAGCATAGCGGGTGAGGGTTGCTTCCGCACCGGGATCGTCGGCCCCTGTGCAGAGCGCCGCCAGCGTCTCCACATCGCGGAGAGACAGGTTGAACCCCTGCGCGCCGATGGGCGGAAAGGCATGGGCAGCTTCGGCCACCAACACCGTGCGGGTGGCGGTCAGGTTGGTCGCAACTTGGGTCGTGGCGGGCCAGAGGGCGCGGGGGGCAGCGGCGGTGATCTCGCCGTAGACGCCGTGGCTGCGCTCATTCAATTCGGTGAGGAAGGCGTCGTCGTCCAATGCGGCCAGCCGGTCGGCTTCGGCATCGCGGTTCATCCACACCAGGCCGGAGCGGTCGCCGGGGAGGGGTGCGAAAGTGAGCGGGCCGCCGACATGGTGCATCTCGATAGAGACGCCCTCATGAGGACGGCTGTGCTCGACACGGGCGGCGAGGGCTTTCTGGGCATAGCCCCATTTCCGCAACCCGATCCCCGATTTCTCGCGCACGACCGAGCCGCGTCCATCGGCCCCGACAAGCAGACGGGCAGTGACGCGGGTTCCGTCCGACAGGGTAGCCAGCACCTTGTCTTGCCGTGCGATCCAATGGTCGATGCGGGTTTCTGCGATGAGGCGGGCATTCTCCTGCGCCTCGATATGCTCTGCGAGGGCAAGGCGGGCGAGGCCGTTCTGGACGTTCCAGCCGAAAGCGTCGCCCCCCGTTTCGGCGGCATCGAACAGGGCTTCGTCGCGGGGCATGGTGTCCTTGCCGCCGCAATCGACGATTTTCATGCCGTGGAGCGGTTGGGCGTCAGGGGCCATCGCCTCCCATGCGCCCGCGCGGGTCAGGGTGTCGATACCGGGCATCAGGATCGCCGTCGTGCGCTGGTCCTGTTGGGCGGTGTCGGAGAAGGGCGCGGCTCCCGCTTCGACGCACAGCGCGTCCAGCCCGTCGGCAGCCAGCCGTGCCGTCAGGGCCAACCCCGCGAGGCCCCCGCCTATGATGAGGATGTCGGTGTCGATGCGGTCGGTCATGATTGCGGTCCCTGTGCCTTAAAGACCTGCCCCGGCCTTGAGCCTACCGCGTTAATACTTCTTTCCAGAATGTTGCCTGATGAGAAAATTTTTTGAGCTTTTACAATGTTATACTGCGGCTTGACCGCGGTATCCATTCCACAGCAGTCCTTGGCTTCCATCGTTCTCAAAACATTACCGCTAGGGCGCTTGCAACCATCGGTTCCGCGATCAAGTCGCGGAACGACACCGTACCTTTGGCAGCCGGGGCCTGTTTGAGCGGAGAGAGGCCCCGCATCGAGTGCGGGGCAGGGGATAATTGGTGATCCATTCATCTGTCTTCGCCAGTGATGCTGCGCAGAAATCCGGTCAAGTCGTCGGTTACGAAGTGGATGTGATCTCCCTCCTTGCCAGCGGAGGCGATGTCGCAGGCGGTGGGCAGCAGCACGGTTCGCATCCCGCGTTTATGTGGCTCTATGAGGTTGCGGGCGGCATCCTCGAACATGGCGGCGCGGGTCGGGGCAATCCCTTCGGCCTTGGCCACGACATCATAGGCGCGGGGGGAGGGTTTCGGTTCGAAGCCGGTGGACTGGATATCGTGGATGGCCGCGAAGATTTTCGAGTCGATGCCGAGGCGTGTGAGGACGCGGGCGACATGGGCCTTGTCGGAATTGGTGTGGATCACCTTGCGCCCCGGCAGAGCGTCGATGGCTTGCCCAAGCGCCGGGTTCGGGGCGATATCCGAGAGATCGACGTCATGGACATAGGCAAGGAAGTCTTCGGCCTCGACCCCGTGATGCTTCATCAGGCCGCGCACCGTCAGGCCGTAGCGCAGGAAATAATCCTTCTGCACCCGCCGCGCCTCGATGACATCGACGCTCAGCAGGTCAGAGATGAATGCGCCCATCCGCCCGTCGATCTTCGCCCACAGGCCGGGGGGGTAGGGGTAGAGCGTATTGTCGAGATCGAAAATCCACAGATCGACATCGGCGAAGGCGGTTTGGGGCGAGATGCTTTGGGTTGCGAGTACCTTCATCCCGCAGGGTCAAATTTCATCGCGACGCCGTTCATGCAATAGCGCAGGCCGGTCGGTTTCGGCCCGTCGGGGAAGACATGACCGAGATGGGCGTCGCAGCGGGCGCAGAGGATTTCGGTGCGTTTCATGAAGAGGCTGCGGTCGGATTTTTCCGTCACTGCGCTCTCGTCGATGGGCTGCCAGAAAGACGGCCAGCCCGTGCCGCTGTCGAACTTCGCATCCTTATCGAACAGTGCGGCATCGCAGCAGACGCATCGGAAGGTGCCATCCCCTGCCGGATAGTCATCGTGGGTGAAGGGCCGTTCGGTGCCGTGCTTTCGCGCGACGCGATAGGCTTCGTCCGACAATTGCGCGCGCCATTCGGCGTCGGATTTCTCGATTTTCTCGACCATGGGATGCCTCGTTGTTAGAGTCATGTCCGATCAAGCTGAGTCGGGAATTACGCCAAACGCTGCACGTCGCAGGTGCGTATTTCCTGACACTCTATGGCTCAACCTGATCGGATTTAACTATAGCCCCCGAATGTATGGCATCGGGGTGCGAACTCAAGAAGCGATGCACTCGCCGCAGGGTTGACACGATCACACCCAAAACTGTTCTTCGATGGTACAAATCGATCGTCATCGACACGACATGGACGTGTGACAGAGGTTTCGACCGTAGAGACAGGGGCATGTCATGCAGACTTTCGATCGGGGGCCTTACCGGGTCCGTCTCGCCGCCAGCGCCGACGATGTGATCGCGGCGCAGCGATTGCGCTATCACTCCTTCATCCGCGATACGGGGGCCGTGCCGCGCGATGGGGAACTCGATGCGGACGCCTTCGACGCTGCGTGCGAGCATGTGGTGATCGAGTTGGTGGCGACGGGAACGCTCGTCTGTTGCTTTCGGCTGATGCCGTTCGAGAATGGCCGGGAGGTAGCGCGGTCGTATTCGGCGCAATATTACGATCTGGCGGCGCTGGAGACTTACACGGCGCGCATGGTCGAGATGGGCCGGTTCTGCGTGCACCCGGAGCATCGCAATCCCCATGTCCTGCGGGTCGCTTGGCAGGCGATGACCCGATATGTCGACGGAAACGGGATCGAGATGCTGTTCGGCTGCTCCAGTTTCGACGGCGCGGATGCGGCGGCGCATTCCGAGGCACTTGCTCTGTTGCGCGCAAAGCACATCGCACCCCGGCGCTGGTTGCCCCGGCCCAAAGCCCCGAAAATCTTCCGCTTCGGGGCGATGCTGCGGCGCAAGAAACCGGACCCGAAACAGGGGATGCAGCGGATGCCACCCCTGCTGCGCGGCTACCTTTCTCTGGGTGGTTGGGTCAGTGATCATGCGGTGATCGACGAAGATCTGAACACGATTCACGTCTTTACCGGTGTGGAATGGAGCCGGGTTCCGAGCCGGATCGCAAAGCTGCTCAGAAGCTGAACGAAACGGGAAAATGGTTTTATGTGTTCCAACACGATACAAAGTAATCGATGCAGATGCTTGCGATCATTGTAGAATAACGATTCTACACTGGCGAATCGCCCGTAGGGGTTGTAAGGTTAACAGGCAGTTAATCAGGGAGTCACAGCTGTGAAGAATATCATCCTTTCCGCTGTCGCGGCGGTTGCGCTGTTCGCGACCAATGCTTCGGCACAGTCGTACTATTCGTATGGCGCGCCTTCTTATGGCTATGGGTACGGCACGTCCTATGCTGCCCCCGGACCTTACGTGCATGTCGGGTCGCTTGACTCGTATAGCAGCTATAACGGTTACGGCAGCTACGGGTACGGCTACCGCCCCACCGTCGTGGCGTCGGGCTATCGCACGACGGGCTACAGAGCGCCTACATATGTTTCGCCAGCCTATACCTTGCCAACGTATTCGTCGAGCTACAGCTACCCGACTTACTCGTCGAGCTATAGCTATCCAACGTACTCGTCGAGCTACAACTACCCGACTTACTCGTCGAGCTATAGCTATCCGACGTACTCGTCGAGCTACAGCTATCCGACGTATTCGTCCAGCTACGCTGTCCCTGCGACCTACCGCACCGGCGTCGTCTCGACAGTGCCCTACACCGGATATTCGTATCCGAGCTACAACTATGCCAGCCCTTACTCTTACTGGCGCTGAACGACGACGGGTATCGCCGCTGGTCGGCGGTACCCAGCCTCACTTGATTTGCCTTGCGCCCTCCCTCTGTGGAGGGCGTTTTTTGTCCGGATAGCTGTCCGGGATGGAAAAACCGGAATTTCCGGTTGCCGAAACGGCATTTCCACGCCAGTTATCACCACAATTCAATCTGTCCCGACCCCCGAGGAGTTCCCATGCCAGACGGACTTGATTTCGAGGCCATGCCAAGCGCGCCGGACACGACCGTTTCCGCGCGGGAGGTCTTCGGTATCGAGACGGATATGAAGGTTCCGGCCTTCTCGTCGCCGAACCCCTACGCGCCCGATCTGGACGAGAGTTACCAGTTCGATCCCGAGACGACCCGTGCGATTCTCGCCGGGTTCGCCCATAACCGTCGGGTGATGGTCCAAGGCTACCACGGCACCGGGAAATCGACCCATATCGAGCAGATCGCGGCCCGGCTCCACTGGCCCTGCGTCCGCGTCAATCTCGACAGCCATATCAGCCGCATCGACCTAATCGGTAAAGACGCCATCGTCATCAAGGACGGCAAGCAGATCACCGATTTCCGCGAAGGCGTGTTGCCCTGGGCGTTGCGCAATCCGGTCGCGCTGGTCTTCGACGAATACGATGCGGGCCGCCCGGACGTGATGTTCGTGATCCAGCGCGTGCTGGAGGTCGAGGGCAAGCTGACGCTGCTCGACCAAAACGAGGTGATCCGGCCCAATTCCGGCTTCCGGCTGTTTGCCACGGCCAATACGGTCGGCCTCGGCGATACGACGGGCCTGTACCATGGTACGCAGCAGATCAATCAGGGCCAGATGGACCGCTGGTCCATGGTCGTCACACTCAACTATCTCAGCCAGAAGGCCGAGGCGGATATCGTCGCCTCGAAATGTCCCGAAGCCGACCGGACGATGCTGGAGCATATGGTGCAGGTCGCGAATCTGACGCGGCAAGGCTTTATGAACGGGGAAATCTCGACCGTCATGTCGCCCCGTACTGTCATTTCATGGGCGCAGAACGTCGGCATTTTCGCCGGGGATGTGGCGTTTGCCTTCCGCCTGACATTCCTGAACAAATGCGACGAAATGGAGCGCGCGACGGTGGCCGAATACTACCAGCGCTGCTTCGACGAGGAACTGCCCGAAAGTGCGGCGAAGATCAGTCTAGGCTGACGCAGCATGAGAGTAGCCCGAAACGGCGGCGCGCCTAACGCCAGGCCTCGGTGCCGACCATCACGGCTTCCTCGGCGAAACAGCTATCGGGTATCGGATCGATCATCCGTATGTTCGACAGGTTGCTCATCGGAACATAACCGCCATTGGTCTCAATCTCCGTGCCGAACGGGATGCTTTGCCCGAAGATCGTCACTACCCTTTTCGATGGCACATAGCCTGTGAACTGTGCCGGAAAGAGGGGTAGATAGCGCCGATTGCCGCTTTTCAGATACACGCACCCGGCATCGACGATGATTGTTCCCCTGACGAGTGCCTGGGGCTGGGCCGCATTCTTTTCGGGCAGGTCGTACGTTCCGAACGGCAGCGTCCTTGCCTCCGAATCCGCTTGCATGTCACCGTCGCCTTCCGGTTGTTTTGGTGCCGCTTGCGACTCGAACTTCCGACAGACCATGTAACGTGACGAGTACATGCGGCACGCAAATCCGGCTCTTTCTTCCTGCCGTTTCAGGAGGAGCGCGGAGCCCATTCGCTCGACCTCCCAGCCGTCATCGCGAAACGTCTCCAGCACCGCGTCGATGTTCCGGGCGCGGGCGACGAACTCATGTTCATTCGCGAAAATCATGCTCTCGGCTGAAATTTCCAAGCGCAGCGCGGCCTTGGTGGTTCGCAGCGGTTCCTGAACAAGGCCTGCCCGAAACCAAAGTCCCGCAAAGAGAGATCCAACTATTAGAAACAGCAGAAGGAACTTGAAAATTCTGGAGATCATCGCACCTGCCACCTGCGTGCCGTGGCCAGAGGTTTTCCGTGCATTTCGGTGAGCCCGATCAGGGCACTCTAAAGCGATCCTGTTCAGCGCGGAAAGGCCGCATTTCAGATCAGATCGTGACGGAATAACGACCCGACCCAACTTGACCGGTTTCGACTCTACACATTCCCCTCGACCAGCGCCGCCCATTTGGCGAAGAGGGCGTCGAGATCGGCCAGCGTCTCGGCCAAGGCGGAATCAAGCGAACGGTCGCCTTCAATGCGCGAGGCTATGTCTACGATCCTCGGGGCGTCGATGCAGATGCGCAAGGCTGCGCGCTCGCCCACGGCGACCGGCTGGCCGATATTGACGATCCGACGTCGGATGGCGTCCGTCTCCAACCCGAGGGGAGAGCGCAGTGCACGATGCAGGTCTTTCGCCTGCGCTATCGACAGGGGTGAACCGTCGGGCCGAAGCACCACCAGCGGGACGATGGACCGGGTGCGGGGAGTGTTGTCATCCTCACGGAATAGCGGTGTGGTGAAAGGCGTGGCCTTTGCCCGCGCCAGAACTTCGGCTTCGAATCGGGTCGTGATCGTCTCGGCAAGGATGGGATCGACTTGGTCGAGCGCGTCGAGTTCGGCCAATGCCGCAACCCAACGCAGGGGCGCGCCGCCATTATGGGGCACCATGCCATCGCAGAGGGTTTCGCGCAGCACTCTCGGCCAGTCATGGGCTGCGGAATAGTCGCGTAATCCCATCGGTAGGGGCGGGGCCGATTGCATTGCGGTGGCCAAGGCGGGCGGCAGGAGCATGGCTCCCGAGAAGGGCGGGCCTCCTGCGAACTTGGACCCCGTGACGAGCACGGCGAATCCGGTTTCGAGATCGGCGCGCACCTGCGCGGCATTGCAGCGAAGCTGACACGCATCGACCACGACATGAACCTGCCCCGGTGCCGCCTTCATCAACCGCTCCGCGGTGCCGCGCGTCGAGATTTGCAGGCCAGTCTTGGAGGTATCGAGAACATGCAGCAGGACGGTGCGCCCCTCTGCAAGGGCGGCGCGCGCGCGAGACGTGATCTCGGTGTCCAGATCGTCGCGGGTGCGGGCGACCCCTTCTGGTGTGCGGATATCGACGGCTTCGGTTCTTATATCCAAGGTTTCCCATCCCGAGAGCCGCACACCCTGTTCGATCATCGCGCCCATGCAGGTGCGGGGGCGGAAGTGTCGCCCGTCGCAGGCGGTCATTACGCCGCTGCCGGATTCCTGTGGTGCCATCACGATATTCGTGATCGGATTGCCGGCTCCGCGCTCGGCCACGGCAAGCATGAGCAATTCGGCATCCGTACCCGAGGGCGAGAGGATCGTGGCGGAACCGTCGATGCCCATCCGCGCCTGAAGGCGGCTTCGGATGCTGCCGCACAAGGCGCTGAAACCCGCGCGGCCCCAGCGACCGCCTTGCCCGAGCGTTGCTTCGATTTCCTGAAGTGCCTGCCAGCCGCGTGGCCCGATTGCCGTCGCGGTCGAGGACGAGAACCAGACCTCTTCAGGTGTGGGCATCGGTGGCGTGCCGTATTCATTGCGACCTGTGGTCGGATCGCGGTCCAGCCGGTCATCGCCCCCTGAAACGATTCGGTCGGCCATCGCGACGACCCGGTCGCTTCGGCGTTGAGTGTACTCGGTGGGTTTGCTTTCCACTCGCACAGCGGGCTCCTCTTCATAAGCGCCGAGAGGATGCCGCCGAAAGCTTACCAGATCGCCTACACGCAGAAGGTATCGGATTGGGAACACGTTACTTTCTACCGGAGGGCCAAAAGGATCGGGCCTTTAACCTAAAAACAAGGCGTGTCCGGCAAATTCCGCACGATGCAGAATTTTCGCACGAAGGATATTCCCTATGCAAAACGCCAAGGAAAGCACGCCTGCGCCGCGCGCTGAGCCGGAGAAGGACGCCGCCCTTACGCAGATTCGCGACTTGATCTACGGTGAGTCGAAGCGCGAGCTGGACGATCAGCTCACGCATCTCGTTGATCGTCAGCGCGACTTCGAGGAAGCAGCCCGTCGCGAGATGCGCAAGGTGGTCGATGATATCCGCAGTATCGAACGACGTAATGACGAAGCGCGCCGGACCATGCTCAAGGATCTGAGCGAAACCGTAGACGCGATGGCGAAGAGCATTGCGAAGCTTGCGGAATAAACCCCTCGCAGTTGCCGTTGCTGAAAAGCAGGCTGATGAGGCGATGCAAGCAGAAGAGCATCTGCATCGCCTGCGCAGCCTGTTGCTGTCGGATGAGCATCGCGATCTGATCGGATTGCAGCAACGGATCGAGGTACTCGAACGTACGTCGCATGGCCCAACGCGCCCAATGCAGGGCGTCTCCCTCGCCGATGAGGAGGAGGGCCGGTTGGTGGGCGCGCTCCAGCCGCAGATGGGCCGTATCCTGCGCGGTTGGATGATGCATACCCTGCGTCGCCTCGGCGCGCGGACGAACAGCTTCGTGGATGCGCTGTTGTCGTGGCGGCGGATGAAGCTGCGCCTCAAGGCGATCATCACCGGCCAGTCGATGCGCGAATTGGTCGAATCCGAACTGCGCCAAACTGAAGTGCGCCGCGTCTATCTCGTGGTGCGCGATGCGGGCGTCCTGCTGTTCCATTGGTCGAACCCGGATTTCGTGGAAGACCCGGAGCCGGAGACCAAAGAAGAGATCATGACGACCGCCCATGTCATGACGGAATTCTCGCCTGAACGGCGCGACATGCCTTTGCGGGCGATCAATCTCAGCCAGTCGCAAACATTGTTTCAGGCTTCTGCGCGGCATGTGGCTGCAGTGGAGATTGCCGATGGCACGGTCAGCGAGGAGCGCAAGGCGATCTTCAGCTTTGCCTTCGAAGCGATGTTCGAGACGGTGGCGATGCATCGCAGCACGGATGCGGATTCGCTGGAACGAGAGACTTTCACGGCGTTTGCCACACCGCTTGTCAGCCGACAGAAGGAACGGAAGGACCGCCGCACCAACCCGGCCTACATCATCGCATTGCTCGCCATTCTCGGTGGTGTGAGCTGGTATGGCTGGCGCGGGTATCACCAGATGCAGATCAACGGCGCGGCGGTCGATATTGAACAGGCCATCACGCGCAGTTTTCGGCCCGGCGATGTGGTCGTGGATGTCGATGCGGATCGGGCGGCGCGGCGGATCGCGGTCACAGGCCTTGGCTTTGGGCCAGGGGATGCTGCGCAGATTGAGCGTCGGGCGCGAGCATTGGCGAAACCTTATGCTCTGGACTTCAATCTCGTGGTACGTGACCTCGACGGGGCGCGGCTGGAGCGCGATGCGCTGGCCGCCAGCTTGTCGGATGCGCAGATCGCGTTGGCCGCTGCACGGGAGCAGATGACACGCATGGACGAGCGTCCGGTGAGCGTGGCGGTATCGCCTGTCTTGGCTTTGCGTGAGTGGGTGCAGGGAAATGCGGTGTTCTTCGGCGCTGAGATCGCGCTGCGCGACGAGAACCGCACGAGTGACCAACTGGATACACTTGCCGGATTGCTGAAGGCGGCCCCGGAAAGCAGAGTGAGGATCGAGGGTTTTACCGGCGGCGACAACCGGCTGCCTGAAAATGCGCGCTTGGCCAAGGCCCGCGCATTGCTGGTCGCGGAAGCGTTGGTGGAGCGCGGGATCACGCCGCAACGTCTGAATCCCATGGGCGGGCATCGGCCCTTCCCGTCGATCAGCGACGACCGTGGACCCGTTTCCCCGAATGAACGGGTGGAGTTTTCGTTGGCCTTTACGGGCGAATGACGATCCAGCGGATGCCCTGTCAGGATGCACGAGTATCTGGCAGTGTGCAGAATAAAGAGCTGTTGTAATACCGCGACTTCCGCTGCACGGCGCGATGCGCGGTATCCATTGTTCAGGATATGCTGAACGATGGACCCCGTGGTCAAGCCACGGGGTGACACAGATGCTTTGCAGAAATCAGGATGAAATTGGAATATCCAACATACTATCTCTTTTCAAAAATCCATGACCACCCAAGAAATCGCTACCGAACACTCGTGATCAGGATGGCAAGGTGAGGGAAAAGTGTTTCGGGCGCGGCGAGGCTGGGTCGCTGTCGAAGCGCAGGGTCAGTCCGGCAATGCCCGAGAGGTGACGGACGATGGCGAGGCCCAGACCGTCCCCGGCAGAACTATCTCCTTTGCGATAGGGTTCGAAGAGTGTGGCGACCTGCCTTTCGTTCAGAGGCGTGCCGGAATTGGCGATGGTCAGGATCGTGCGATCCGCGACTTTTTGGGCAGTCAGGGCGACGGAGCCGGTAGCGGTATGCTTGATGGCATTCGACAGAAGATTCCCGAGTATCCGCATCATGATGAGAGGTTGGACCTCGACCGATCCTGTGGTGCCATGGACCTCGAAAGTCAGGCCTTTTGCTTCCGCCTCAGCTCGGAACATGCGGTCGAGTGTCTCGGTGAAGAGGGTGACGGGCACGGTTTCCACCCTCTGCGGTTCGGGGACATCGTCGGATGCGGTCGGGCGAACTTCGTCCATATAGCTGCCCGCAAGCTGTTCGAGATAGTCGAAGGCATCGCGGAGTTGCGTGCGCACTTCGGGCGGTTGCTCCCGTGTGACGGCATCCATGGTGGTGCGCAGGGACATCAGCGGTTGCTTGATATCATGGGAGGCGGCGGCAAGCTGTTCGGAGCGCAGCCGCGCCACGTCGCGGGCTTCGGCGTAGTTGCGTTCCGCCGCCAGCAGGGCGCGGCTGGTCTGTGCATCGCGCTCTGCGGTTTCGAGCGCGAGAGCGAGCGCCCGCTCCCGCCCACGCGTAACGGCGAGGATGCGGTAGAAGGCAATCACGCTGCCGCCGAGAATGAAACACAGGATAACGAGCCGGATCGGAAAATACGGGCGCGTTTCAGGCGATAGCAGTCCGATGGCGATGGATGTGACCGCCATGGTGGGGCCGATCTGGTAGGCAAGCATCCCGAAGCGGTCGTAGTTTTCGGAGCGGGGGCCGAACAGGGGGAATGTTGCCACCGGTATCGACTGGCTGGCGAGGGATGCGACGGACAGCCCATACATCAGCGCCAAGGCGACGAGGAGTGGAAGGATGAGGACCAGTGGCGCAGCCGCCAGTGAGAGGACTGCACAACCCCAAAGGAGAGGCCGGAATTGGGCGTGGGGATGGTCGCGTGCGGTCCCGGATGCGGCAACGGCGAAATTGAGGGCGGCGAAGACATGGCCCCAAGAGAAGCATCCATGTTTCGGGAGGCAGGATGCGTGGCAGCAAGGCGCGCAATGCTGTTTGTTCCGCGCAAGCGAACCACAGCAGGATAACGATGGCCAGAAAGGGGTAGGGAACCCAGTTTCGCTGTCCCGCCGCACCGGCGATGAAGGCCATGACCACAAGCATCGTGAGCATGACGCTATAGAAGCCGGGAAGGGTGGTCATGCCGGTCCTCCGTGAACGGGCGCGATCTGATCTGAAACGATTGCATGATCGTTTCGCATCGGTCTAGGCTTTCGCTATGGTTGAGCGGGAGCGGGCGATGGCGGAGAGTGCGAAAGGACGTTTCCGCGCCGTCATTGCCGATGACCACCAGATCGTGCGCTCCGGCCTTCGGCTGGCACTGGAGACGCCGGGGCTGCTGGAGGAATCCGGGATTGCAGTCGTGGCTGAAGCGAGAAATGGGCTGGAGGCTATCGAGGCCGTCAAGACGCACCGGCCTGACCTGTTGCTGCTCGACGTGTCGATGCCGTTGGCATCGGGGGCCGAGATTCTGCTCGATATCCGTCGCTGGAGTCCCGATACGAAGATCGTCGTGCTCACCGCTGTCACGTCGCCGGGGCTGCTCAGCGGATTGGTCGAGGCGGGGGTGGACGGACTGTTCTCCAAGGCCGCTGACAATGACGAACTGTTTTCGAAACTGCCCCTGATCCTGCGCGGAGGGCGGCATGTGGCGGTGTCGCTGGTCGATCTGATGCGCGATGCGGAGCCGTCGCCGGACCTGACCCCGCGCGAGCGCCAGACGCTGACCATGATCGTCTCCGGAAAGAGCAATGCGGAGATCGCGGCCCTGATGGGGACCAGCCCGAAGACCGCCGAGAAGCACCGCGCCAGCCTGATGAGCAAGATGCGGGTCGGGTCGGTGGTCGAGTTGATGTCCCGCGCCCTGAAGGACGGGCTGATCGAACAGCACGGTCTCGGCGGATAGCGCAATCGCATGATCGTCTCCCTTGCCGAAGACAATACGACGACGCGCCAACTCAATCATATGGGGAGTTCCCCCCATACGATCCGATGCTCCGGTCTGTCAGCCTGTTGTGAGTGAAACAGTTTGAGTTGGAGATTTTCGATGAGACCGATCCTGATCCTGAGCGCCTTTCTCGCGCTCGCCTTTACGATGCTGCTCGGCAGTACCGATGCGCAGGCGGCGGCGTGTGGCGCCGAAAACCAGAAACCCTGCACGATCTTCCAGCGCATCCCCTCCTGCAACAAGGGGCTGTACGAGGACTTCGGCAGAGGCAAATGCCTGCGCAAGCATGTGGCGGGCAAGACCTGCGGGCGAAACAATCAAGTGCCATGCCCGATCTGGGTGCGCGTGCCGTCCTGCAATAACGGCCTCGTCGAGAACTTTGCCAAGGGGCGCTGCGTCATACCCGTGAAGAAGGCTCGTCCCGGTATCGATTGCGGGGCGCTGAACAAGCGGCCCTGCACCATCGTCGAGCGTATCCCGTCGTGTAACCCCGGTCTGGTGGAGAGCTTCACCGAAGGAAAATGCCTGAAGAAGACCGTTGCCGGGGTCGAATGCGGCAATGCCAATCAACGGCCCTGCAAGGTCTGGGAACGTATTCCGTCCTGCAACGCGAACCTCAAGGAAGACTTTGCGCGCGGTATCTGTGTGGCGGTCAATTGCGGCAAGGAGAACTCGCGTCCCTGCCTCATCACCGAGCGCATTCCGTCCTGCGACAACGGCCTTGTCGAAGATTTCCTCCAAAATCGCTGCATCAAAAGCGCGGATGCGCGGCGGCAGGAGATCGCTGCGCGGAAGATGGCGGAAATCGCCCGGTTCATCCTGTCAAAACTGAATATCGCTCAAGGGGTCGCGAATAACCCTTCCGTGCGCAACACACTGAATTCGAGCCGTCCCGAAAGCGTCGGCAACGCAGTCAGCGCCTCCGCCGTCGGTCAGACGCGGATGCCTGACGGCAATCTGCTGCGCACCATGACCATCGGGGCATCGGCGGGCGCGAAGGTCATCTTCGGCGGCTCGGCAGGCGCGGGCGGCACCATCGATCTGACCGGACGCCTGCCGACCTATGCCTATGGAACCGCCGATTACAGCATCTCGCTGGGCTTCGGTGGGGGAGCGGGGATCGATGTTGGCTTCTGGGTCTGTCAGGCAAACAAGATCGGTGGCGATTCCTGGGGCGTGGAATTCGGTCCGGCGGATATCATCGCCGCAGCAAAATGGCTGAAGGGGGTCGAGGGCGCGAAACTCGGCGATATGGCCAAGCCCGGCTTCGACGTGGGCGTGGCGCTCTGGTTCGATTATGACAATGTCTTCCAGGGCTTTTCCCTCACACCCAATCTCGGGGCGGGTGCGGATGTTGGCGGCGTCGTGAAGGCGACGACTTCCGTGCAGGATGATCCGCGTGTCAACTGCGACGGGACGCCTGCACGTGGCGGCGTCACTCCGCGCCCTGTCGTGGTGCAGCCCTCCGGAGGGCAACTAACCTATATTCAGGATATCCGGGTCGGAAGAAACGTCCTGCGTCACTCCAGAATTATCGGCGGGGCCAGCAGCAGGGCGGTCACGCGCGTTTGCCTGCGGAACCGGACCAATCGTGGCAAGCAACTGCAATACCGCGTGAACGGCGTGAACCCGTTGAATGCGGCGACGCCGGGCAGTCAGAGTTGCGCGAACTTTCCGTCCTCGATGCGTCTCAACTACGCTTATGTGGATGTCGGTGGTCCCGCTGTGAAGAACGATGCGATGAACCTCTCGGGCTATGCAGGGGATATCGTGGTCTTCGAGTGGCTGAGCCACTGATACCGATGGCTCTTGTCGGTGATCGGTTTGGGAAATATTCCCTGCCCCGGCTTCGCGCCGGGGTCTTTCGCTGCTGAGACAGGCCCTGGATCGAGGTCCGGGGCAGCACGCAAAAGGGTTGGCGACTTCCGCCGCTGGTAGCAGACATCAGGCGCGTTCGGCCTGATCGCGCCTCAATACCGTTTGCATTGCCGCCCCGTCCCGACGAAGCATAGCAGGACACAAGATCGAGGGCAGGACCATGCAATCCTTTACCGGCAACTTCACCCAGCAGGAACCCATCCCCGACGACGCTATCGCGGCGGCAGTTGCGGTGATGCAGAGCGGGCGGCTGCATCGTTATAATACCGGCGAAGGGGAGATCGCGCCGGTTTCGAAGCTGGAAGAAGCCTATGCGCGATACCAAGGGGCTGAATATTGCCTTGCCTGTGCCTCGGGCGGGTATGCGCTTTCTGTCTCGTTGCGGGCCGCCGGGGTGAAGGCGGGCGACAAGGTTCTGACGAACGGGTTCACCCTCGCGCCGGTGCCGGGGGCGATTGCTGCTGTGGGGGCCGAGCCGGTGCTGGTCGAGATTACCCGCGATCTGGTCATCGACCTCGATCATCTGGAGCGGCGCATCGGGGAGAGCGGGGCAAAGGTGCTGATGCTCTCTCACATGCGCGGACATCTGGTGGATATGGAAGCGCTCTGCGCGCTGTGCGATGCGAAGGGCGTGACGATCATCGAGGATTGCGCGCATACGATGGGCGCGAAGTGGAACGACAAACCGAGCGGCGGGTTCGGGCTGGCCGGGTGTTTCTCGACCCAGACCTACAAGCATATCAATTCGGGCGAGGGGGGGCTGCTGACCTCGGACGATCCTGACTTCATGGCGCGAGCGATCATGATGTCCGGTTCCTACATGCTCTATGAGCGCCACGGGGCTGCGCCGCCGCCGGAGGTGTTCGAGACGATCCGGCTGGAGACGCCGAATATGTCGGGGCGGATGGATAATCTGCGCGCCGCGATCCTGCTGCCGCAACTGGAGACGCTGGATGCCAATGCGGCGCGGTGGAATGCGCGATACGAGGCGATTGCGTCGCGGCTGGCATCGGTGAACGCGCTCTACATGCCGCATCGTCCGCCGGAAGAGTTCTTCGTGGCCAGTTCGATCCAGTTTCTTGCGCCCGGTTTCTCGCCGGAAGACTGTGAGCGGTTCGTGGCGCGCATGAAGGCGGTAGGGGTCGAGCTGAAATGGTTCGGGGCAGAGGAGCCGGTGGCCTTTACGTCGAACCATCGAAGCTGGCGTTACGTTCCCGCGCAGGATTTACCGAAGACGGATGCTATCCTAGCGGGCCTGTTCGACATGCGCCTGCCTCTGACCTTCAGTGTCGAGGACTGCGCCCATATTGCGGATCTGATCGCCGCAGAAGCAGGGGGTATGGAGAACGCTAGCAATTAGATCGAATTTTAGTAAAATGACGATCTGTTTCGATTTACATTGAACAAAACAGTCATTTAGGAGAAATAAAGATCAAATTCTAACTCTTATTACTTTCGGCGTTCTTCGTTATGTTTACCTCTAACGGGCATATTCATCTCAAGCCCAGGGGGGCACCGCAGACCAAGGACACCGGGACAATGACCGCACTGAAAGCCATCGCCGCCGCCGCCGCACTGACGGTCGCCAGCCTGACGGGCGCTACCGCCCAGACGCTGACCGATCTGAACGCGGTCTCCGTTCTCGCCGCAGAGATGTCCGGCAACCGGGTGGGATCGGCCAAGGGAAGCAGCTTCAGCAATGGCGTTCAGGCTCGTTTCGGTCAGGCCACAGACCCGAACTTCCGCTCGATGGTGAAACTTCAGGTGCGCTATGACGACGATGGCTACGTCCTGACCGAACATTGCGGGGCTACGGTGATTTCGTCGCGCTGGGTCGTGACCGCCGCCCATTGCCTCGCTCCGGCGGATGGCTCGAAATGGTCGCATATCGATCTGACCGTTGGCGACCGGCAACATGCCGAAGGCAGGGATGCGATCCGCCGCAAGGCAAGCTGGGCCGTGGTCCATGCGGGCTTCGAGTACAGCTCCCTGAGCAACGATATCGCGCTGATCCGCCTGTCCGAGCCGCTGCCTCGCGATATCGTTCCCGCAACGATGGACGAGTATCGCAGGCCATCGGTGGTGCCGGGCGGCATCGCTCAGGCGGCGGGGTGGCCGGTTACGGGACCGAAGGCCGATACGCCGTCGCTCCAGACCGTCGCGCTGGCGGTGACGGATGTGCAATGGCCCGGTTATATTACCGTGACCAGCCCGCAAGGTCGCCTTGAAGGCGTTTGCCGGGGCGAAAGCGGGGGGCCGCTGGTGAGCTATGGCCTCGATGGCCGACCCTCGTTGGCGGGTGTCCTGTCGGGGATCGAACCGGGGACCGAGGACAGCACGGGCAATGCCTGCATGGTCTCGGGGTATGATATGTATTTCACGCCCATCGCCGCCTATCGCCAGTGGATCGAAGACGTGCAGGTCTTCTGTGACGGTGATCCCGATGCGTGCCGCAAGGAAGGGGCGTCGAACTTCTTCCTCTCCGCCACCACGCTGAACGAGCGGGCAGCAAGCTGGCGGCATCGGGCAGTGATCCTGGACTGATCCGGCGACTTCGAGCGAGAGGAGCGCCGGAAGGGAACAGGTGGTCGGGGGGCCGTTGACGGGAGGGTGGCGCTGGGGGGTGCCGCCCTCTTCGTGTTCGGATGGTGTCATACCAGTAAGCGCATGATTTCATATTTCCTGCCCCGCACCTCGATGCGGGGCCACTCTCCTCACAAACAGGCCCCGCATCAAAGTGCGGGGCAGGAATACAAAGCTGATTCCATGCGCTCGTCGGTATCAGCCCCACAAGGCAGGCTTGGCCGGATGGACGATGCTGCCGTCGAAGACCAGCGGAGTATCGCGGTCCTTGGCCAGCAGGAGCGGGCCGTCGAGATCGACGATTTCGGCGCCCTGCGCGACGAGCACTGCCGGGGCCATGGCGAGCGACGTGCCGACCATGCAGCCGATCATCACCTGAAAGCCCATCTCGCGGGCGGCATCGCGCAGGGCGAGGGCTTCGGTGAGGCCGCCGGTCTTGTCGAGCTTGATGTTCACCATGTCGTATTTGCCGACGAGGCCGGGCAGCGAGGCGCGGTCGTGGCAGGCCTCATCGGCGCAGACAGGGAGGGGGCGGTCCATGCCGCGCAGGGCCTCGTCATCTCCGGCGGGCAGGGGTTGCTCGACCATGGCGACGCCGAGAGACAGGAGTTCGGGGGCCAGTGCCGCATAGGTTTCGGGCGTCCAGCCCTCGTTCGCGTCGATGATGAAGGTGGCATCGGGCGCACCCGCTCGAACGGCACGCAAACGGTCGAGATCACCCTCGCCGCCCAGCTTGATCTTGAGCAAGGGGCGGTGGGCATTTTCCGCCGCCTTGGCGCGCATGGTGTCGGGGGTTTCCAGCGAGAGGGTGTAGGCGGTGGTGACGGGCTGCGGCTCGGGAAGGCCGAGGAGGTGCCAGACCGGCTCGCCGCTGCGCTTGGCCTCCAGATCCCAGAGGGCGCAATCGACGGCATTGCGGGCGGCCCCGGCTGGCATGGCCTGAGCGTCGCATGGCGTCGTCATCGGCCCCGCGCTCTCAATCTGCGCGGTCACACTCTCCACCGTCTCGCCATAGCGGGCATAGGGAACACATTCGCCGTGGCCTGTGTGGTCCCCATCCGCCACCCTAACCGTCACCACCTGCGCCTCCGTCCGGCTCCCCCGCGAAATCGTGAAGGTGCCGTCCATGGGGAAGGTTTCGGTGGTGGCGGTGAGGGTGGGGGGCATATTGGCTCTCTCGTCTTCAGGTCGCGACCGTCCATCGACCTGTTGGGATAGGTACAATGCCGTCAAATGCGTTCTCGGTCTTGCGGATTGTGTGGACAAAAGATAGATTTGTCCACACAAGTTGTTTGGAGCGATGCTGATGAGCCTGTTTCATATGCGGTTGCCGGAAGACCTCAAGATTGCGCTTGCGGAGCGTGCCACGGCACGGGGGGTTACGATGACCGAACACATGACTGCGCTTCTCCGCGCCGATCTTGATCAGGATGCCCGGTTCGATGCGCGTCGGCAGTGGCAGGAGGAGAACCGCGCCGGCATCGAAAGCTGGAACGCCCGTGTTCGCGCGGAGGGCCTGCCCTTGGCACATCTGGCCGTGACCCAGCCGGATTTCGGACCCGCTATACCCGATGACGATGCGCCAGTTTGACGTCTTCAAGGATCGGCAGGGCGATCTCTATGTCGTGCTTCAGAACGACCTGCTTGAACCGATGGAAACCGTCGTCGTCGCGCCGGTCGTCGAAAGAGACTCCGCAATCCCGATCCGAAAGCTGACCCCGGAGGTCGAAATCGACGGGAACAGGTATCTTGTCATGACTGCCGGTGTCGTGACGATTCCGGCCCGTCCCTTGAAGAAGCAGGCATCGATTGCATCGTTATCCGGGGAGCGGGATGCGATCCTTGATGCCGTGAACCTGATTTACTGGGGTATCTGAGCGCAACCAGTCATACGATGAGCGTATGATTTCATATTTCCTGCCCCGCATCGAAGTGCGGGGCAGGCGTAAAAAGCATGATATCATGCGCTCGCCAGTATCAGGCCAAGCCGTCCACGATCTGCCCTACACCTGTCCGTACCGGATCGACCGTCGGCAGGCCGAACCGTGCTTCGGTTTCCTTCAAGAAGCGCTCGGCGGCGGCTTCGTCGAGTGCTTTCGTATTCACGCAGATGCCGACGAACTTGGCGTCCGGGTTGGTCAGGCGCGCATGGGGTAGGGTCATGTCCATGACGTTGCGCATGTCGGGGACGGGGTAGTCGGGCAGGGCGCGCATGTGGGTGCGGGTGGGTTCGTGGCAGAGGACGAGGGCATCCGCTTGTGCGCCGTGGATCAGGCCCAGCGTCACGCCCGCATAGGCGGGGTGGTAGAGCGAGCCTTGGCCCTCCACCAAATCCCAGTGGTCGGGGTCGTTATCCGGGGCCAGCGTCTCGACTGCACCGGAGATGAAGTCGGAGACGACGGCGTCGATGCTGACCCCCTCGCCGGTGATGAGGATGCCGGTCTGGCCCGTGGCGCGGAAATCGGCGCTCCAGCCGCGTGCGCGCATCTCTTTCTCGATGGCAAGCGCCGTGTACATCTTGCCGCAGGAGCAATCGGTGCCGACGGGAAGGAGGCGCTTGCCGGGGCGTTTTGCGCCGCTGCCGACAGGATAGGTCTTGGTGGGATGGCGGACGTCGTGTAGATCGCGGCCCAGCCGTGCGGCGGTCTCAGCGAGGCGGGGGACATCGGCGAGCTTGTTATGCAGGCCGGCGGCAAGGTCCATCCCCGCCTCCAGCGCCTCGACCAGCACGTCGATCCAGTCCTCGGCGATGAAGCCGCCCCGGTTGGCGACCCCGACGACCAGCGTGCGCGCGCCCTGTTCCATGGATTCAGCGATGGTCATATCCGGAATGCCCAGATCGGCGACGCAACCAGGAAGCCGCATCTGGCCCACGGCATTCTCGGGCCGCCAGTCGCGGATGCCTTGCGCGACCTTGGCGGCCAATGCGTCCTTGGCATCGCCAAGAAACAAGAGGTATGGTGTCTTCAGCATGGTTCGGTCCCCCCGGAAAATCCCGACTACAGGAGACACGGGAGGCGGGGGCACGTCCAGCCCTTTAACGACCATTCGAACCGATCTAAGACGAAGGCGTAATAGTATTTTACGCCGCGAAGGTCAGGAAGGTTTCAGCGAAATATAGATACGAAAATATATTTTTCGTATGATGAATATTTCATTGAAATCTGACCTTTAATGCGCTCGGTTCCGCCCACATAACTATAAAAATGTGGAGGAATGACCATGCCTACAATCCGAAAAACGAGTCTCAGGGCATCACTGCTCGCAGGGGCAGGCTATCTCGCGCTGACGATCGGGGCCGGTGTTGCCCGTGCGGACGCGACGGCACCGTGTAATGACGGGGCAGGAACTCTTTCGACGGAATGCGGGAGTTCTTCCTCGGCAAATGGCTCTTCCAGTACCGCTGTCGGGAATGGTGCCAATGCTGATGCGAACGCCAGCATTGCCATTGGCTCGGGATCCGTCGCTCAGGGTGGTGGTGGCATCTCGATTGGCACTTTAGCTCCCGCGATCGGATTCCCGACCATTGCCGGAGGGATCGACTCGATTGCCATCGGGACAAACGCTTCGGCAACCGACACGTCCTCGGTCGCCATTGGCGGAGCCAGCAACGGCGATCCCGCCACCCCCATTTTCGGTGCCTTCGCCAATGGCGTCGATGCCGTTGCTATCGGTGCTGAGGCCCTGGCCGACGGCAACTCCACGACTGCCATCGGCGGTGAGTCGGAGGCCAGTACTCTCGGCGCAACGGCGCTCGGTTGGCAGGCGCAGGCGACCGGCGCCATGGGTACGGCGGTTGGCCATCAGACGACCGCTTCGGGTGACCAGTCCTTTGCCGGTGCTGAAGATGCCGTCGCCTCTGGTTCCAACTCGGTTGCCATCGGCAATACGGCGCAGGCCACGGGCGGCGATTCCATCGCCATCGGCGGCAACCGTGACGGTGCGATGGGCATCGTGACCACGGCGACCGGCCCCTCGACCACGGTGGTTGGCGGTCAGGCCCTTGCCACTGGTCCCGGTGCGACGGCGTATGGCTGGAAGTCCGATGCCGCCGCAGAGCGGGCCACGGCGCTCGGCCATTTGGCTACGGCGCAGGGGATTCGCTCGTTGGCAGTCGGTGAGAACGCGGATGCACAGTCCGATTTCTCGACGGCTATCGGCAACGAATCCATCGCCACGGGCATCGACGCTCTCGCCATCGGCGATGAAGCCTTTGCCTCGGGCAACTCGACTGTCGCGCTTGGCGGCGAGTCGGATGCGACGACGCCGGGTGCAACGGCGCTCGGTTGGCAGGCACAGGCGACCGGGGCCATGGGCACCGCCGTTGGGCACCAGACCACGGCGTCGGGCGATCAGTCCTTTGCGGGTGGCGAGGATGCCGTTGCGTCTGGCACGAACTCGATTGCCATCGGTAATGCGGCGGTTGCTTCGGGTGGCGACTCCATCGCCATCGGCGGTAATCGTGACGGACTCATGGGCATCGTCACGACGGCGACCGGTCCTTCGACCACGGTAGTCGGCGGTCAGGCCCTTGCCACTGGCCCCGGTGCGACGGCCTTTGGCTGGAAATCCAATGCCGGGGCGGAGCGGGCCACGGCCCTCGGTCATCTCGCCACGGCAACTGGCCTTCGCTCGGTCGCGGTCGGTGAAGCCGCCAGTGCCACGGGCGCGCGGTCCATCGCTATCGGCGATCAGGCCGTTGCAACCCGTGACGACGAAGTGTCCATCGGAACGGCGGCAAGCACCTACACCTTCTCCGGTCTCGGCGCAGGCATTCCCGCCGGTGAGCAGTTCAGCCTCGTCGTCGACGAGAATGGTCTGTTGAGCGCTGTGGCGGCCGGCACTGGCGGTGGTCAGGAACCGACGCCTGATATCGGTGTTGGCGCCGTTGCATCCGGACCTAATTCTGCCGCTTACGGCGATGGTGCGACGGCAACGGCTGATGGCTCGGTCGCAGTCGGTGACGACGCGATGGCCACGGAAGTAGGTGCAATTGCCATTGGTGACGATGCGGTGGCCGATAGCGAGAGAGCCGTTGCAATCGGTGTCGGTGCTGTTGCCAGCGGCTCCACGGCGATTGGCGGTGGTGCTATGGCAACCGGAGCGGATTCGGCGGCCTTTGGCGACAATGCGATGGCAACAGCGGATGGCTCCTCCGCCATCGGTGAAAACTCCACGGCGAGTGCGACGTCTTCCACCGCTCTCGGTGAGCAGGCGAGTGCTACCGGTGTCGGCTCTTCGGCGCTCGGTTGGCGGTCGGAGGCAACGGCAGAGCGGGCGCAAGCCATCGGCCATATTGCCACGGCGCAGGGTATCCGGTCGTTGGCGGTCGGTGAGAACGCGGATGCACAGTCCGATTTCTCGACGGCTATCGGCAACGAATCCATCGCCACGGGCATCGACGCTCTCGCCATCGGTGACGAAGCCTTTGCGTCGGGTAACTCCACTGTCGCGCTTGGCGGCGAGTCGGATGCCACGACCCCCGGCGCGACTGCGCTGGGTTGGCAGGCACAGGCGACCGGGGCCATGGGCACCGCAGTCGGCCACCAGACCACGGCGTCGGGCGATCAGTCCTTTGCCGGTGCTGAAGACGCTGTCGCCTCCGGGTCCAACTCGGTTGCCATCGGTAATACGGCGCAGGCCACGGGTGGCGACTCCATTGCCATCGGCGGCAATCGCGACGGTGCGATGGGCCGGGCTACGGTCGCAACCGGCCCCTCGACCACGGTGGTCGGCGGGCAGGCCATTGCGAATGGCCCCGGCGCGACGACCTTCGGGTGGCGCGCGGAAGCCAATGCCGAACGTGCCACGGCGCTCGGCCATCTGGCCACGGCGCAGGGTATCCGGTCGCTGGCGGTCGGTGAGAATGCGGACGCTCAGAGCGATTTCGCCACAGCCATCGGCAATGAATCCATCGCCACGGGTATCGATGCCCTCGCTATCGGTGATGAAGCCAATGCGTCGGGTAACTCGACTGTCGCCCTCGGCGGCGAGTCGGATGCCACGACGCCGGGTGCAACTGCGCTCGGTTGGCAGGCACAGGCGACCGGGGCCATGGGCACCGCTGTCGGCCACCAGACGACGGCCTCGGGCGATCAATCCTTCGCCGGTGCTGAAGATGCTGTCGCCTCCGGGTCCAACTCGGTTGCCATCGGTAATACGGCGCAGGCCACGGGTGGCGACTCCATCGCCATCGGCGGCAATCGCGACGGTGCGATGGGCCGGGCCACGGTCGCGACCGGCCCTTCGACCACGGTGGTCGGCGGGCAGGCCATTGCGAACGGCCCCGGCGCGACGACTTTCGGGTGGCGCGCGGAAGCCAATGCTGAACGTGCGACGGCCCTCGGCCATCTCGCGGTGGCAAATGGTGTCCGTTCGGTCGCCGTGGGTGAAGGCGCAACGGCATCCGGCGCACGATCCGTCGCTATCGGCGATCTGGCAGTCGCATCCCGCGACGAGCAGGTGGCCATTGGTACATCAACGAATACGTACACCCTTGCAGGTGTCGGCTCCGCTGCAAGTCGGGCGGCACAGGGCGGTACGCTTCAGGTCGTTACGACCGATGCGAACGGCAACATCGCCGGAGACGGTGGGGCGCTAAGCAGTTCCATGGCTGCCAACACCGCTGGCATCGCCACCAACCGGGGCAACATCGCGACCAACACGGCTGGCGTCACTACCAACCGGGGCAATATCGCCACCAATACTGGAGATATAGGTACTAACAGGACCAATATCGCCAGCAACACGGCGGATATCTCGACGATCAACGACCGCTTGTCGGGCTTTGCCAACGATATCGACGAGAACCGTGAGGGGATCGCGATGGCGCTGGCTCTGGACTCTCCGACCGTGCCGCAGGGACACCGCTTTGCCCTATCGGGCGGGATCGGCACCTTCGAGGGGTCGCAAGCCTTGGCCGTCTCGTTCACCGCGCGGGTCAATCCGAACGTGCAGGTGAATGTGGGCATCGGTACCGGCTTCTCGGAAGGCACTTTCGGGGGCCGTGCCGGGGCAACGTATAGCTGGTAATCCCCATCTGAACGCCACACTGACGAAAGGGCGATTATATACTTGACAAAGCAGAGCCACTTTTGCATATTGGTTTCAAGGAGATACTGATATGCACCTCACCGCCCCCATTTTCGCCGATAAAGACGCAGCCCGCGAATATCTTGAGGCTACGCGGTGGCCCAATGGTGCGTTCTGCCCTCATTGCGGCGGAACCGAGAAGTGCAAGCTGCTCCTTGGCAAATCGCACCGCCCCGGCCTGTACCAGTGCGGCGATTGCCGTAAGCAGTTCACGGTCACGGTCGGCACTGTCTTTGAGCGTTCTAAGGTTCCCCTGCACAAGTGGCTTCTCGCCTCGCACCTGATGGCGTCCAGCAAGAAAGGCATCAGCGCGCACCAGCTTCACCGCTCTATCGGCGTCACCTATAAGACCGCTTGGTTCATGTTCCACCGTATCCGCGAAGCGATGACGGATCGCGGCGTGGTCGATTTCGGCTCTGGCGGTGGCACGGTCGAAGTCGATGAAACCTTCATCGGTCGCGATAAATCCAAGAAGCCTAAAGGCGAGAAGAAAGGCCGTGGCTACCACCACAAATACAAGGTTCTGTCCCTCGTGGATCGCGACACGAAGCGCGCCAAGTCTATCGTCGTGGATGACCTCAAGAAGGCCACCCTTATTCCCATCCTTCGCGAGAACATCGCTAAGGAAGCGACCGTCTACACCGATGAGGCGGGGCAGTATGGTGCGCTTGATGCCGATTTCGCAGAGCATGACTTCGTAAGCCACGGTGCCGACGAGTACGTTCGCGGCGACGTTCACACGAACACGATTGAAGGCTACTTTTCGATCTTTAAGCGCGGGATGAAAGGGACGTATCAACACTGCGGTCGCCAGCACTTGCAGCGT
Organism: uncultured Neomegalonema sp.; assembly: GCA_938034615.1. Classification (GTDB taxonomy): domain Bacteria; phylum Pseudomonadota; class Alphaproteobacteria; order Rhodobacterales; family Rhodobacteraceae; genus JAHDDY01. The sequence continues at coordinate 671 of CALHLW010000178.1, read as the reverse complement.
TACGTCTCCGAATTCGAGTTTCGCTACAACAACCGCATCGCACACGGCGTAGACGACACCATGCGTACCGCCGCGCTCCTCAAAGGAGCAGAAGGCAAGCGCCTCACCTATCGGCGGATTAGTGAAGGGGCGAGTGCCTAATCAGGTCTACTCGCGCTCCGCTTTCCGCGCCTTGCTCCGCTCGATCTTGGCCGAACTGTCAGACGAGGAAGGCTCCGATTGAGAATCGGGGCCTTCCTCCTCAACCTTGTGCGGTTGAGGCTTCATTTGCAGAAGGTTTTTCACTGTGGATTCGAATGAGTTTGACAAATCTTGATCTCAACTTTGCGATGCCTAAAGGCCTAAGCTAACAGGAGGCGATAATGACACACAACCCATCCGCCAAGGACTTCATCCCGCTCTTAGGCGCTTTCATGGCCAGATGGGTATTGGTGGAAGAATTACATGTGTCGATCTTCAGCCAGCTTCTGGGCTTTCGAAACAGGCCTGAGATCGCAGCATCTATTTTAGCACCGGTAAATAGCTTTAGCCTTAGAGCCTGACCTAAAAGTTGTTGAGCGCTATCAGGAGGTTATGATTCTCTGTCTTTGTCGAGAAGATGGAGGATCAGATGCCTTGGACCGATAGCGCTCGTGCTGATCATAACCGCAAGACAGGCCGTTATCCAAGCG
>CALHLW010000177.1 GCA_938034615.1 uncultured Neomegalonema sp. | reverse complement strand
TTGCCATTCTTTCAGGCGTTTCTCGCGGCGGATGGCGTTTTCGGGGTCGTCATACGCCTCGAACCAAACGAGCCGGGTAACGTCATATCGGGCAGTGAAGGATTCGGGGTCGGCATGGGTGCGATGCTTGTGGATGCGCTCAAGGAGCTTACCGCTGACGCCGATATAGAGGGTTCCGTAAGGCCGGCTGGCGAGGATGTAGGTGTGGTATTGGCGGTCGAGGTTCATGGGGTGCAGTCATACCGCGGCTTGACCGCGGTATCCATTTCTCAGCATTTGCTGAACGATGGACCCCGCGATCAAGTCGCGGGGTGACACTTCACTTAAGATCAGCTTGTTCAAGTAGATATAAAAATCAGCAAATAGCATCAATGTACTCTTCAATAATCTGAAAATACCGTCATTGCAGAGACTACCGGACACTCGTGGGTCCAGCCACGGGGTGACAACTTCAAGTATAGCTCTTCGCTTCACCCTCCCCCGCGAGGAGGCGAGTGTGGAGGGTCTGGCAGTCCGCGAGGAGGGGTTCGCATTTGTCGATATCGTAGGTGGCTCCGGCGGCGCGGTAGACTTCCAGCGCGTCGGTGGCGTGGGTGACGGCGCGGGCGGCATCGGATGCCTGCCCGGTCCGGTCCGCCATCGTCCCGTAGAGGATCGCCATGTTTTCCTGTGTTTGCGCCCACCAGTACGGCACGCGCTCGCGGGTGCGTTCCTTCAGGGCCTCGCGATAGGCGGCGACGGCGTCGTGGAGGCGGTCGGTCCCGCTCTCGCGCTGGCCGAGGGCCCAGAGCGCTGCGCCGAGATTGTTCCAGGTCATGGCCCAGTCGAGGGGCACGCGCTCGCGGCTGCGTTCCTTCAGGGCTTCGCGATAGGCGGCGACGGCCTCGTTGAGGCGGTCGGTCCCGCTCTCGCGCTCGCCGAGGGTAAGGAGCGCATTGCCGAGATTGTTCCAGGTCATGGCCCAGTCGAGGGGCACGCGCTCGCGGGTGTATTCCTTCAGGGCCTCGCGATAGGCGGCGACGGCCTCGTGGAGGCGGTCGGTCCCGCTCTCGCGCTGGCCGAGGGTCTGGAGCACAGCGCCGAGATTGTTCTGGGCCGTGGCCCAACTTTCCCGGTCGCCGAGGTCGGCGAAGGCCGGGAGCAGGGCGCGGAAGGCGGTGACGGCCTCGTCGAGGCGGGCGGTTCCCTGTTCGCGCTCGCCGAGTTCCTGAAGGGTGTTGGCACGGTTGCCCATGGCCTTGGCCCAGAGGGCGGGGTGGTCGGCGCGGGGGAAGGCACGGGTCATGGTGTCGGCCTTTGCCGCCGCTCCCTCCAGCGCGGCGTTGTCGCCATATTCGAGGCCTAGGAGGTATAGCGCGTACCACTCTTCATAAAACCACTTCCACCGTTCCTGCGTATCTGCCTCGTCCACCGTCGCAGCGGCTTCGGCATAGGCTTCGGCGGCGGCACGGTAGTCGAGGGCGTTCCTGGCGTCTTCGGCGGCTTCGACCCATGCGGCGCGTTCCTGTGCGCGGTTTTCGGTGCGGCGCTGTTCGGCGAAGGCGCGGCTGAGGTCTTTGGCGCGGTCGAGGTCTCGGGCTTCCAAGGCCGCCAGACGGGCGAGGCGGAGGTCGCGGAGGGCATCGCTTTCATCGTTGGGGATGCGGGCGGCCTCGGCGGCTTCCTCGGCGGCCTTGGCGTTGGCTTCCTGTAGCCGGGGGACGATCTGGTCGGGGGGGATCGGGCGCTTGAGGATCAGGCCCATGAGGTTGGCGAGGCGGGTCTCCGCCAGTTCGCGCTTGGCGGATTCGGCTTCGATCTTATCCTTGAAGGCGTCGAGTTCGGCGGGATTCGCGCCGCGCTCCTCCAGACTGCGCTGGAGGGTCGTGACCTGTTCGGAGAGGCTGGCGATATCGGTGCGGGTGTCGGCGAAACCCTGATCGACCGTCTCCTGCAACTTCGTCAGGCGCGCCAGAAAGTCGGCGTCGATGCTCTGGCGCAGGTCTTCGCGGAAGTGGGGGTTGTCGGACAGGCGCGACCAGATGAGGGCGACGGTGTCGGTGAAGTAGGCGCGCCGGGTCTCGTCGGTGCGGAAGGGGCTGTCCTCGGGCAGGCGCTCCGCGAGGGTGTCGGCGATGCGGTCGGGGTCGAGATCGCCCAAGGTTATCAACAGGGCATGGCGCTCGGCATCCGTTTCCGGGATCGTCTGGCGCAGGGCGTCGATCAGGTCGGTCTGGAGGGCCTTGCGGCGGGCCGTGTCGTAGCCCCTGAGCAGGTCGTCTGCGGGCAGGGTCTTCGCGATCTCGCGGGCGGCGCCGGTGATGTGGGTGGTGATATCGGCGCGCTTGCGCTCGGTGATGGCATCGGTCCAGAGCTTGCCTCCGGCGAGGATGGCCAGAAGGGCGACGGGGATGGCCGCGATGCCGGTGGCCGTGGCGGCGATGCCGGTCGCGGCGGCGGTGGCTCCGGCGGTTTCCTTGGGCATGGACGAGACCGCGCCCATGACGCCGCCTAGAAACGTGCAGAGCTTGTCGAGGCAATCGGCATCGGTGCGGAATTCGGCAGTCGCATAGTGTCCCTCCCCTTTATTGAGAATGGGGTCGGGGGTGATGGAGTGCAAGGTTGTCTTGCGCGCGTTTCGGGTGTGGTGCTGTCGGGTAATGCCTCTCCGCGACAGCGCGCGGTGGGAATCGTGTCAAGCGATCTTCGGGGATCGGGCGCTCTCGATTCGCGGCGAATCGGGGGGTGGTGTGCCGGGGCGTCGGCTTGCCGAATTCACGCACCGCTGCGCAGACCTGACTACGCGGTATGGGGAACCGGGGGATCGGGTTGGAGAACTGGTGCAGGGGTTGGCGGGGGGATGCCGATGGCTCTTGGGTGGTAATTTTCAACCTCGCGTTGCCGGATGTGGAGGGCGGGGTGGACCAGTTGTCCGTCGGTGCCGATGGTGGCTTCGCGGGGGCGGCGGATGAGGAAGAGGCGGTTGATGCCGGATCGCGAGCCGACCATGGGGGCCGTGGGGTCGGTCGGGAAGGCGCTGCGCCAGCCCTCCGGGACGATCAGGCCGTGGCGGATGGCGCGCTCGACCAGCCACACAAAGCTGAGGTTCGTCAATGGGATAGGGGCAATTCGGCAATTTCGCTCGCCGCCGATATCGCCATGGGCACCGGGAAACCAGACCTGCTCCAGAGGGCCGTTCCAGCCGTCCCGCTCCCAGAGGATCGGGGCGTAGGCGGTGCGGTCCTCATCGGCGGCAAGGGCGTGGTAGGCGGCCCCGACCGAGTGGCCGAGATGGTGGTCGTGGAACTCGCTGGCCATCGGAAAGATACGCGATAACAAAGGGTAAGGCAGGCCGAGAGCCTTGACCGTATCCCACGCGCCGATGCAGGCGATCTGGACCTGTCGGTGACAGCGGTTGCGGCGGAAGGCGCGGGTGGCGTGGGTCCGCACGCCCCGCTGATAGTAGCGGAAAGCGAGGCGAACCCTGCGTTCTACAGCGTGTTCCTTGCGCAAAAGCCCGACCCGGTCGATCAATCCGGCGATGGAGCGCACGGCATAGGCCCCCCGGCTGTAGCCGAACAGAAAGATGCGGTCGCCCGGCTCATAGCGGCTGCATAACGTAGCGTATCCGGCGATGACGCTCTCGTTGAAGCCGCGCCCGATGGCGGCGTCTAGCCACTTGGAATGGCCGATCTTCTGGATACCGCGATCATAGCCAAGCGTTTGTTGTGCTTGCATCTTTCCGCCGCTCAACATCGCATGGAGCCGCGCGGCGTGGGTCAGGCACGCCTCGTGGTCCACCCGGCTGAGGGTGCCATCGATGATGAAGACGTGGTTGCGCGGTGCTCTCATGGGCGCTCTCCGGGCCGCGAAGGGGCTGTCACGGGCATACCCGCAGAATCCTGAAAGCGTTCTTACACCGATCCGGTTTCGCTGTCGCGGTAGACGGTTCCGGTCAGGCGCGGTCGGTCCGGTTCAAGGAAGGCAGGGAATTGCCTGCGTCCAAGGCGGTTTCCGGGGCGAGGGAGGGGGCGATCACAGGCTGCGCGTCGCGGTGTTCGACGAGGCCACGGGCCTTGGGGCAGTATTTCGGCACCCTGTCTATACGCTCGAACAGCGATGGATGGACGTCCTGTCCGGCTATGCCGATAGCTGCCCGGCGCGGGCATCGGAACAGGAAGAACTTGGCAATTCCCGTGTAGGAACCGACCATGGGGACGCTGCAATCGGTCGGAAACCCCGCCTTCCAGCCGTCTGGTACGATCAGGCCGTGGCGGATGGCCCGCTCGACCATCCAGACGAAGCTGAAGTTCGTCAGGGGGGTCGGGTCGGTCAGACATCCGCGCTCGCCACCGATATCCCCATGCGCGCCGGGAAACCAGACTTGCTCCAGCGGACCCTTCCAGCCCTTGCACGCCCAGAGAACCGGGGCGTAGGCGGTCCGGGTCTCGTCGGCGGCCAGCGCGTGATAGGCGGCTCCGACGCTATGGCAGAGATTGTGGTCGTGGAACTCGGTCGCCATCGGGAAAAAGCGGGATAACAGGGGGTAAGGCAGGCCCAGTGCCTTTACCGTATCCCAGGCACCGACGCAGGCGATGTCGACCTGGCGGTGACAGCGAATGCGACGGAACGCCTTGGTCGCGTGGGTCCGAAGACCGCGTTTGTAGTAGCGGAAAGCCAGACGAACCCTGCGTTCCGTAGCCTCTTTCTTCTTCAGCAGGCCGACCCGATCGATCATCCCGGCAATCGAGCGCACCGCATAGGCCCCCCGGCTGAACCCGAACAGGAAGATGCGGTCGCCCGGCTCATACCGGCTGGCCAGCGTGGCGTATCCGGCAATGACCGTATTGTTGAAACCCCGTCCGACGGCCGCATCGATCCACTTGGAATAGCCGACCTTCTGGATGCCCCGGTCATAGCCGACTGTTTGACTGACCCGCATTTTCGGGGCGCTCAACAAGTCATTCAGCCGCGCCGCGTGGGTCAGGCAGCTCTGATCATCGACCCGGCTGAGGGTGCCGTCGATGATGAAGACATGGTTGCGCGGCACTCTCAAGTACGCTCTCCGGACCGCGCCCGGTGATCAGACCGGACCGCGAAAGGGGTGGCGGGGATAGACACCCATAACCTTGATGGAATCGGTGAAATGGTCAAGCTCCGCCATAGCCGCCGCGACGTTCGGCTGGTTCGGGTGGCCCTCGATATCGGCAATGAATTGAGTGGCCGTGAACGAGCCGTCGAGCATGTAGCTTTCCAGCCGGACCATGTTGACGCCATTGGTCGCGAAGCCGCCGAGCGCCTTGTAGAGCGCCGCCGACATGTTCTTGACACGGAACACGAAGCTGGTGATCGCGGGCTCGTCCGGGGCTGGGGTGAGGGCGTGGGGGGAGGCGACCATGAAGCGGGTCGTGTTGTGCTCGGCATCCTCGATATTCGGGGCGAGGATGTCGAGACCGTAGATTTCTCCGGCCAGTTCCGAGGCGACGGCGGCGGCACTCGGATCGCCCCGTTCCTGCACGATGCGGGCCGATCCGGCAGTGTCCGGCCCCGCAACGGGCAGGATGGAGCGAGCATTGAGGAAGCGGCGGACCTGCCCCAGCGCGACGTTAAGGCTCTGCGCGGTGCGGATGCCGTCGAGGGAGGCACCGGGCAGGCCGAGAAGCTGCATCCGGATGGGCAGGAAATGCTCGGCAACGATGTGCAGGCCCGAGTCGGGCAGCAGGTGATGGATGTCGGCCACCCGCCCATAGAGGGAGTTTTCCACTGGCAGCATGGCCAGCTTTGCCTTGCCGTCGCGCACCGCCGCAATCGCCTCCTCGAAGGTCGGGCAGGGCAGGGTATCACGGCCGGGAAATACTTCGTGACAGGCCTGATGCGAGAACGCTCCCGGCTCGCCCTGGAACGAAATCGTGTCTTCCGCTTTCAATAATGTATCGAGATTTGACGCGGTTTCTTGACGCATTTTCGGTCCCTTCCGTGGCACGGCCCCCATATAGGCTTGCGGGCGCGGATGCGAAACCGCTAAAAGCAGCGGCAACCGCGCGGGATAGCGATGCCTCCCGCTTCGCCACAGAGACACGACCCGAGATAAGGAACGCCCCGAATGGCCATGGATGAACTCGAGATCAGCAAGATTTTCGGTGCGGGGTGCGCGGCACTGCTGGCCTTCGTCGGTTTCGGACAGCTTGGTTCCGCCGTCGTCGGCGTCAAACAGCTCGACGAACCGGCCTATGTGATCGACATCCCCGAGGTGGCGGGCGGCGAGGTCAAGGTCGCAGAAGCCACGCCAATCGGTCAGGTCATGGCGATGGCCGATATGGACCTCGGCGCGAAGGTCTTCAAGAAGTGCAGTTCATGCCACAAGATCGATGACGGCAATGCGCATGGCTTGGGGCCGGACCTCTACGGCATCGTGGGACGTGATATCGCCGGGGCTGATGGATTCGCCTATTCCGATGCGCTGATGGAGAAGGAAGGACCGTGGGACTTCGCTGCGCTCGACGGCTTTCTCGAAGCGCCGAAGAAATGGGCGAAGGGCACGAAGATGGGCTTTGCCGGCCTGTCGAAGCCTGAAGATCGCGGGTCGATCATTGCATGGATGAACGAGCAGAGCGATGCACCATTGCCCCTTCCTCCCGTGGAAGAAGCAGCCGCTGAGGCGGAAGAGCCCGAGCAGACCGAAGTTGCTGCGGTAGAACCCGAGGCGGAGCAGCCTGCGGAAGTCGAAACGGCTGAGGCGGAACAGCCTGCGGAAGCTGAAACCGCTGAAGCGGAGCAGCCTGCGGAAGCCGAAACGGCTGAGGCGGAGCAGCCTGCGGAAACCGAAACGGCTGAAGCGGAACAGCCTGCGGAAACCGAAACGGCTGAAGCGGAACAGCCTGCGGAAGCCGAAACGGCTAAGGTGGAACAGCCTGCAGAAACCGAGATGGCTATGGTGGAGCAGCCTGCGGCAGCCGAAACAGCCAAATCCGAAGAACCGAAGGCGGCAGTTGCCTCTGCGGCAGCAGCGGGAGTGGGGCTCGCCGCGTTCATGGTCGGTGCCGATATCGCCAAGGGCGAGAAAGTCTTCCGCAAATGCAAGGCGTGCCACAAAGTCGAGGCGGATGCTGGCAATGGCGTCGGCCCGAACCTGCATGGGATCGTGGGCCGCGATATCGCGGCGCTCGACGGTTTCAAATACTCCAAGGCATTGTCTGAAAAGGACGGTGCTTGGGACTTCGAAACCCTGAACGCCTTCCTGATCAAGCCGAAGGAATGGGCCAAGGGCACGAAGATGTCCTTCGCCGGTCTGCGCAAGGAAGAGGATCGCGCTGCGGTTATCGCATGGCTCAACGAGCAGAGCGATGCTCCGCTGCCGTTGCCGGAGTAAGAGCCGGTTCGGTGAACACCCGTTAATCGCCGGTTAAGCTTAATCGTTCAGCTATCGAAGCCGCATCCTGCAACGGGGTGCGGCTTTTTCTTCGTGGTCGTCGCATTGCCACGCTTTGGTCTGCATCCTGCCGCGTCGGTTGCCGATTAGGGAACCAACGTCGCATCGGGTCGGGCAGAGATTGGCAGCGAGCGAGCGACAGGCTAAGGAGAGAAAACCTTGGAGGTACGGCGTATGATCTTTGACCGGCGACAGACGACACGGATGCTTCTTGGCCTTGCCGGCGGGGCGGCCCTCAACCCGTCGCTCTCGATGACCGCCGCCCATGCAAAAGACGGTATGACGCGGGCATTCGGCTCATCGCTCGTCGGCACGCCGCGCTACGACGAGACGATGACGCATTTCGATTACGTTAACCCGGCTGCGCCAAAGGGCGGGCGGGCGCGGCTTTCCGCTATCGGAGCTTTTGACAGCTTCAACCCCTTCATCGTGAAGGGCAATGTCGGAGCGGGCTTCAATATTTTCGGTGGCGTGATCTACGACGAACTCATGAAGACACCTCTCGACGAGGATTCAACCTCGTACGGCTCTCTCGTGGAATGGATGGAATGGCCCAAGGACTATTCTTCCGTCACCTTCAAGCTGCGCGACGAAGCGCGCTGGCATGATGGTGAGCCGGTCACGCCCGAGGATGTGGTCTACTCGTTCGAATTGGTGACGACGAAGGGACGGCCCCTCTATCGCCTGTATTACGAGAACGTCGAAAAGGCCGAGGCTCTGCCCGGAAACCTCGTGCGTTTCACCTTCGACCAGACGGATAACCGCGAATTGCCGCATATCATGTCGCAGGTTCCGGTCCTGCCGAAACACTTCTGGAAAGACCGCGCTTTCGACGAGTCCTCGCTGGACGCCCCGCTCGGCTCCGGCCCCTATCGGATTGGAAAATTCGAGGCGAACAAGTTCTGCGAATTCGAGCGGGTCGAGGACTGGTGGGGGAAGGATTTGCCGGTGAATGTCGGCACGCAGAACTTCGATATCCTGCGCTTTGAATACTTCAAGGATCCAAATGCCGCCTTCGATGCCTTCAAGGCCGGTCAGGTGGATTACCGTGCGGAAAACTCGTCGCTGAACTGGGGCACGCGCTACGATTTTCCGGCGATCAAACGCGGTGATGTCGTCAAGCGAGCGGTGGAACTGAAGGGTCCGAAAGTTACCCAGAGCTTTGCCTTCAATACCCGCCGCCCCCTGTTCAAGGACCGCCGGGTGCGTGAAGCTATCGGCATGGCCTTCGATTTCGAATGGATCAACAAGGCGATCTTCTTCGACTCCTATGCGCGTCCCTCAAGCTATTTTCAGGGCACTGATGACCTGATGGCCAAGGGCAAACCCGAGGGCCGCGAACTGGAGTTGCTTGAGGAATATCGGGATCAGGTGCCGCCCGAACTCTTCGATACGCCGTTCGAACTGCCTGTCTCCGACGGTTCGGGGCGCCCCGACCGGCAGTTGCTCCGCAAAGCAAAGAAGCTGCTCGCCGATGCTGGATGGACCGTAAAGAACGGCAAGCTGGTGGATGGCGACGGCGAACCCTTTGCCTTCGAGTTCATGATCGGGTCGGGCGCGCAGGAGCGCGTGGTCGCGCCTTTCGTCAAAAACCTCGAACGGCTTGGGATCGATGCGACGATCCGATTGGTCGATGCTTCGCAATATTCCACCCGCTACCGCGCCTTCGATTTCGATATGGTCGTGGGTCGCGTGGCCAACTCGGCTTCACCCGGCAACGAACAGCGCGATTTCTGGAGCAGCGCCGTCGCCGATAAGGTGGGCGGTCGCAACATCAACGGGGTCGAAGATCCGGTGGTCGATGAACTGATCGAAAAGATCGTCTTCGCCGAGAACCGTGAGGAGCTTGCTGCGGCGACCCGTGCCCTCGACCGGGTGCTGCTATGGGGTCACTACAATATTCCTCAACTCTACACACCAACCGACCGCATTGCCTGGTGGAAGGACGAGGTCACGCCGCCCGATCCGTTGCCCTCACATGCCGTCGGCTTCCCGACTGTTTGGTGGGATCCGGAGGCGGAAGAGTGAAGGCGTTTCTTGCGGGGTGGCCCACCGCAGGGGCGCTGGCTCTCTTTCTTTGCGTGGTCGGAGGCGACGTGCGCGCCGATGCAGTGCAGACGAGCCATGGCCTCTCGGCTTTTGGCGACCTGAAATATCCGTCGGATTTCGAGCATTTCGACTACGTGAACCCCGATGCGCCGAAGGGGGGCAGTCTCACGACCGTCAGCACGTCGGCGACCGGCACCTTCGACAGTCTGAACGGCTATATCGTCAAGGGTGACGCGGTAGCGGGGGTCTCCGGGAGTGAGAACCTTATCTTCGACAGCCTGATGGTCCGCGCCTATGACGAGGCGGATGCGGTCTATGGGTTGGTGGCCGAACACGCTGAGTTCATCCCCGGCAAGTGGGTCACGTTCCAGATGCGTGAGGAAGCGCAGTTTTCGGATGGCACGCCCGTAACGGCGGAAGACGCGAAGGCAACCTTCGACCTGCTGAAAGAGAAGGGTCACCCTGCCTTCCGCCTTGCCCTGCGCGATGTCGAAAGCGCCGAAGTTCTCGGCACGCACCGCATCAAATATACCTTCGTTGAAGGATCGCCCGCGCGGCTGCTGCCGATGCTGGTCGCGACCCTGCCAATCTTCTCGAAAGCCTATTACGAGGCGAACGATTTCACCGAAAGTTCGCTCGACCCGCCGCTCGCTTCCGGGCCGTACAAGGTCGGCAAAACCGTGCGGGACCGCTCGATCACCTTCGAGCGGCGCGACGATTATTGGGCCAAGGATTTGCCGGTCAATCGTGGGCGTTGGAACTTCAATACGATCCGCTTCGAGTATTTCAAGGATCATGGCCCCGCGCTGGAAGCGCTGATGGCTGGAGAACTCGATCTGCGCGAAGAGTTTTCCTCGAAATTCTGGGCAACCCAATACGACACGCCTGCCGTCGAGGACGGGCGTATTCTGCGCGGCACGATCAAGGATGGTCGTCCCGCCGGAACCCAAGGGTACTGGATCAATACGCGCCGTGACAAATTCGCTGACCCACGGGTGCGCGAAGCCATCGCGCTGGCTTTCGATTTCGAATGGTCGAACAAGGCCCTGTTTTACGGTCTCTATACCCGCACAAACAGCTTCTTCGAGAACGCGCCCTTCGAGGCGTCGGGGAAACCGGATGAGGCCGAATTCGAGTTGCTCAAGCCCCTTGGTGACAAGGTACCCCAGACCGTCTTCGCCGAAGCCTACGAGCCGCCCGTCACCGACGGGTCGGGCCGCGCACGGCGCAATATTCGCAAGGCCCAGAAACTGCTGGACGATGCGGGCTGGAAGCTGGTCGAAGGCAAGCGTGTCGATGCCGATGGCGAGCCGCTAACCATAGAGTTCCTTGACGATTCCCCCACCTTCGCGCGGATCACCGGGCCGTATATCCAGAACCTCAAGCGCCTCGGCATCGATGCCAATCTGCGTCAGGTGGACCGGCCCCAGTATCAGCGCCGGGTCAAGGAGTTCGATTACGATATCATCGTTGCACGGCTTTCCTTCACGATGACTCCCGGCCCGACGCTGGCCAATAATTTCAGCAGTCAAGCGGCGAACGAATCCGGCAGCTTCAATCTGGCGGGGATCGAAGACCCGGCGGTGGATGCTCTGCTGGAAAAGGCGCTGGAAGCCAATACCCGCGACGATCTCTACGCGGCCCTGCGCGCCATCGACCGCATCCTGCGCGATGGGCATTACTGGGTGCCGCAATGGTCGAAGGCCAGCCATACCCTCGCCTACAAGGACAAGTTCGGTTTCCCCGAGACCAAGCCGCTGCTGTCGCGAGGCATCTACGATACGTGGTGGGTTGCGACGGGCACCGGGGATCCAGCCAAGGCCGGGGCTGACTGACGCATGGGCGCCTATATCCTCCGACGGCTGTTGCTCATCATCCCCACGCTTCTGGGGATCATGTTCCTGAACTTTACCATCATCCAGTTCGCCCCCGGCGGGCCGGTGGAACAGCAGATCGCCGAACTGACGGGTCTGGGCAGCAACGCCACGGATCGTTTCAGCGGCGGTGGCGCGGAGACGGGGGCGTCGTCGCAAGGCTCGGGAGACGCTTCGAGTTATCGCGGCGCACAGGGCCTCGACCCGGAATTCGTCGCCGAACTGGAGGCGCAATTCGGATTCGTCGAACTGGTCTGCGAACCGGACTACGACGGCCCGCGCAAGGTTTCCGCCGATGAATGTTCCGTCCGCGTACAGTGCGAGCCGGGCTATACGGGTGAGCAGACCGCCGCGGCCCCCGAATGTGAGCCGGTTCGCATCCCGTGGTACAAGCGTTTCGCGAACATGGTCTGGGATTATATGCGCTTCGATTTCGGAGACAGCTTCTTCCGCTCAATCTCGGTTATCGACCTGATTTTGGAGAAGATGCCGGTCTCCGTCTCGCTGGGTCTCTGGACGACCCTCATCGCCTACCTGATCTCGATTCCGATGGGGGTCCAGAAAGCGGTGCGCGATGGCTCCCGGTTCGATACCTGGACATCGGCGGTTGTGATCATCGGCTACGCGATTCCCGCCTTCCTCTTCGCGGTGATGCTGCGCGTCTTCTTCGCGGGCGGATCATTCGTGCAGTGGTTCCCGCTCAGGGGGCTGGAATCCGAGGAATGGTCCGGCATCGGATTCTGGGAAAAGGCGAGCCAGATCGCATGGTGGGGAGACTATTTCCACCACCTCGTCCTACCAGTCGCGGCCATGGTGATCGGCAGTTTTGCGACCATGACCCTGCTGACGAAGAACTCGTTCCTCGACGAGATCGGCAAGCAATACGTCCTGACCGCCCGTGCGAAAGGGCTGTCGGAGAATGGCGTGTTGTTCGGCCATGTCTTCCGCAACGCCATGCTCATCATTGTCGCGGGCTTTCCCGCGGCTTTCGTCGGCGTGTTCTTCACCGGCTCG
>CALHLW010000176.1 GCA_938034615.1 uncultured Neomegalonema sp. | reverse complement strand
GTCGGCCCGGACTGGACATGGGTAAAATCGAGGATCTTGACGCCTTCGAGTGCTTTCATGGTACTTGTAGTCCTGACTTTACTTGATCGATTTCGCCTGCGGATAGAGGCGCTGCGCCACCACCGACTGCGGATTGAGATTTCCGATATTGCCGCTTTCCTTGCCCGCCGCGGGGTCGATCGAGGCATTGATGAGCGTCGGCTTGCCGCTGGCTAGCGCCGCTTCGACCGCCTGTTTCAGCTCGTCGGGCGTCTTGACCCACGCGCCGACGCCGCCGAACGCCTCCATCATCATGTCATAGCGGGCATCCTTGACAAACACTGTCGTGGCCGGGTCATCGCCGCCACCCCAGTTCTCACCATCGCCACGATAGATGCCGTTGTTGTTGAAGACGACGACGCAGACCGGCAGGTTATACCGGCAGACCGTCTCCACTTCCATACCACAGAACCCGAACGCCGAGTCACCCTCGACAGCCAGCACCTGCTTACCCGTCTCGACGGCGGCGGCAATTGCAGCCCCCATGCCGATGCCCATCACGCCCCATGTGCCCACATCGATGCGATGCCGGGGCTTATGGATATTCACAATAGATCGCGCCAGATCGAGCGTGTTCGCGCCCTCGTTCACGAGAATCGTATCGGGCCGGTCGTTGATCGCCTGTTTCAGCACGCCCAGCGCCGAATGGTAATCCATCGGGTGGTTGTTGTTCTGGAGCCGGGTCGACATCTTCTGCATATTGGCTTCGGCCTTGGTATGCACTTGATCGAGCCAGTCTTTCGGCGGCGCGATCCCCTCGCCATCCATCGCGTCGAGCAGGCCTTGGGTGCACGAACCAACATCCCCCACCAGCGGGGCGGCAATCTCGACATTCGAATCCATTTCTTCAGGCTCGATATCCATCTGAATGAAGCGTTTGCCCCCCGGCTCACCCCATTGCTTGCCCTTCCCGTGGCTCAGAAGCCAGTTGATCCGCGCGCCCATCATGATGACGACATCGGATTCCTTCAGCACCAGCGATCGCGCGGCAGAGGCGCATTGCGGATGCGTATCGGGCAGGATGCCCTTCGCCATCGACATCGGCAGGAACGGGTAGCCGGATTTCTCGACGAATTGTTTGATGACATCGTCCGACTGGTCATAGGCCGCGCCTTTGCCGATCACGATGAGAGGGCGCTTCGCCCCCTTCATAACGCCGATGGCACGGGCGACGGCCTCCTCGGAAGGGCGCATGGCTGGGGCCGGATCGATGACCTTCACCAGTGTCTTCTGGCCCTCGACCGCATCCATCACCTGCCCCAGCATCGCGCCGGGAATATCCAGGTAAACGCCACCGGGCCGACCACTGACCGCCGACCGGATCGCGCGGGCCACCGCGATGCCAATATCCTGCGCATAGGTCAGGCGATAGGCCGCCTTGCAGAAGGGCCGCGCGATGGCGAGCTGGTCCATTTCCTCGTAATCGCCCTGCGCCAGATCGACGACTTCGCGTTCGGACGAGCCGGAAATCAGGATCATCGGCCAGCAATTCGTCGTCGCATTCGCCACCGCCGTCAGGCCGTTCATAAAGCCCGGTGCAGAGACGGTCATGCAGACCCCTGGCATCTTCGTCAGGAACCCTGCGACCGAGGCCGCATAGCCCGCGTGCTGCTCATGCCGGAACGAAATCACCCGCATCCCCTGCGCCTGAGCATAACGCCCCAGATCGGTGATCGGGATACCGGGGACGTTATAGATCGTCTCGATCCCGTTGAGTTTCAGGGCGTCGATCAGAAGGTGAAAGCCATCCGTCTTGTCACTGCCCTCGTCAGGCAATTCGGATACCGCTTGTGCAGACATCGTTTTCTCTCCCGTGGGGTTCTTCAGCCCGCTGCATTTTTCTTTGTTACTTCGTCCAGATCGATCCATGTGTCGCGCACATGGTCGTGCAGTCGCATCGTATGTTCGCGCGTTTCCTTTGCTGCCCGGTCGGCATCGCGCGCCTCCAGCGCCTCGATAATCCCGATATGCTCGGCAACCGAGCGCGACGAACGATCCTTCTCGGCCATCGCCTTCCGACGCACGGCGCGCATATGCAGGAACAGACCATCCGCGATGGTCTTGAGCATCGTGCATTGCGAAAGTTCGAGAATGCGCTGATGAAACGCGATATTCGCTTCTGAGTATTCCTCGATGTGCGCCTTCGCATCGTCGCTGCCAAAGCGCCCCGCCATGGCCCGCAGGCTCGCAATCTCCGTGTCGCTCGCCCGTTCCGTGGCCAGCCGCGCGGCCATGCTCTCCAGAGCCGCCCAGACCGTAATCATTTCCATGATCTCGCCGTGGGATTTGCGCAAGACATAGACGCCCTTGCGCGCCCGCACCTCGACGAAGCCATCCTGCTCCAGCCGCACCAGCGCCTCGCGAACAGGGGTCCGCGAAATCTTCAGCGCGTCTGACAATGCCCGCTCGTCCAACCGAAGATCGGTCTCCGGGTCATAGACCTTCATGTCGAGGATTGCCTCGCGAAGCACACCATAGATATGGTCGCCGAGACTGAACGTCCCGTCCACGGGCCGAAGGTTGAGCGTACTCGCCATATAAGGATGTCGCCTTGTTCCGACTCAGTTATGTGGTATACCATACGCCAGTCATTGCGACGGTCAACGCCCTTTCGTGATCTGCCCTTTCGCCCCAGACGGAGCGTGCCGATGTACCTGCACGAGGCCCATGCCAAGGATTTGCTCTCCCGCTACGGCATTGCCCTGCCCGGCGGACGGATCGCGCATTCGCCGGAGGAGGCCGCCGATCACGCGACGGCACTCGGTGGCTCGGTCGCAGTCAAGGCGCTGATCCATGCGGGAGGTCGCGGTCTTGCTGGCGGCGTCCGTATGGCGCAGACACCCGCCGAAGCAAAGGACCACGCCGCCGACATGCTCGGCACCAATCTCGTCACCGCGCAGACGCGCAGCCGGGGTGAGACGGTCCATGAGATCTATATCGAGCGCGCACTGGATTTCTCCCGCTCGCTCTACCTCTCCCTCATTATCGACCAGCGCCGCGCTGTCCCAACCCTCCTTGCCGCTGCCGAAGGCGGGACCGATCTCGAAGAAAACGCCGCCGCCGCGCCGGCCATGATCCAGAAATATCCCCTCGCTGCGGATGGCAGACACAACCCCGCTGCGCTGGCCGCCTTCCTCGACATGCTCGGTGTTCCCGACAGCCACGCGGGGTCCGTCCTGGCAATAGTCGAGTCGCTGGTCGGCGCCTTCATCGACAGCGACGCAACCCTGATCGAAGTGAACCCGCTGGCGCTGATGGAGGACGGCACGGCCACCGCCATTGACGCCAAGATCATCCTCGACGGCAACGCCCTCTTCCGCCATCCTGACCTCGCTGCGCTCGGCGACACGGCACGCGCCGATGCAGTGGAAACGCTCGCGCAGGAAAACGAAATCAACTTCGTCCGCATGGATGGTGAGATCGGGCTGGTCGTCAATGGGGCCGGACTGGGCCTCGCCACCCATGACATGGTGATCGAGGCGGGGGGTCGCCCCGCCAACTTCATGGACATCCGCACCATGGCCACCGCCGACCAGATCGCCACCGGAATCGGCCTGCTGCTGGACGATCCGGGGGTCCGTGTCCTGTTGGTCAACGTCCATGGCGGCGGCATGACGACCTGCGACCGCATCAGCGATGCCCTCGCCATCGCCATGCAGGACCGCGAGCGCACTGTCCCCGTGATTTTCCGCGTCGCGGGCCAGAACGCAACAGAAGCGCGGGAGGCGGCGACAGGCCTGCCCACACCCTGCACCATCCCCGAAAACATGACCGAAGCCGTCCGCCTCGCTGTCGCGGAGGTCGCCCGATGCCCATCCTGATCGCCCCCGACGCCCGCATCCTCGTACAAGGCATGACCGGCAAAGCGGGCAGTTTCTACACCCGCCTCGCGATGGAGTATGGCCCCGGCGAAACCGGCGGCTATGTTGCAGGCGTCACCCCCGGCAAGGGCAACACGACCCATCTCGGCTTGCCCGTCTTCGATACCGTCGCCGAAGCACAGACCGAAACCGCCCCCACCGCCAGCATCATCATGGCCCCCGCCCCGGTCGCCGCCGCCGCGATGCTGGAGGCAATCGAAGCGGCCATCCCCACCGTCGTCTGCGTGACCGAGCGCGTCCCCGTGCTCGACATGGTGCGCGTCCGCGATGCTCTGCGGGGCAGCGAGACGGCGCTGGTCGGCCCGAACTCCCAAGGCATCCTCGTTCCCGGCGCGCGCAAGATCGGGGTGATGTCCACCGCTGATGCCTCTCCCGGCGGCATCGGCATCGCTGCCCGTTCCGCTTCGCTGACCAGCGAAGTCGTCGCGCAACTCAGCGCAGCGGGCCTCGGCCAATCCACGACCGTCGGCATCGGCGGCGACCCGATCCACGGCATTGGTTTCGCCGAATGTCTCGCCTTCTTCCGCGACGATCCCGATACACAAGCCGTAGTTCTCATCGGCGAACTCGGGGGCGTTCAGGAAGAAGAAGCCGCCGATTTTCTTGCCGCCGAGACCTACGGCAAGCCCGTCATCGCGCTGCTCGTCGGACGCCACGCCCCCGAAGATCGCCGCATGGGCCATGCGGGCACCGTCTCGGTCCTCGGCTCCGGCTCCATCGCCCAGAAGACGGCCCTGCTCGAATCCACCGGCGTCCGCATCGCGGCGACCCCCGACGACGTGGCGCGCGCGCTTGGTTCCTGAACACCTGAGAACCCCATGCCCTACAAACCAGACGGATATCCCAGCATCTCCCCCTACCTCATCGTCCGCGACGCGGAAAAGACGCTGCGCTTCCTCGAAACCGTCTTCGGCGCGACGCGCCTGCGTGTGATCTCCCGGCAGGACGGCAGCATCGAACACGCCGAAGCCCGCATCGACGACAGCGTCGTGATGATGGGCGAGATGCCGAATGGCCCCGATACCAGCGTCCACATCTATGTCGAGGAGGTGGACACCACCTTCGCCCGAGCAAAAGAGGCTGGCGGCACGGTCGTACAAGAACCGGTCAACAAGGGCGACGGCGACTATCGTGGCGGCATTGCCGACGGCAACGGCGCGGTCTGGTGGATCGCGCAACAGGATGAAACATAAGCAGTACGGCAATTGGAAACACTGTTACATTTGTGGACAACCGGCTAAACTGCGTATCGAACTCCTTTCGGCAAAAATTCGAGAGACGATATGGTGGCCGCACACGACGACACGACCGAGATGACCCTGGATTCGGCCCTCGATGAGCTGGTCACAGCCGATTACGATGTGCCCGAACAGGCAATCCGCTGGCTCGGCAACAATTGGCCGGAACACGGTCCCGCCATGCTCGATACACTGCGGGCATTCATTTCCGGCAAGGACCGGGAAAAGCGAACCGTCTATCTTCTGAACTTCATCACCCATCTGGCAGCCGAGAAACGCGACACGACCGCGTTCAGCCTGATCTGCGATCTGGCGGCGCTCGACGGAGACGTCCTCGATGAGAGCCTTGGAGATGTCTGGATCACCGAATCCCTGCCACCGATCCTGACCGGCACCTTCGACGGGGACGTTGCCCGTCTCAAAAATCTGATCGAGAATAGCGAAGCGGACACATTTTCCAGCAACTCAGCGCTTCAGGCGTTGTTCTGGCTTACCCTCGACGGGAAAATTGATCGCGACGATACGCAAGCCTATCTGGGCGATCTGTTCGCAAATTTCGAGGCGCGCAGCGACGACAACCTCTGGATGTCATGGGCCATCGCCATCGGATTCCTAGGCTACGAAGGGCATCGCGATCTGGTGAAATCCGCCTTCGACAAAGGCTACATCGGCTCGGAAATGATGTCTTACAAGCATTTCGAGGCGGACCTTGCCTCCGGGCTGGCCCAAGACGACAAGGTACAGGAAGAAACCAAACGATACGCGCCGATCGAGGATACGGTCGCGGTCATGTCCGGCTGGTACTGGTTTTCGGAGCAGCGCAAAAAAGACGACCGCGCGCGCGCGGCCTATGAGGCACAGCCCGAGCCGATCCCCCTGCCAACGGGACCGAAGATCGGCCGCAACGACCCCTGCCCGTGCGGCAGTGGAAAGAAATACAAGAAGTGCTGCCTTCGCTAGGAGGAGTGATCCGACCGCGCTTTCCCCTTGCCCCGACCCCGCGCATCGGGGAAAACCCCGTTGTGAAATGTAGAAAGCCGGGGAGGCACACTGATGGGACGCTACGGGGTAGTCTACGACCGCTGGAAAACCGATCCTGACGGCTTCTGGATGGATGCCGCGCAAGAGGTTGACTGGATCACCCCGCCCTCCGCCGCGCTGGATGACAGCAACCCGCCCTTCTACCGCTGGTTCGCTGACGCCACCTGCAACACCTGCTGGAACGCAGTGGACCGGCATGTCGAGGCGGGCCGAGGCGATCAACCCGCCATCATCCACGATTCCCCCATCACCGAAAGCCAAAGCACTCTCACCTATCGCGAACTTCAAACGGAGACGGCCAAACTCGGTGGCGCGCTCCAGAAGCTCGGCGTGGAAAAGGGCGACCGCGTCCTCATCTACATGCCGATGATCGCCGAGGCGGCCATCGCCATGCTCGCCTGCGCCCGCATCGGCGCGGTCCATTCGGTCGTTTTCGGTGGCTTTGCCTCGAACGAGTTGGCCGTCCGCATCGACGATTGCACACCCAAAGCCGTCATCGCCGCGTCCTGCGGGCTGGAGCCGAACCGCACGGTACCCTACAAACCCCTGCTCGACGGGGCCATCGACCTCGCCGAACACAAGCCCGAAGCGATCATTCTCAAGCAACGCCCACAACTCGCAGCCGACCTCACGCCGGGCCGCGACCATGACTGGGACGTGGCCGTGCAGGACGCAGCGGAAGCCGAATGCGTCGAGGTCGGCGGAGCTGATCCCCTCTACATCCTCTACACCTCCGGCACGACTGGAAAGCCCAAGGGCGTCATCCGCGCCAATGGCGGCCATCTCGTCGCCCTCAACTGGACGATGAAGAACATTTACAACCTCGACCCCGGAGACGTCTTCTGGGCCGCTTCCGATGTCGGCTGGGTCGTGGGTCACAGCTACATCGTCTACGCCCCCCTCATCGCCGGATGCACCACGATCATGTTCGAGGGCAAGCCGGTCGGCACCCCGGACGCAGGCACCTTCTGGCGCGTGATTTCCGAGCATGACGTCAAGGCCCTCTTCACCGCTCCCACCGCCATCCGCGCCATCCGGCAGGTCGACCCCGAAGGCGAGTTCATCGCGAAATACGATCTTTCCTGCTTCCACACCCTCTTCCTCGCGGGCGAGCGCGCGGACCCTGCTACCGTCGAATGGGCCGCCGAGAAGCTGAACGTCCCGGTCATCGACCACTGGTGGCAGACCGAGACCGGCTGGACCATTGCAGGCAACCCTTCGGGCATCGAGTTGCTCGATATCCCTGTCGGCTCGGCGGGCGTGGCCATGCCCGGCTACGACATCCGCATCCTCGATGAGGGCGGCAATGAGGTCGAAGACGGCACCCTAGGCGCGATTTGCGTGAAAATGCCCCTACCGCCCGGCTCGCTGCCGACGCTGTGGGGCGCGGATGAGCGCTACAAATCCAGCTACCTCGCCACCTTTCCCGGCTACTACGAGACCGGCGATGCGGGGATGAAGGAAAACGGCACTCTCAAGATCATGGCCCGCACCGACGATGTCATCAACGTCGCCGCCCATCGCCTCTCTACCGGCGAGATGGAGGAGGCGCTCGCGCGGCATCCGGATGTGGCGGAATGCGCCGTCATCGGCGTGGCCGACGAGTTGAAAGGCCAGTCTCCCGTGGGCCTCGTCTGCCTTAAGGGCGGCACCAACCGCCCTCACGAGGAAATCGCCGCCGAGTGCGTAAAGCGCATCCGCGAGACCATAGGGCCCGTCGCCGCCTTCAAGAAAGTCGGCATCGTCACACGCCTGCCGAAAACCCGCTCCGGCAAGATCCTCCGCGCCACCATGGTCTCCATTGCCGACGATACGCCGTGGAACATGCCGTCCACTATAGAAGACCCGGCGGTGCTGGATGAGATCACGCTGACGCTCAAGGATTTGGGCTACGCAAAAGGGGTCTGAATTTCCGGTCATCCTCGTGAAAGCGGACAGCTTTCGCGGGGATGAGAAGATGTCGCGGCGGAAAGGTTAAATTTCGACACCAAACAGCGAAACCCCGCTTGACCCCGCCGTCCCTCACCCCTAGTTTCCGCCCGACCGAAAGCACCCCGCCTCGCGGATTTTCGGTCGGTGAGGGCGGGTAGCTCAGTGGTAGAGCAGCTGACTTTTAATCAGCTGGCCGTGGGTTCGATCCCCACCCCGCTCACCAATTCTTTCAAGGACTCATAGTTTCAATCCTGAAAGGGATCATCGGGCAAATTACCAAGATCGAATTGCTTGAGTTGGTGATCCCAATCCGCTAACTCATCGAACGGCGTGTTCAGGAATATTCCCTCAACGCGCACCATTTCAAAATGCTCGCCGCGCTTTGCGCTATTCGGAGCCGGTCGGCGCTTCGGACGGGGTTCCCTCATGCTTCTTGGCGTCATCGCCGACGATTTCACCGGGGCCAGCGATATTGGCAATACGCTGGCCAAAGGCGGCCTCGCGACCGCGCAGTTCCTTGGCATCCCGCAAGCCGATGCCC
>CALHLW010000175.1 GCA_938034615.1 uncultured Neomegalonema sp. | reverse complement strand
ATTGCGGGCAATAGCGCCGAGCAGTCGCCTTGCGTTGTGGAAGTCTTCGCGTTCCGGACCCTCGCTCCGAACGGGATGCACTGATCGCAGTCACGGTCCTCGAACAGGGGCTGACCGTCGTTACAAGAAATGTCCGTGATTTCGAGGCGACCAGGGTTGCGCTTCTCGATCCATGGCAAGATTCGGTAACATCGTAGCCAGTCAGGCCAGCCGCGCTTCGAACCGGATGCGCATATAGTCAGCTGTCCAATTGCCTGCCGCATCGCAGAGAGCGGGGCGCAGCAACTCGACAACTTCGTCGCGCACCTGCGCGCGGAGAGCTTCCGGCACTGAGCCGAGGACAGGTGCCGCGAGGGTGTCGAGCCATCCGGCCATATCTGAAGGGATCGGAGTCGGGCGGGGGATCAGGACGATGCGGTCTACCGTGAAGCCCGCCGCCTCAAGTCGCGCCGAATGTTCGGCGCAGGAGGGGAAATACCAGATTCGTCCGGGTGCGTCTTTTTCGCCGGTCAACCGCTCGATTACCGAGGACAGAGCCACCCGGATTGCGGCCACATTGCCCTGTCCACCGAATTCTGCAACGAAGCGGCCACCGGGTTTCAACGCCCTCGCGACCCCCGCGATGACCTCGTCAGGGCGCGTCATCCAGTGCAGCGCGGCATTCGAGAACACCGCGTCGAATTCATGTTCGAAATTAAGCGCATGACCGTCCGCCACCCGCGCGTCGATGCCGAGCGCTGTCGCCCCGGCCACCATGTCCGCACTGAAATCGGTCCCGATCACCTCTGCCCCGGCCTCCGACAGCCGAACGGTCAGCGCACCGTCGCCGCAGCCAAGATCGAGTATGCGCTCGCCCGCCTGCGGGTTGAGCCATGCCAGCACCCCCGCGCCCAGATCGGACACGAAGCGCGCATTCGTCTCATAACGGTCGGCGGACCAGTGGTCAGTTTGTTCCGGCAACGGCTTTCCCGATCAGGTCGAGCAGGCTGACCGAGCCTTGCGTATGTTCGATGGCTTCGCCCGGTTCGAGGAAATATTCCGACCCCCCCGGCTCAATGGAAACGTAGGAGCCACCGAGCAGCCCGTCGCTCGCGATCTTGGCCGAAGAATCGCTGGGCAATTTCACGCCTTCGCGCATCGCGAAGGTGACTTTGGCCTGATAGGTCTTCTCGTCCAGCACGACGCTCTCCACAGTCCCGACCTTTACGCCGGAGACGCGCACGTCACCGCCTGTGCCGATGCCATCCGCTTTGAAGAACTGCGCGTTCAGCGGATAATTGCCGCCTCCGCCCAGATCGGCGTTCTGGCTGGCGTAGTAGAGGAACCCCCCCGCGACACAGAGCACGACAGCCCCGATCAGCGTCTCGACGGTATTGTTGGCCATCAGCCATTCTCCTCTTTGCCGATCATTCCGGCACCCAAGGGGTATAGGGTTTGGCGGCATCGGACGCAGTATCCTGACCAAGAGTCACGAGGCTGCCCGGAGGACGATAGGCCGCGTCGGTTCCGGTCATATTCGGCACGCGCTCTTTCTGCCACGGCCAGTTGCGCATCGATAACTCGGTCGGCGGCTCACGAAAAGTATGGTGCAGCCAGCCATGCCAGTCGGCGGAGACGTTCGAGGCCTGACTCTCGGTGTCGTAGATCACCCAGCGCCGAGTATCATCAGCATTGCGGTAATAGACATTGCCGAACCCGTCTTCACCCACCTTCTCGCCATGGCGCGAGGTGAACAGCGTCGTGCCGATGGTCGTGCCATGCCACCACGTAAAGATTTTGCGAAGGATCGCCATGCAGCCTCTCCCAGTTTCGTGCGCAATCTAGTGCGTTCGGAGCGACACCGAAACAAAAAAGCGGCGACGTATCGAGAGCACGTGCTTCGCTGTTTCTCTGCACTGGTGTAGCAAAATCGCCACAATCGGCCTCGGGTCTCCGTGCATCGTCCATGCTTCCCCAGCGTCATGGTGGAATTCGCAGGGATGTGGCGCTACGGCATGCACGTTCCGTGTACTCACGTCGATGATCCAATCCATCTATCCTAGTCTCATCGGCCCGGTCCCTTGTTCTTCCAAATGAATTCAAAGAGCGCACAGCAATGATGCGCATACGGGAAGCTGAATTGACCAGACCATGTCACAGGGCTGCGGTCCCCATGGTGCTGGCGACAACGGAGAAATTCCAATGAGAAGCCTCAGAGCGCTCTTCTGCGCATCGACTATCGCGCTGGTTCCGACGCTGTCCCATGCGGGCGTCTTCGACCTGACCGGCCAGCCCATCGATATCATCTTCGAAGAGGGCAATTATATCGAGGGTAATGTCGGGCTGGTTACAGCTGATGTCGAGGGGACGAATGACGGCGGCGACTCCGGCAACATCGCCGATGATCTGACCTTCCTGACTTTCGGAGCCAAGACCGATATCACGGATAATATCTCCGCCGCCTTCATCTACGACACACCGTTCCTGCGCAAGACGACCTACACCGAGGGTCTGTTCAATGGGACCGCAGCCGACGTCGAAGCGCAAACGCTGACGGCTGTTGGACGACTCAAGTTCGGCAAGAACTTCAGCGTCTATGGTGGACCGCGCCTCCAGATCAGCTCGATTGACTTACAGGGACCATTTGCGGCACCGGGCTTTCCCCCAGTATATCAGATCGATTTGAAGGAAGCTGATTTAGGTTTCGTCGCTGGTGCCGCCTTTGAGATGCCAGAATACAAGGTCCGAGCGGCTGTGACCTATAACTCCGCGATTACGCATGATGTCAAAACTCAGGAAATCTTCTTCGGCCAAACGGGCTTCGTTACCGCGCCGTCGAGTTTCGAGCTGGAAACCCCGCAATCCGTCAATGTCGATCTTCAGGCTCCAATTAGCAGATCAACCCTCGTCAAGGCGAGTATCCGCTGGGCAAACTGGGACGGCGTGAACCTGACGCCTCCAAACTTCCTTAACAACCCTAATTTCGGGCGTCCCGTGGTGGAATACACCGAAGACGTATTCACCTATCGCCTGACAGTCGCCCAGCGAATCAACGAGAACTTCGTCGGCTTCGTAACCGGCAGCTACGAGGAAGATGGCGGCGAGGAGATCAGTCTCTTCAAGGCAACCGATGGCGGCTATAGCCTCGGCGGCGGTGTCATTTTCGAAAACCAGAAAGGTCTGCGGCTCCAGCTTGCAGGCGAATACCGCTGGCTCAAGGGCACGTCGGGCGCTCAGGTTCCGGGCGCGCCGTTCACCGATTTCGGTGATGCCGATTCCGTCGGCTTCTCGTTGAAAGTCGGCTACCGCTTCTGAAGGCCGCCTCGCTCAAGCGCATAAAAAAGACCCCGGAAGCGATGCTTTCGGGGTTTTTTTCAATTTTTCTTGTCGTCATTGTCCGCGCAGGCGGACGATCCAGTCCAGCATCTTCAAATGCTTCCGAGACTGGTTCATGGATCACGCTGCCATGAGATCGCGGAGCATCTGCGTCTTTTCCTCGACATCGAAGAAGCCGATGCGCTGGTAGGCGATGCGGCCTTCCTTGTCGATTATGGCCACCTCTGGCGTGCCGCGCGTGCCATAGAGGATCATGGTGTTGGGGTATTCATCGGAGACATCGTGGCGATCATGGCCAACCGAATGACCGAAGCCCTTCGCCTTCACGAACTTCTTCAACCGGCTGAGGCTCTGGTGCTGATGACCCTCGAAGACGGTGTGAATGCTGACGATCTTCATCCGGTCATCCGCAATCTCCTGCGCAAAATCCTTTTCCCATTGCAGGGTGGTCGGGATCGAGAAGCTCTTGCAGGCCGGGCACCAGAGTTGAAAGAAATCAATCACGACGACCTGTCCGCGCAGGTCGCTCAGGCGCAGAGGTTCGCCGTGGACCCATTCCGCGATGTCCCATTCGGGCGCGGGTGCCCCCACGGGCAAGGCGCGCAAGGACGTGGCGGGAAGGGCGGCGGTAGCGGCGAGCCCGGCTAAGGCACCACGGCGGGTCAGGTTTGGCATCGGGAATTCTCCTTCATCTGTCATCGCCTTCATCGAGAAAACGACGGTGTCATACAACCGCCTCGCGTGCGTCTCACGCAGAGGTGAGAAATGCGAAGTGAGCGGGGTGGGTCGATGACAGACCGCACCCCCCTCGCGGCCCCTCTGCGCCAATTCCGGTCCGCTGCCCCCTTGTGCGGCGTCGACCATCCCTGCTTAGATGCCCGTCATAAAACGCCAATCGGCAATACAAGTCAGGGGAATTCAGCATGACCAAGAGAGTCGCCATCATCGGCGCGGGACCATCCGGCCTCGCGCAGCTTCGTGCCTTCCAGTCCGCCAAGGATGCCGGGGCGGAAATACCGGAGATCGTCTGCTACGAGAAACAGGACGATTGGGGCGGCCTCTGGAAATATTCATGGCGCACGGGTCTCGATGAATACGGCGAGCCGGTGCATGGCTCAATGTACCGCTATCTCTGGTCGAACGGTCCGAAAGAGGGTCTGGAATTCGCCGATTACGGTTTCGAGCAGCATTTCGGCAAACCCATTGCATCGTTTCCACCCCGTGCCGTGCTGTTCGATTACATTGAGGGCCGGGTGAAGAAGGCCGGGGTCCGCGATTGGATCAAGTTCAACCACCCTGTCCGCCGTGTCGAATACGATGATGCCAAGGGTCAGTTCCGCATGGTCGTGCAGGATCAGGTCGGGGATCGGGAGATCATCGACTACGTGGACCATGTCATCTGTGCTTCGGGGCATTTCTCGACGCCGAACGTGCCGGAATATCCGGGTTTCGACAGTTTTCCGGGGCGCGTGTTGCACGCCCATGAT
>CALHLW010000174.1 GCA_938034615.1 uncultured Neomegalonema sp. | reverse complement strand
TATGCGGCGCAGATGGACGGGCTGGCGGGGGCATTTCGCACCGATGTCCTGCGCGAGGCGCTTCTCGG
Organism: uncultured Neomegalonema sp.; assembly: GCA_938034615.1. Classification (GTDB taxonomy): domain Bacteria; phylum Pseudomonadota; class Alphaproteobacteria; order Rhodobacterales; family Rhodobacteraceae; genus JAHDDY01. The sequence continues at coordinate 6,072 of CALHLW010000174.1, read as the reverse complement.
TACGGAGGGCATCCATATCGAGGCGACGGTCGTGCATTGGAGCGGCTATCGCCATCAGGAACAGGTCGTCCCGTGGACCGCGCTGACCGACGCGGGAGCCATCGACAGCTTCGCCGAGCGGATTGAGGCGGTGCCACGTGCGGCGGACGATCAGGCAACCTCGCTGGGCAAGGGGCTGGAGTTCTCGGCGCGGCTACTGGCGGGACGGGCCTGCGATCGGCACATCATCGATCTGACCGGGGACGGGGTGAACAATTACGGGATCGGTCCACAGTATTTCGCCGAGCGGGGCGACTTCGACGGGATCACGATCAACGGTCTCGTCATCAAGGGCGCATTGCCCGACCCGGAGCCGTATTTTCGCGAGGAGGTCGCGCGGGGACCGGGGGCTTTCGTGATGGCGGTGGGCAGCTATGACGACTACGCCGAGGCAATCCTGGAGAAACTGCTGCGCGAGATTTCGGTGCGCTACACGATGCGATAAACCCCTCCACGCGGGCGTGGAGGGAACGATCAGTCAGGCAATCAGAGCATCGAATCGATGACCTGCGACAGCGAGCCGAAATCGCTGCGCCCGTCGTAGCGTTGGCCGTTGATGACGAGCGTTGGCGTGCTGTTGACCCCGAACACCGCCACGCCCGCCTTGCGGCGTTCGTTGATGCTCTGGAACAATGCGCCGTCCTTCAGGCAGGCATCGACCCGCTGCGCATCCAGACCGCGTTGCTTGCCGATGGTTTCGATCCGGTTCAGCCAGTCATCCCCAAAGGCCCAGGAATCCTGTGTTGACAGGTAGTGATGCGCGAAGGGCAGGTAGGCCTGCGCCCCGCCGCAGCGGGCCAGGATCGTCGCGGCAAAGGCGGATTCGTTCAGAGGAAAGTCCCGCAGGATAAAGCGCACCTTGCCGGTATCGATATATTGCGATTTCAGCGCCGGGTAGGTTCCCGCATGAAACTTCGCGCAGCTCGGACAGCTCAGCGAGGCATATTCGATGATCGTGACCGGGGCCGAAGCCGACCCCTCGGCAACGTCGCCCGTGAACCCGCCGCTCGCCGTCACATTTCCTGCATAGACCCCCGTGGGGGCCAGAGCCGCCATTCCCGAATCGGCAGGAGCCACATATTGCACCGTCACGGCGCTGCCCGTTTCAGTGGCCCCTGCGGTCCCTATCCCGAAGGCGGTTCCCAGAGCGATGGCGATACCGGCGATGATGCGTTTACTCATGGCGTATGGTCCTCGTCCTGTTGCGGAGTGTGAAACCCGCGTTTCAGAGCTTACCGTCGATGAACGCCGACAGGGCCGTCGGGCTCATCTCGCCCTCGTATTTCTTGCCATCGACCAGAACCGTCGGGGTCGAGGTGACCTGAAAGGTCTCGCTGCCCGCGCGATAGCGGTCGATCACGCTCTGGCCGAGGGCCTTGTCCTGAAGGCAGGCATTGATCTTATCGGGGTTCAGCCCGCCGATCTTGGCCATGTTCTGCAATTCGCCCATCCAGTCTTCGGCGCGGGTCCAGCGGTCCTGCTGGTCCATGAACAGGTCGATGAAGGCGGTGTAGCGATCCTTGCCGCCGCAGCGCGCAATGATCGAGGCGGCGATGGCCGGGTTGTTCAGCGGGAAGTCGCGGTAGATGAACTTCACCTTGCCGGTATCGATGTAATCGGCTTTCAGCGGTTTATAGATGCGCTCGTGGAAGGTCGCGCAATGCGGGCAGGTCAGCGAGGCATATTCGATGATCGTCACCGGCGCATCGGCATCGCCCTCCAGCACATCGCCCGTGAAGCCGCCCGATTCCGTGACCGTGCCGGCGTAGGCGCCCAACGGGGCGAGATCGGAGGAGGAGACCGCCTCGCCCGTGCCGCCGCCTTCACTGACCAACGCGGCGCGTTCGGTCGGCGTGTCGTTTTCGGTCAGCATCGACATCGCGCCCCAGCCTGCAACCGCAGCAACCGCGAAGATCGCCGCGCCGATGAGAATTCCCTTATTCATACTTTTCCTCGTTCTTCCGTGTCGGTCGCCCCGTCCGGGCGTTTTGTAGCGATATTGCGTCCCAGACGTTCGAGGGCGCCGCGCAGCCCCTCGTCGGCCACGGGTTCGACCATGGAGCGGATACGTCTCACCTCTTCCGGGCGAGCATGTGGCGCATTCCGCCTTTTTTTCTGTTCCTCGAACGCCTCCGGCCCCAGTTGCACCAGCCGGATGCGCGAGATCGCGCGATAGCCGTAATGGGCATTCACCCGCTCGATGATCTGCGGTGTCAGGTGCTGGACTTCAAGGGCCATGGCCCCGAGCGTGCCGACCGTCAGTGTACCGCCCATCCCCTCGCGTCCCGCATAGCCCAGCTTGACGGGGCGACAAAGCCCCGCGATCCGCTCGCCCACCACATCGTCCCATTCCGTCAGGATGCGCGGTTCCGAAAACCCGCGCTGCGTCAGGGCAGGGCGGATCAACCCTTTCGCCGCCGTTGCCGCGCGCACGAAGTTCTTGCGGCCATACCGCTTTTTCTGGAACCGGGTCGCCATGGTCGGGTCGGAATCCTTTCGTCGTACAGCCGCACTATGCGTCGAAAGGGTAAACCAATGCCAAGGGATTCAAAGCCCCGATGACGGGGTTGTGACGTTTTCCATCCCAAGCGATCCTGTACGCATTACGCTGACCAAGATATCCGGGGGGTGTGAACCCAAAAGCTCTTGTCATTCCGCGACTTGATCGCGGAATCCATGGTGCAGCATGTGCCGGACTATTGACCCCGCGTGCCGCGCCGCGCCGCGGAAGTCGCGGGGCAGCCAGTGACCGCAGACAGTGAGAGTGATCGCGATCCACTGTTCGATAAGAACATGCCGGGTTTCATATCCCAAGAATTATAAATCTGTCAGTCAATGCTTGTTACAGGTTTTGATGCTGCGTTCACGATGCGTAAAAATGACCATCAGTGACTGCTCCCCCTGAATCCCCATCTCGCTGATCGTATAGGCAAACGCAGAACTTGCCCATCTTCGGCTCCGATGCTTCAACATCCCCCATGACCCATCCATTCTCGAAAACCCTGCTCGACTGGTACGATTCCCATGCCCGCGAGCTGCCGTGGCGCATCGGGCCGGGGGTGGATGTGCGGCCCGATCCGTATCGGGTCTGGCTGTCGGAAATCATGCTGCAACAGACGACCGTGGCGACGGTAAAAGCCTATTTCGAGCGGTTTACTTCCCGCTGGCCGACTATCGAGGCGCTGGCAGCGGCCCCCCGCGACGACGTTCTCGCCGAATGGGCGGGTCTGGGCTATTACGCCCGCGCCCGTAACCTCCATGCCTGCGCGCAGGTCATCGTGGCCGACCATGGCGGCGCTTTCCCCCGCACCGAAGCCGAATTGCGCACTCTGCCGGGGGTCGGTCTCTACACGGCGGCGGCCATCGCCTCCATTGCCTTCGACGAGGCCGCGACGGTGGTGGACGGCAATATCGAGCGGGTCATGGCCCGCCTCCATGCTGTGACCGACCCGCTCCCCGGCGCGAAGAAACGCCTCTACGCCCTCGCTGCCGACGCGACCCCGCAACACCGCCCCGGCGACTACGCGCAGGCCGTCATGGACCTCGGCGCCACCATCTGCACCCCCCGCAATCTCGCCTGCGATCTCTGCCCCGTGTCCGACCTCTGCCAAGCCCGCGCGCAGGGCATCGCCGCGACTCTACCCCGCAAGACCCCGAAGAAAGCCAAACCCACCCGCCACGGCATCTGCTACCTCGTCCATCGCAAGGACGGCGCGATTCTCCTGACCACCCGCCCGGACAAGGGCCTGCTCGGCGGCATGGCCGAACTCCCCGGAACCGACTGGGCCGACGAGGCTCCGCCACCCGCCCCGCCACTGGCCGCAGACTGGCGCGCGATGGGCGAGGTGCGCCACACCTTCACGCATTTTCACTTGGTCCTCACCGTCATGCGCGCCGATGTCCCCATGGACGCCCGCGCGGACCGGGGCCGCTGGACCGCGAAGATGGACGGCGAGGCCCTGCCGACCCTGATGAGAAAGGCACTAACCTGCGGTCTCGGGCCGGAAAGATTGATTTAAAGACCGTTTACGACGCATCGGCGCTTGGAATCGCCGCAAACGTCTGATTAGACTTGCGACCAACGCGGTGGGCCATGCCACACTGCGAATAATAACGTCACTCAACCCACAACGGGAGGAAACCACCTCGATGGGAACCATGAAGAAATTCGGCATCTCGCTTCTGGCCACCGGCGCGCTCTTCGCTTCTGCGTCCACCGCCATGGCTGAAGACTGCGACACGATCACGCTCGGCGCAGCGATCTCGCTGACCGGCAAATACGCCACAAACGGCGTGCACGCCAAGAACGGCTATGAATACGCCATCCAGAAGCTCAAGGATAACGGCGGCATCAAGGTCGCCGGGAAGTGCTACAACTTCTCGACCATCTACTACGATGACGAATCCAAAGGTGACCGCGGTGCGACACTGGCCGAACGCCTGATCAATCAGGACAAGGTCCAGTACATGCTCGGGCCGTACTCCTCCGGTCTGACCAAGGCCATCGCGCCCGTCACCGAGCAGTACAAGATCCCGATGGTCGAAGCCGAGGGCGCATCCCGCTCGCTGTTCAACAAGGGCTACAAGTACCTCTTCGCGGTCCTCTCGACCTCCGAGCAGTACCTCGCCTCCGCCGTGACCCTCGCCGCCGAAATGGCCGAGAAGGAAGGCAAAGACCCCAAGGATATCAAGGTTGCCATCGCGGTCGAGAACGATCCGTTCTCTCTCGACATCCGCGCAGGTGTGCAGGACGATGCCAAGAAATACGGCATGAACGTCGTCATCGACGAGAAACTGCCGCGTGACCTCTCGGACATGAGCGCGATCCTGACCAAGGTGAAACTCATCAAGCCCGACCTGCTGATCGTTTCCGGTCACTCGAAAGGGGCGGCAACCGCCGTGCGTCAGATCGGCGAACAGGGCATCGACGTGCCGATGATCGCCATCACCCACTGCGAAGCCGCCGATGTGGTCGGCAACTTCGGCAAGGCCGCGAACGACATCCTCTGCTCGACCCAGTGGGCCGAAACGCTCAGCTACGAGGATGAGCTTTTCGGCACCGCCGCTGAGTACGAGGAAGGCTTCAAGGAAGCGTTCCCGGAATACACCAACAAGACGGTGCCCTATCAGACCGCTCAGGCGTCTGCTGCGGTCTACGTCTTCGCGGATGCCTTTGAACGTGCCGGTTCGCTGGACAAGGACAAGGTTCGTGATGCCCTCTCGGCAACCGATCTGAGCACCTTCTATGGCGATATCCGTTTCTCCGAAGCGGGCAACAACATCGCCAAGCCAATGGTCCTGCGCCAGATTCAGGACGGCAAGTACAACGTGGTCGCTCCCTCGGAGTTCGCGTCGCACGAGCTGAACTGGCCGCGTAAAGCCGAGTAAGGCTCTCACTGGCATCGATGTGACCCATCGGTGCCAGTGCATTCGTCACCCCGCGACTTCGGTTGCACCGCGCAATCCGCGAGGTTCCATCTTTCCACTCATGCTGACAGATGGATTCCGCGCATCGCGCCATGCAATGGACGGCGCGGAATGACCCCTTCGATTGTTTCGTCTCCGTATTGCATAGAACGCCATTCTCGAAAGACCGCGCATGGACCAGATAATCTCCAATATCGGGCTGCTCTTCGAGTTTCCCGTCGTGAACCTCAAGATTCTGATCGACGGGATCATGATCGGGGCGCTTTTCGCGCTTGCGGCCTATGGCCTGGCGCTGGTCTGGGGCGTGATGAACGTCAAGAACCTTGCGCAAGGGGACTTCGTGATCGCGGGCGGCTACGTCGCATGGGCGATGGCGCAGGCGGGCATCCACCCGTTCATCGGCATCCCGGCGGCTTTCGTCGTCATGTGGATCATCGGCTGGATCACCTACAAGCTGGTCATCAGGCGCGTGATCGAGCGCGATCTCTTCACCTCGCTGCTCGCCACCTTCGGTCTGGCGATCATGTTCGCGCAGATCCTCAACCTGATCTTCGGCTCCGATACCCAGAGTATCGACCTCGGCTACAAGACCCTGCATCTCGGCCC
>CALHLW010000173.1 GCA_938034615.1 uncultured Neomegalonema sp. | reverse complement strand
AGATCGTCGATAGTCTCGAACAGTGGCACGATGGGCGGAAAACTTTCTCCGGCCCCTGTGGCCTTAGCCAGCCACGCCACCCCAAGGATATCGTCTACCGAGGACGCCATCGACAGGACGAAGGCCCCGATGGCTTCGGGGTCTTGCTGCGTCTCGCCGAGCAACCGGAAGAGGGCGACGGTTTCAGCCGCTTTCTCGTCCAACGTCGCGCCATCGACATCGACCGCCACGCCGGTTGCCAGATCATCCGCCAGCGTCGGCGCATCCCCGGCCAGCGCGGTAATCGTGCGATTGATGACGGAGGTATTCTGCCGTACATCGAGCGCCGCCGTGCGAAACCCGAAGCTCATCACCAGATGGCGCAGCGCCCGGATTTCGTCCGACGCGATGCCCCTTGCACCTATATCGCCAAGCCCGGCCTCCAGTGCGTTCAGATCACCGATGAAGCTGCCCGGTGTCTCGTAGGGCGTTGCACCGGGGGCGGGATCGCTCAGGGTCGCGCGCAGACGTGTTGCCATCGCAACGCAGAACTGGCGGAACGGTTCGTGTGGGTTACGGGCGGTGATCGCCTTGGAATCGTCGATGGTATCGAGGCAGGCACCCAACCGGGCGCGTAAGGCTTCGGTCGGAGGATTAACGTGCTCGCTGATACTCAGAACGCGCGACAGGCGATCCAACTCGCGGATGTATCGATGAAGGGCATTGTCGCGGTGCCGCAGTAGAGTGCGCCGGGTCACATCCGTCGTGACGTTCGGATTTCCGTCCCGGTCGCCGCCGATCCACGAGCAGAATTTCAGAAAAGCGGGAATTTCGAACTCGGTTTCGGGAAAGTGCCGGTGTAGCGCGTCTTCGAGTTTACGCGCCGCTTCGAGTGCACCATCGAACAGCGTCTCGTTAAAGAAGTGCAACCCCCAGGAAACCTCCTCATCAAGGGTGGGGCGTTCCAGCCGCAGTTCCCCGGTCATCCAGAGCAGGGCAATCGTGTTGCGCAATTCGGAAATCAGCCGCTCGCGCTCGCGCGGGGTCCAGCGGTTCGTCTCCAGATCGACCAGCTTGCGATAGATACGGCGATGAATTTCGAGGATCGTGACGCGCTTGGCCTCTGTCGGGTGGGCGGTGATTGTCGGCGATATCTGGAAGGTCTCCAGCGCCCGCTTGATGTCTTCTTCTGCGACGTTGCGTGCGGCGGCATGGCCGAGCATCCGGTGGAACGAGCCGATCACGGCATCCGGGCCGCCCGAGACTTCGGTGAGGCGTATCTTGCGCGTCTCGGCGATCTCCTCGGCAATGGCGGTCAACTGGAACCTGATACCGACCGATTGCAGGGCTTTCAGCAGAAGCGACCCTTCATGCGCATCAAGGGATCGCGCCGATTGCAAGACGCTGTGGAGCGCAGGCTCCTGATGGCGCAGGAAGTCGTCGAACAGGCTGTTCAATAATCCCTGAATTTCGTCTCGATAGCGCGCGGTGGTTTCAGGGGTATACTCGGCGGCGATGATCGGCCTTGCTCCTGTGGGCGCACTGGCAGAATCAAGTGCAGCACTATCGTGCGCGGAGTCGATACTCATGCTGCCTCCGCCGAACCATTGAGGAGATTGGCCATCGTCACGCCCATCGACGACGGCGTCGGGGCAACGGTGACGCCCGCTTCTTCGAGGATAACGACTTTTTCCTGCGCGCTCTCTCCAAAGGCGGAAATGATCGCACCTGCATGGCCCATGGTCCGGCCTTTAGGAGCCGACAGCCCCGCGACATAGGCGACGACGGGTTTCTTCATGTGATCCCGGATAAATTCGGCGGCCTGCGCCTCCTGCGGTCCGCCGATCTCGCCGATCATCATCACGGCATCCGTATCGGGGTCTTCCTCGAAAAGCGCGAGGATATCCATGAAGCTCGATCCGTTGATGGGGTCGCCCCCGATGCCGACCGAGGTGGAAACCCCGATCCCCAGCGTCTTCATCTGGCTCGCGGCCTCGTATCCGAGCGTCCCCGAGCGACCGACGATTCCGACGCGCCCCGGCATGTAGATATGGGGCGGCATGATTCCCATCATCGCCTTGCCGGGCGAGATGGTGCCCGCGCAGTTCGGGCCGGTCAGGATCATCTTGTCCTCGGCCTTATAGCGCCGCATGAAGCGTTTGACGCGCATCATGTCCTGCGCCGGTATACCGTCGGTGACGCAAGTGCAGTATTTGATGCCCGCATCGGCTGCCTCCATGATTGCATCCGCCGCAAAAGGGGGCGGAACGAAAACGATGGAGGCGGTAGCGCCAGTTTCCTTCACGGCGCCTTTGACCGTGTTGAATACGGGGCGGTCGAGGATGCTGTGGCCCCCCTTGCCTGGGGTGACGCCGCCGACGACATTGGTGCCGTATTCGATCATGTCATTGGCATGGAACTGACCTATGCGGCCCGAGATGCCTTGCACGATGACTTTGGTGGTCTCGTCGAGAAGAATAGCCATGACCTGTCCCCCTTCGGGTCTTTATTCCAGCGCGATCTCCGAGCCGGGACGTGAAGCCACGTCCCTTGAAATCGCTCTCTAAGCGGTTTTTTTGCCTGCGATGGCCGCAACGGATTTCTCTGCGGCTTCCGCCAGTGTTTCGGCAGTGATGAGCGACAATCCCGATTCGTCGATGATCTTCCGGCCTTCCTCGACATTCGTGCCGGAGAGCCGGACGATGACAGGAATGTCGATCTGCATCTTCTGAAATGCCTGCACGACGCCCTCCGCGACCCAGTCGCAGCGGTTGATCCCGGCGAAGATGTTCACGAGGATCGCCTCGACCTTCGGGTCCGCCAGCACGGTGCGGAAGGCGGTCAGTACTCGCTCCGGGCTAGCCCCACCCCCGATATCGAGGAAATTCGCGGGCATCCCCCCGGCCAGCTTGATCATGTCCATCGTTGCCATGGCGAGACCGGCCCCGTTGATCATGCAGCCGATATTGCCGTCGAGGGAGACATAGGAAAGGCCGCGATCCGCTGCGCCTGCCTCGACAGGGTCTTCCTGGCTCATATCGCGCAGCTCGGCGATTTCAGAGCGGCGGAACATCGCGTTGTCGTCGAAGCTCATCTTTGCATCTAGAGCGACCAGCTTGCCCTCGTTAGTGACCACCAGCGGATTGATCTCGACCATCGTGGCGTCGTAGTCGCGGAAGGCGCGATAGCAGGCGCGGAAGATCTTCGTGGCTTCGGCCACCTGCCCCGCATCGAAGCCTAGCCCAAAGGCCAGTTCACGCGCTTGATAGTCTAGAAAGCCCGTCGCCGGATCGATCAGCATCCGCAAAATCGCGTCGGGGTGATTTTCCGACAGGTCTTCGATCTCCATGCCGCCCTCGGCGGAGGCGACGACCATGATCCGCTCGGAGGAACGGTCGAGGACGAAACCGAGATAGAGTTCCTGTGCGATGCTGGAGGCTTCCTCCACATAAACCCGGCCCACAAGCTTGCCGCGCTCGTCGGTCTGCTTCGTCACCATGCGCTTGCCGAACAGGGTCGCTGCGTAGTCACGGATTTCCGCGTCGTTGCCACAGACCTTGACGCCCCCGGCTTCTCCGCGCCCGCCCGAGTGGATCTGTGCCTTCACCACCCATTTATCGCCGCCGATTTCGTGGCTGCGATAGGCGGCCTGTTCGGGGCTGTAAGCCAGGCCCCCGCGTGGGATAGGTACGCCGAACCGGGCGAGGATTTCCTTGGCCTGATATTCATGAATATCCATTGTCTTCCTCTCCCGGTCAGGCCGCGCGTGCGCGGATCGCTTCGTCCACGGCGATGACATTGGCCGCCATGCGTTCGGACGCCGCATCGATCATCTTGCCGTCCAGCGAGGCGGCACCTTTGCCCTGCGCCTCGGCTTCCTTGAGGGCGGCGACGATCTTATGCGCCTTCTCGACCTCGGCAGCGGGAGGCGAGAAGACCTCGTTGGCCAGCGCGATCTGCGAGGGATGGATCGCCCATTTTCCCTCAAGCCCGAGGGCGGCACCCCGGCGAGCGGCGTCCTTGTATCCATCGGGATCATTGAAATCGCCGAACGGCCCATCGATGGGTCGCAAGCCGTAGGCACGACAGGCAATCGTCATGGCGCTCAGACCGTGATGCCACTGGTCGCCGGGATAATCGGGGTTTAGCCCGCCGATATTCGTGGTTCTGGCGCGCAACGAGGCGGCGTAATCCGCCACACCGAAATGCAACGCTTCCAGCCGCCCACCGAACTGCGCGATCTCCAGCACATTGGCCATGCCGAGCGCGGTTTCGATCAGCGCTTCAAGTTGCACATGCGGTTCGCGGCCCATGCCCTGCTCGATCTGGTTGATCATCATCTCCACGGCGTAGAGATCGGCAGTCACGCCGACCTTGGGAACGAGGATCGTGTCGAGCTTGTCGCCCGCCTGCTCCATGATATCGACCACATCGCGATACATGTAATGCGTATCGAGCCCGTTGATGCGGACTGACATGGTCTTGCCTTTGCCCGCCCAGTCGATGTCGTTCAGCGCCTGAACGATATTCTTTCGGGCCTGCTCCTTCTCGGGCGGCGCGACGGCATCCTCGCAATCGAGGAAGATGACGTCGGCATCGCTGTCAGCAGCCTTGTCGATCATCGTTGGGTTCGACCCCGGAACGGCCAGCGTGGAGCGCTGAAGCCGCGCGCGTCGCATCGGAAAGAGTGAGTGGCTCATGTGATCTAGTCCCTTTGGGTCGATGGATCAGGCGGCACGGTCGATAAGGCAGGGCGCGCGTCTCGCGACTACCTCGGCATCGTGCCAGCATCGCTCGGCGACAATGCGGGCATTCTCGACGGCGTCGTCGTCTACGATGATGGTCCGGATATCGCCAAAGCGATCCGACGCGAGCGAGCGGTCGATAAACGACAGGGGTTTCGCTCGACAATCGAGAGTCCGGGGAGACTGGGTATCGAGTCCGATCATGGCGTCACTCCAAATCTTGCTTTTGCGTACAACCCTCATTTTTGCGGGATTTTCGCCGGCACGCCTCCTTCACGCGGAAACAAGATTTACGAGGAGTAGGGGGGAGGCCCTACCCGTCCGGGTGGGGCATTCGTTTCAATTTCGTTCGAAACTAGGTTAAGGGGAGAGTCAGGTGCGAAAGTGTGTGCAAATTGCGAATCACTTTGGCCACTGGTACCGGCAAAACTCGGGTCGACGGCGTATAATCTTAACGAAACATCTTCTTCACAGCACTAAATTAACTGTTCTGTTGTGGCACAGTCGTACGACGTCGAAGTTAATGTTCCGGTTCTTTACATGGGGGCATCGCGCCTATTTTTCGCCCCATTTGCAAAGGGTTCTGCTGATAGAGCGTCTGTTGTACGAGCGTTCTTCTGGTCGTTATCGTTGGATTAATGACACAGTTTCGCGCGGTTAACCCTTGTTGTTCCTTTTTTGAATGATTTGGAAAGTGGCGTGTGGTACCCATCGCCAGCCAGCCGCAATACGTCATGCATGTGACGGCCTGTGGCGGTCGTGCGTCAGTATGGTCTGGGTTCTTCGCCGGGGTGTAGCGAAAGATCTGGAATGAGAATTGCATTGGACGAAGTTGTGGCTTGCGCCGCATTTCGCCCTTATTGCGCCATGCGACGTGAGACGAAAATGGAGTGGAGATGAGCAATGAAGCGTAAGAATTTCTTGTTGGCGAGCAGCGGCCTTGTGCTGGGTGCTGTGGCCTTCATGAACAGTGCAGGGAGCGCAGGGGCCCAAACAGAGGTCCTGCCCCCTAACGCTGAGCCCGGTAAATGCTACGCACGCGTAGTAATCCCGGCACAGTACCGTACCGTAACTCAGCGCATCGTTGATCGCGCTGGCGGTGAAAAAATCGAAGTCATTCCGGCTCAGTACCGGAACGTGACTGAAACGGTCGTCGTTGAGGAGCCTTCCGAGCGTCTCGAAGTCGTTCCGGCAACCTATCGCACCGTTACCGAGACCGTCGAAGCTCAGGAGCCTTCCGAGAGCCTCGTCATCGTGTCCGGCGGTGGTGGCGGCGGTGGCGTCATCGTTGACGCGGCGTCCGGCGCTGCAATCGCAGGCGCGGTCGGCATCAATGGCCAGGGCTTCGCAGTCGATGCTTCCGGCAACGTGATCCGTGGCGCTAACGGTGCAGGCATCATCGCCCGCTCAACCGGTGGCGGCGCAGGCGGCGGCACCTCCGGCAACTCCGGCGGTCCATCCTTCCGCTCCGTCTCGCAGACGGTAGTGGTCGAAGAGCCTTCCGAAAGCCTTCAGGTTATCCCCGCGACGTTCAGGACTGTCTCGCAGACGGTTGTCGTCGAGGAAGCTTCCGAGTCGCTTCAGGTCATTCCTGCCAAGTTCCGTGACGTGGCCCAGACGGTCGTCGTCGAGGAGCCTTCGGAAAGTCTGCAGGTCGTTCCGGCCAAATACGCGACCCGCTCGCAGACCGTTGTGGTCGAAGAGCCTTCTGAGTCGCTGAGCGTCGTTCCTGCGACCTTCAAGACTGTCTCGCAGACGGTCGTCGTCGAAGAGCCTTCGCAGTCGCTGCGCGTGGTTCCTGCGACCTTCACGACCACCCAGCAGACCGTGGTTGTCGAAGAGCCTTCCGAGTCGCTGAGCGTCGTTCCTGCGACCTTCCGCTCCGTCTCGCAGACGGT
>CALHLW010000172.1 GCA_938034615.1 uncultured Neomegalonema sp. | reverse complement strand
CATTTCGGCAGGCCGAAGGGTCAGCGGGTGCCGGGGATGTCGCTGTCGGTGGTGAGCGGTACGCTCGAAAGCTTGTCCGGGCATCCGGTGCGCTTTGCCTCCGATTGTATCGGCGAGGCGGCGGAGTCGGCGATTGCGGCGCAAGGGGCGGACGAGATCGTACTGCTGGAAAATACGCGCTTCCATGCTGGCGAGGAGGCGAACGATCCTGATTTCGCGAAGGCGCTGGCGGCACTGGGCGATGTGTATGTCAATGATGCATTCTCGGCGGCGCATCGCGCCCATGCTTCGACGGAAGGGATCGCGCGATTGCTGCCCTCGGCGGCAGGGCGGAATATGGCGGCGGAGTTGAAAGCGCTGGAAGGCGCGTTGTCGAAGCCGAAGCGGCCTGTGGTTGCGGTGGTCGGCGGGGCGAAGGTGTCTACGAAACTCGACCTGATCGGCAATCTGCTGGAGAAGGTAGATGCCGTCGTCATCGGCGGGGGCATGGCGAATACGTTTCTGGCCGCCGAGGGGAAGCCCGTCGGGAAATCCCTTTGCGAGCATGATATGCTCGATACCGCCCGCGATGTCTCGGCGCGTGCGAAGAAGGCCGGGTGCGAGTTGATCCTGCCGGTCGATGTAGTGGTTGCCGAAGCTTTCGCGACGAATTCTCCCAATCGCACGGTTTCTGCCGATGCCTGCCCCGAAGATATGATGATCCTTGATGCGGGCGAGCAGACGGTGGCGCTGATCGCGGAGCGGTTCGCAAGCGCGAAGACGGTTGTGTGGAACGGTCCTCTTGGCGCGTTCGAGATCGAACCTTTCGACCGCGCAACCGTCGCCGCCGCGCAGAAGGTTGCCGATTTGACGGATGCCGGGAAACTGCTTTCCGTTGCCGGGGGCGGTGATACCGTCGCAGCGCTCAATGCGGCGGGGGTGGGGGAGCGGTTTTCCTATGTCTCCACTGCCGGAGGGGCCTTTCTGGAGTGGATGGAAGGCAAGACCTTGCCGGGTGTTGCGGCGCTGGGGTGATCCCGTTCTTGTTATGCTCGCATTTCCGTTGAAGCAATGTCACCCCGCGACTTGATCGCGGGTCCATGGTCCAGCGAATGCTGAGAGATGGATTCCGCGATCAAGTCGCGGAATGACAACGTTTTTAAACTTCTAGGAATCCCGGACACCCTTGCGCTTTCGCGGTACTGATGTCGGCGCTACCGCCCCTTGAAGTCTGCCTTGCGCTTTTCGTTGAAGGCCAGCACGCCCTCGCGGCGGTCTTCGGTGGGGACGCTGCGGTTATAGGCTTCGATCTCGAAGGCCAACCCATCCCGCAATGACATCGATAGCCCGCGATGGATGGACTGTTTGACCTGTCTCACGGCGATGGGCGCGTTGCCCGCAATCTTCTCCGCCGTGGCGAGTGCGGCGTCGAGCAGGTCGGCCTTTGTGAAGACGGCATTCACCAATCCCCACTCTGCCGCCTCCTGTGCCGAGAACGGGCGGCAGGACATCAGCAATTCCTTCGCCCGCCGCTCGCCCATCGCCCGCGCGAGGGTCTGCGTGCCGCCCGCGCCGGGGATGATCCCGAGCGACGCTTCAGTCATGGCGAACTTCGCTGTTTCCGCCGCATAGAGGAAATCCATCGTCGCCGCGATCTCGCTGCCACCCCCATAGGCCGCTCCGTTCACTGCGCCGATGATCGGCACCGGGCAATCGAGCAATGCGCGGACCATCCGCTCGAAGACGACATGCTGACGACCCCATGCCTCATCCGTCATGCCCTTGCGTTCCTTGAGGTCGCCCCCGGCACAGAAGGCGCGCTCCCCGGCCCCGGTCACGACGACGCAGCGAGTCTCGCCCGGATCGAGCGCCAACCCCTCGAAAAGGTCGATCATGTCGCGCGATAGCTGGGTATTCATCGCATTGGCTGCATCGGGCCGGTTCATGGTCACGAGCAGGACATGGGAACGTGGCGTCTCAACGATCAGGGTCTCGTAGGTCATGGTCACTTCCTTGATTGCACGGGAATGGTGTTCCATTCAGAGTGGATCGCCAAGGGGGAAGATGCGCGCATGGGATTGAATCGCGAATTGGACGGCATCTTCGTCGTCTCGATGGAGCAAGCGGTTGCCGCGCCCTATTGCGGAGCGCTGCTGGCCGATGCCGGGGCACGGGTGGTGAAGGTCGAGCGTGCCGAGGGCGATTTCGCACGCGGCTATGACCGGGGTGCGAATGGCCAGAGCACGATCTTCGCATGGCTCAACCATGGCAAGGAATCGGTGTGTCTCGACCTTAACAATGCGGAGGACGCTGCGCTGCTGCGCACCATGCTGCGGCAGGCGGATGTGTTTTTGCACAATCTTGCACCCGGCGCCTTGGCCAAGCGCGGGTTCGGGGGGGAGGCGCTGCGCGGCGATAATCCCGGTCTTATCACTTGCGAGATCACGGGATATGGCCCTGACGGGGAGGCGGCGAAGAAGAAGGCGTATGATTTCCTCATTCAGGCCGAAGCGGGTCTGTGTGCTGTCACAGGCACTCCTGAAAGCCCCGCACGTGTTGGGGTGTCGATCACCGATCTTTCGGCGGGGCTGACGGCGTTCTCCGCCATACTGCGTGCGCTGATCCAGCGGGGGCGGACGGGGCAGGGCATCGATCTGTCGGTGTCAATGTTCGACGTCATTGCGGACTGGATGAACATGCCGCTGATGGCGCATCGCTATTTCGGCCCCGCACCCCAGCGCCTTGGCCTCACCCATACCTTCGTCGCGCCCTACGGGGCGTTTGCCGCGAAAGATGGTCCCGTGATGATCTCGATCCAGAGCGACCGCGAGTTCCGCGTCTTCTGCGAGACGATCCTCGAACAGCCCGCTCTCGCCGATGACCCGCGTTTCGCCGAAAACCCCGACCGGGTAACAAATCGCGACGCCCTGACCGCGATCATCGATGCCGTCTTCGGCCAGCATGACCGCAACACCCTGATCCCGATGCTCGATGAGGCGCGCATCGCCTGCGCCCGACTCAACGAAGTCGAAGACCTCTCCGAGCACCCCTTCCTGCGCAACATGGAGGTGAGGGTTGGCGACATGGGAATCTCTATCGCCGATCTGCCTGTCAGGACCGATGCAGGGAGGCGGGCGGAGGTTCCGGCGTTGGGAGAGCATTCGGATGCGCTCCGCACCGAATTCGGGGATCGTGAGAGGGGAGCGCAATGAAGCGCGACCCGAAACCCTCTCCCTGCGGGCAAAGGTTTGGCGGGGCGGTAACGGAAGCGATTGCCCGGTTCGCCGTGGAGACCCCGCGCCCGGAGTTGCCCACGAGTGTCGCGCATGTGCTGCGCCTCTCCTTACTCGACTGGATCGCCGTGGGGGTTGCAGGGTGTGGCGAGCCGGTGTCGCGGATCGTGCGGAAGATGGTTCTCGCGGAGGGCGGCGCCGGGGACGCGACGGTTCTTGGCACTGATGTGCGGCTTCCGGCCCGTGCCGCTGCGCTGGCGAATGGGGCGACGTCCCATGCTCTCGATTACGACGACACGCACTTTGCCTCATTGGGCCATCCGAGTGTTGTCGTGTTTCCTGCCGTTCTCGCCTTGTCAGAAAAGCACGGGATCAGCGGGGCCGATACCCTGGATGCAGCCCTGATCGGAGCCGAAGCGACAGTCCGTATCGGCGCTTGGCTCGGGCGTGGGCATTACGAGCATGGTTTCCACATCACCGCCACTGCCGGATGCATTGGTGCCACCGCCGGATGCGCGCGGCTGTTGGGGTTGGATGCGGAGCGGACCGCCCATGCTCTCGGCATCGCCGCCACTCGCGCCTCCGGCCTGAAATCGCAGTTCGGGACGATGGGCAAGCCCTACCACGCCGGTTTCGCCGCCTCGAATGCGGTGGAGGCAGCGACGCTCGCGGTGGCCGGTTTCGTGTCGCGCCCTGATGCCCTCGACTGTGCGCAGGGGTTTGCGGCGACCCATGCGGGGGTAGGGGGCGGAGCGCTGCCGATGGATCGGTGGCTGTTCGAGGAGGTGAAGCACAAGTTCCATGCCTGCTGCCATGGCACTCACGCCACGGTCGAAGCGGCGCAAGACGGCCCGCAGCGTGGTCTCACCGGAAGATGTGGCGGGGATCACCGTCACCGTCCATCCCCGCTATCTGAAAGTCTGCAACATCGCCGAGCCACGCACGGGGCTGGAGGCGAAGTTCAGTCTGCGCCTTATCGCCGCGATGGGCCTTGCTGGCCGCAATACTGCCGCCCTCGCGACCTTCACCGAAAGCGCCTGCGTAGACCCTGCCCTCGCCGCCTTGCGGAACTGCGTGACCATCGAGACCGATGCGGCCTTCACGGAAACCGAAGCTCTGGTCGTCGTCGAGCGCCAGGATGGCACGCGCGAGGATGTGCATCACGATATTGCTGCGCCCCTCTCCATTGAAGACAGGCAAGCGAAGGTTCGCGCTAAAGCAGCCTCTCTTCTTAGCGAGGGCGAAGCGCGACGCATCTGGTCGGTGATTGCAGATCTACCGTCGTCGGGCGCGGCGTTTCTGTTGGCCGATCTGCTGTAGCCATAGCGGCTCATATCGCTCATTCGTGGATAGTCTCCGCTGTCTTGTGTGCGGCGATGAAATCCCAGTCATACTGCACGCCAAGACCCGGCCCGTCCGGCACCGGAACGCAGCCGTCTGCGGGTAAATCGTCGGGCTGATCCGAGTAGCCGCAGGTATAGACTGGCGCGATGACGTTTGGCATTTTTGGGCCGACCAGCGCCATCTCGTAGAGATGCGTGTTCCGGATCGCAGAGATGCAGAGGCGCTGGGCGGGTCCGGCGGCGTGGAATTGCAAATCCATCCCCATCGCTTCGCAGAAATGCGCCAGCTTCATCGCGCCGGTGATCCCCATATCGTATTCGGGATCGACATGGATCATGTCGCAGCCGCCCGCCAGCACGAAACCGGCTTTTGCCTCGATGCCGCGCACATGCTCGGCCATCAGGAGCGGCGTCTTCAGCTTTTCGCGCAGGCGCGCATGGCCGTTGGCGGAGATCGAGCTGTCGCGGTAGGGGTCTTCGAACCAGAACGCGCCGATCTCGTCGCAGACGCGGCCCACGGCATAGGCATCCATCCATGTGGCGAGCGTGCTGGCGGGGTCGAGCATGATGCGCCAGTCGTCGCCGACGCGAGCGCGCATCATCCGCAGGTTCCGGCATTCGCGGGTCACGTCGCCATTCATCCAGCCGTGAATCTTGAAGCCGTGGAAGCCCTTTTCCCGGCATTCTTCTGCAAAATCGGCAAAGGCCTCCGGTGAGTCCATTCCGCCCCCCGATTCCTGTGCATGATAGCTGCTCGCATAGGTCGGGATCGTGTCGCGCCAGCCGCCGAGCATGGATTTGACGGAGACCTCGTTCAGCTTGCCACACAGATCCCACAGCGCGATATCGAGGACGCCGTGGCCCATATGGTCATAGGCGCGAACCTCGCGCTTCATGTCGTCCCAGATTTTCTCGCGGGTATGCGGATCGCGGCTCAGCATGAGAGGGGCCAGCATCCCCGCCTGCGCCATGGCCGAGGGCGTGCCGATCCAGTTGGCGACGTAGGTGCCGCTGACACCGTCATCCGTGTCGATCTTCACGGCGAAGCGCTTGGGTTTGAAAACCGCTCCCTTCACGTAGGACATGTTGCCGACACCGGCCATCGCCGTCTCCAGCCCGATATCCGGAACGTCGAAAGTGAACTCGGTGATCGTTACGCGCGTGATCGTCGTCATGGCCCGTTTCTCCTCATGCTCGCGTGGCCAGCAAAACGCCGAGCGCAGCCACCGCCATCCCGATCCATGCCACGGGTGGCATGATCTCGCCAAGCATGAGCCAGCCGAGGAGGGCGGCAAGGGGTGGGACGAGGAAGAAGAGGGCGGAGACGCGGCTGACCTCTCCGGCGCGGATCATCATGAGGAGGAGGCCGAAGGCGATGACCGAATTACCGACGACGAGATAGGCGAGGGCTGCGCCGAACTCCCATGTCCAGCGAACCTGCAGCGTCTCCAGCCATAGCATCGCGGGGAGGATGCAGATCAGTCCCACCGTGTAGCCGATCAGGTTGGCGGTGATCGGATGATGGTCGAGGCCGAAGCGTTTCTCCCACAGCGAGCCGGTCGTGATGGCGATCAACGCGATGGCCGCGCAGATGAAGCCGAGGGTGGAGGGCGCTTCCACGGTCGAACGCGCCGCAATGACGATGATCGTGCCGGTCAGGCCGAGCGCAAGGCCCAGCCAGCGCCGCCAGCCTACCCGCTCCCCTGCCCATGTCGGCGCGACGAGGGCGATGAGGATCGGTTGCAGCGACATGATCAGCGCCGCCGTCCCCGCCGCGATCCCGGCGCGAAAGGCGATATAGCTGAGGCCGAAATAGACCGATTGGATCAGAAACCCGACGATGGCCAGATGCGCCCACTCGATTGGCGTGGCGGGCAGGGGCGGTCTGACGAATGCGAACAGAACCGCCATGATGAGCACGACCGACCCGAAACGCAGCGTGAGCAGGGTCATCGGCTCGGCATAGGCCAGCGCAACCTTGGCCGTGGGATACCCGGCGGACCAGAGTATCAGGAACAGCACGGGCGCGAAAGCGATCCATTGCGGGCGACCGGGTTTCATCGAGCGATCTCCGCGAGGGCGACAGGGTGATTGACAGACGACACGATGTGTCGAAGCGTCGGAGGGCACAGAGAGGGGATACGCCATGCCGGTTCTGACACAAGAGCAGATCGACGCTTTCGAGCGCGACGGGTTTCTGGTCGTCGAGGATGCCGTGACGCCGGAGCAACTGGCGGCCCTGCGGCGCGAGGTGGCGGCGATGGTCGAGGAAAGCCGCGCGCATACCGAGGATTACGGCGAGACGCTGGACGGGCGGGCGCGGTTCGATCTGGAGCCGGGGCATTCGGCGGAACGTCCAGCCCTGCGCCGGGTGCAATCGCCGGAGGAGGTGTCGGACGTATTCCTCGACACGATGCGGACCGCGCGGACGGTGGATATGTGCGTCGATCTTCTCGGGCCGAACCTGAAATTCCACCATGGCAAGATCAACGCCAAGCAACCCGGAGCCGCGACGACGGTGAAATTCCATCAGGACTTCACGTTTCAGCCGATGACCAATGACGACATGATCACCGCGCTGCTGTTCGTGGACGATGTGACACTGGAGAACGGGCCGCTTGAGGTGGTGCCGGGCACGCATCGGGGGCCGCTCTATTCGCTGTGGCATGGCGGGCGGTTCACCGGGGCGGTGTCGGAGGCGGTGTTTGCCGAGCATAAGAAGCGGCTGGTGAAATGCACCGGGTCGGCGGGGTCGGTCTGCCTGATGCACGCCAACCTCCTGCACGGCTCCGCCCCGAACCTCTCGGAGACGCCCCGCACCCTCTATATCACCACCTACTATGCCGAAGACGCCATCGAACTCAGCCCCAACCACCTCCCCAGTCGCTATACGCATGAATTGGTGCGCGGCGAGGCGACTGGGCGGGTGCGGTGTTCGGCCTATGAGATGGACATCCCGGAAAAACCAAGCAGCACGTCCTTCTTCGATCAGCAGGCGGTGGGGTTGGGAAAACCACATTAGTAAATGGGCAGCGACGATTAATTGTCCGCTTATCGGTCTAAAACCTCCGTCTTCCAGACGGACAAGAAAACTTCAAAGTGCGCCGGAGGTGCTCATTTAAGAAAAGGCGATTTCAATCGCCTCATGAGAACCCACCGGCTTTAGCCGGTGGTGGCTCAGTACACGGTCGCGCCCATGATTGACCTTTTTAGCTGTACCCTCGGACTTGTTCCGAGGGTCTATCTCTCAATCTTTACAATCGGTTGATCTGAGAGATGGATCGTCGAAACAAGTCCGACGATGACAGATGGATGGGGCAGTTCATGCACTCACTGGTGCTATCCCACGTTTCCGCATCTGCACCAAGATCACTGGCACCATCGCCATCGCCCCAATCGCCATGGTCGCCAGCCCCGGCGCGATGAAGAACAGGCTGACAACACCCACATACCACCGCTCCCATGCTCGCATCGGGGCGAGCATGTATCCGGCGAAGGCGGCGCCGAGGACGGCGATGCCGAGCATGGCTCCGGCCAATGTCACGGTGAAGGCTGTCCATGTGAAACCGTCAGCCACCAGCAACAGGGCCGGGGAATAGACGAAGACGAAGGGGACGAGGGCTTTGGCGATGCCAAGCCTGAACGCCGTGTTTCCGGTCCTGAACGGGTTCGACCCCGCGATCCCGGCGGCGGCGTAGGCGGCCAGCGCCACGGGGGGCGTTATGTCGGCGAGCACCCCGTAATAGAACACGAAGAAATGCGCGACGAGGGGCTGGACCTGGAGCTGCGCGAGCGCCGGGGCCGCGACGGCGACGAGGATGATGTAGGTGGCGGTCGTCGGGATGCCCGCTCCCATTACGATGCAGGCGATGGCGATCAGGATCAGCGAGAAGAACAGCGCCCATTGCTCGATGCCGAAGAAGCTGAACGGCCAGATGCCGCCGACCGCCGTGCCGATATCCGTGGCGGTCTGCACGACGACATACCCGAGGCGGAAGCCCACGCCGGTGAGGGTCACGACGCCGACCACGATCCCGACGCAGGCCGCCGCTGCGCCGACCGCCAGCGTCGACTTTGCGCCCAGCGCCAGCGTCCCCCACAGATCGCGGATATTCAGGCGGTTCACCGGGTTCAGGAAGCCGACCACGACGCAGGCGATGATGCCGTAAACGGCAGCGAAATCCGGGGTGCGTCCGCTGAGGATGAAATAGACGAGGATGCCAAGGGGGATGATCGACAGCCAATGCTGGCGCAGCACGACGGCTGCTTTGGGCAGTTCTTCCGCCGTCAGGCCGCGCAGGCCCAGCTTGCGGGCCTCCAGATGCACCATGATGAAGATGCCGAAATAATGCAGCAGGGCGGGGATCAACGCCGCCGCCAGCACGTCGCGCAGCGGTATCTCCAGATACTCCACCATGATGAAGGCGGCGGCCCCGAGGATGGGCGGCGTGATCTGTCCGCCCGTGGAGGCGGTCGCCTCGACGGCTCCGGCGAAATGGGGGGGGTAGCCGATCTTCTTCATCGTCGGGATC
This sequence comes from uncultured Neomegalonema sp., assembly GCA_938034615.1. Lineage (GTDB taxonomy): Bacteria > Pseudomonadota > Alphaproteobacteria > Rhodobacterales > Rhodobacteraceae > JAHDDY01. The sequence goes on along the minus strand of CALHLW010000172.1, from coordinate 4,931 downwards.
GTCAGCGCGCCCGTGGTCACGGTATTGGCGATGGAGGAGCCGGAGATCGTGCCCATGAAGGCCGAGGAGAAGATCGCGACCTTGGCGGGTCCGCCCGCATAGCGCCCCGCGAGGACTAAGGCGAGGTCGATGAAAAGCTGCCCCAACCCGATGCGCGTGGCGAGCACGCCGAACAGAATGAACAGAAAGACGTATTGCGCCATGACGCCGATGGCGACGCCGTAGATCCCTTGGTTCGTCATGTAGAGATGGTTGACGATGCCGAGCCAGCTCGATCCGCCATGCTTGAGCGCACCGGGCATCATCGGGCCGAAATACGCAAAGGCGATGAACAGCATCGCGATGATCGGCAGGGTCGGGCCGATGGATCGCCGCGCGGCCTCCAACACCAGCACGAGCAGGGCCGTCCCCATCATGACGTCCGAGGCGGACGGATTGCCGACCCGCTCCGCCACACTCTCGGGCGGCAACAGCGGTAGGTAGAGCGCCGCCACAACCCCGAGGATCGCGAGGAGGATATCGAGGATGGAGACGCCGTCGAAGCGATACCATGTGGGCTTGGCCAGATCAGTCGTCAGCGTCTTACGCCATGAGAACAGCAGGAAGACCAGCCCCAGCACGAAGGCCAGATGGATACCTCGGTGGAGCAGTTCCCGGATCAGCCCGAAGCCGGAGGCATAGAAATGATAGATCGACATCGCCACCAGCGCGATAGAGATGACCGCCCCGACCTTTCGCCCCGTGGCGCGGAAGGCCATTTCGGGATCGTATTTGCGTTCGATCTCTGCGAGGTGATCGTCGGTCAGGGTCGGCTCGGTCATGCTGGAATCTCTTCAACAGAAATGCGGGAGACTTGAAGAGTTTTGTCATCCCGCGGCTTGATCGCGGGATCCATATTTCAGTTCATGCTGAACCATGGACCCCGCGATCAAGTCGCGGGGTGACTGTCTCTGTTATCGTGAATGCCTCAAAGGCCTTACTTCAGCATGTCCATCAGTTCCTGAACACGCGCGTTCAGGGCTTCGAGTTCGGAGCGGATTTCGTCATTCGACATCGCCGCGCCGCCCATGCTGCCTTCGTCGGTCAGCAGACCGGCTTCCTCGTAGAACCGTGCAGCCCCGTCATGCAGCGGCACGCCGACGCCCGCGAGGGCAGTTGCCGGAGTGATCGTCTTGCCCTTGGCATGGCCATTGTCGAGCAGCTTGCGGGAATTGTCGTTCCACAGCGCCTTGGTGATGCCGTAGATCAGCTCGTCATCTTCCTTGGCGGAGGTGAACCATTGTGCACCCACGGCGACGGTGGAGACGGCACCTACGTTCTCATAGGTGCCCGCTGGAATGTCGCTCGCGGCGAAGAAGCCGTATTTATCGGTCAGCGCCTTGGCCGATGCGCCGTCGATGGGAACCAGCTTGATATCCACGGCGGAGGCCAGTTCGACCAACGAACCGGTCGGATAGCCCGCGACCACGAAATAGGCGTCGATCTTGCCGTTGCGCAGGGCTTCGCCCGCCGCGTTGCCTTTGAGGGCTTCCGCATCGACGTCATCCTTCGACAACCCGGCGGATTCGAGAATCAGGTTGGCATCGACATAGGTGCCCGACCCCGGCTCATCGAGCGAGACGCGCTTGCCCTTGAGGTCGGCGACCGAATCGATATCGCTGTCGGCGAGAGCGACGAGGTGAATGTGCTCCTCGAACAGCGCGGCGATGGTGCGAAGGTCTTTTGCAGGTTCCTTGCCCTCCATCGTGCCGGTGCCGGTATAAGCCCAATAGGCCACGTCAGACTGCGCGAAGCCGGAATTACGCAGGCCGGACATGATCGCGTTCACGTTGTCCACCGATCCGCGCGAGGAAACGGCGGAGGCGATCAGGCCCGGTACGCCGCAGCTTCCACCCTTGTCGCACTCGCGCGATCCGGGTGGATTCGAAATCGCATTCGCGATCACGCCGCCGACGGGATAGTATGTATAGGCCGTGCCGCCCGTGCCGATGGTGAAGAATTTCAGATCCTGAGCCATCGACGTGGCAGCAGTGCCAAGCGTCATGGCCGCACCGAGCGCAAGGGCAGTCAGATTTCTGCTGAAGGATTTCATGGACGAGTCTCTCCCATTCGGCTCTTTGGTTCTCCGCGCGACGAGTGCCGATCCAGCCGCGCGTTCGGCTTCGTGGTGAATCCGATCGCGGGCGACAGTTTCGCGATCCGGCGGGGCAAGTAAACAGCATTCTCAATCCCTTGTACGGGATTGTCCGATAGCGGACGGCTTTGTATGCGAGCCAGAAGCTTCAAACCCCTTCCCCCACCCGCATCAAGGCACTAACGTCTCGCGCGAAACCCGTGACTCCTACCGAAAGGCTCCTGCGATGGACGCGCCTACGCCCAAGTTCGACAAGTCGAAACTCCCCAGCCGCCACGTCACCGAAGGCCCGGCCCGGGCGCCGCATCGCAGCTATTACTACGCCATGGGCATGACGGAGGAGGAGATTCACCAGCCCCTCGTCGGGGTCGCGACCTGCTGGAACGAGGCAGCGCCCTGCAACATCGCCTTGAGCCGACAGGCACAGGCGGCGAAGATCGGCGTCAAGGCGGCCCACGGCACCCCGCGCGAATTCACGACCATCACCGTCACCGACGGCATCGCGATGGGCCATGAGGGGATGCGCTCCTCGCTCGCCTCCCGCGAGGCAATCGCCGATACGGTCGAGTTGACCATGCGCGGACATTGCTACGACGCCATCGTCGGGCTGGCCGGGTGTGACAAGTCGCTGCCGGGCATGATGATGGCGATGATCCGCCTCAACGTGCCGTCCGTCTTCGTCTATGGCGGGTCGATCCTGCCGGGCAAACTCGATGGCAAGGACGTGACGGTTCAGGACGTGTTCGAGGCGGTGGGCCGTCATCAGGCGGGCGACATGACCACCTGCGAGCTGGAAAAGCTGGAGCAGGTGGCCTGTCCGTCCGCCGGGGCGTGCGGGGGCCAGTTCACGGCCAACACCATGGCCTGCGTGTCCGAGGCCATCGGGCTGGCCCTGCCGAACTCCTCCGGTGCCCCCGCGCCCTATGAAAGCCGCGACGAGTATTGCGTGGCCTCGGGCGAGGCGGTGATGAATCTGATCGCCAAGAACATCCGCGCCCGCGATATCGTCACCCGCAAGTCGCTGGAGAACGCCGCGCGCGTCGTCGCCTGTACGGGTGGCTCGACCAATGCGGGGCTGCACCTGCCCGCCATGGCCCATGAGGCCGGGATCGACTTCGACCTGTTCGACGTGTGCGAGATCTTCAAATCGACGCCGTATTTCGTGGATCTGAAACCCGGTGGCCAATACGTCGCGAAGGACCTGTATGAGGTTGGCGGCGTGCCGATGGTGATGAAGCAGCTTTTGAAAGCAGGGCTGATTCACGGCGATTGCCTGACGGTGACGGGCAAGACCATCGCGGAAGACCTTGAAAGCGTGAGCGATGTGGCCGATGGCCGTGTGATCTATCCGGTCGAGACGCCGTTGTCGAAGACCGGCGGCGTCGTAGGTCTGAAAGGTAATCTCGCGCCCGAAGGGGCCATCGTGAAGGTCGCGGGCATGGAGGCGCAACACCAGCGCTTCACCGGCCCCGCCCGCGTCTTCGAATGCGAGGAAGACGCCTTCGAGGCCGTGAAAGCCCGCAAATACGAGGAGGGCGAAGTCCTCGTCATCCGCAACGAGGGTCCGAAGGGTGGGCCGGGAATGCGCGAGATGCTCTCCACGACCGCTGCGCTGTCAGGGCAGGGCATGGGCAAGAAGCTGGCGCTCATTACCGATGGTCGGTTCTCCGGGGCCACGCGCGGCTTCTGCGTCGGGCATGTGGGGCCGGAAGCGGCGGTGGGCGGACCCATCGGGCTGCTGAAGGATGGCGACGTCATCACCATTGACGCCATCTCCGGCGAGATTTCGGTGGCGCTCTCCGACGATGAACTCGCCGTTCGCAAAGCCGAGTGGAAAGGTCCACGCCAGACGATCTACGGGGCCGGGGCACTCTGGAAATACGCGCAGCTCGTCGGGTCGACCGTCAAGGGCGCGGTGACGCATCCGGGCGGGGAGCATGAGGGGCACAGCTATCCGGATTTGTAACCGTGCGTGGTGTCATGCCCATACAAACGGGCATCTCGTCGGGTTGGGGGAGCTTCCCGCTTTCGCGGGAATAGCGCTTTTGATCAATTGCTTCGCGCATATGACTGACCTGTAATGCCAACTCTCCTCATCGTGTATCACTCCCGCACTGGAGGCACGCGGCAGATGGCTGAAGCCACTGCTGATGCAGCGCGTGAAGAAACGGAGACCTTCCTTAAGCACGCCACCGAGGCCACCGCCGCCGACCTGCTCGCTGCCGATGGCTATATCTTCGCCGCGCCTGAAAATCTTGCGGCGATAGCGGGGGTTATGAAAGATTTCTACGACCGAACCTATTACGAGGTGCTCGGCATGATCGAGGGGCGCCCCTACGCCCAGATGGTCTGCGCCGGTTCCGATGGCGAGAACGCGGCGCGGCAGACGGCGCGCATCGCGACGGGGTGGCGGCTGAAGGCGGTGCAGGAACCGCTCATCATCTGCACCCATGCCCAGACGACGGAACAAATCCTCGCCGAGAAGACGATCACCGAAGACGATCTGGCCCGTTGTCGCGACCTTGGCGCGGCTATAGGGGCAGGGCTTGCGATGGGAATTTTCTGACATCGGGTCGTTTCAACCCCTCATCGTCAGTCTGCATCGTTCTTTTTTTGACGGCACCGATCAAGGGGCGATCAGGTGAAGATCATGCCACTGCAACTGACTCAACCCCCGAATCGCGCAGGGATTTTCGCCGCGCATACCCGTCGCGCGCCCTGTCACTGGAAAGACTCACTGCGGATATATGACTCGAAGAAAGTGATGTATCTTTCAGACTCCAAACATTTTTCTGGA
>CALHLW010000171.1 GCA_938034615.1 uncultured Neomegalonema sp. | reverse complement strand
CAAGCCGCGGTATGACAATAGCTTTTCGATACAACACGCACCTTAGAGTGGTCGCAGCGGAGGGAGATTCCCGCGTTCGCGGGAATGACAATGGTGGGCGGGACTTCCAGATAGACGATCTCGATCCGCGCGCCGTAGTCGCGCAGGAGGAGCAGCACCTTCGCGCGGACTTGCCGGGTCACGTTGGTGGCGTTCCAGATGAAATCCGTTCCGGCCCGCAGGTGAACGCGCGCTGCCTCCTGCGCCGCCTGAACCACACGGCCCTGATTGCCCGTGGCGGCGGCTCCGGTTTTCTGGCGGATAGCATCCAGACTGACGACCAGGGTGTCGGGGCGATGCCGTGCGATCCACCTATCCCTGCCGGAGCCGGGGAGGCCGGACATCACTGTCACCGTGCAGCGGAAGTCTTCATGCGCGGCGAAATGGGGATCGCGGTCATTCCGCTCCAGAAACTCGAGGCGGCTCTCATCGTTGGCGAAGGGGAAGGGCGCGTCAAGACATCCCGCCTCCTCGAACAACGTCCGCGAGAGGGCCACGTTGTCGAGCATCGCCCGCTGGTCGGAACAGACGCGCCCGACCACGTCCGCGTGGGCGTGAAGGCACAGGAGAGAAGGGCGGCAGGTCAGGGACGTGGTGATCGCGAGCCGGGTCGGGTCGTCGCGCTCCAGCAACCAGAAGGGAAGCTGATGCGCCATGATGATCCCGCACAGCGCCTCCCGCCACTCAAAAGGAGAACCCGCGTGCCAGAGCAGGCGGCGGGCGATGGGTGCGCCGACACGCGAATGGCCACGTGATGTGATCCGCCCATCCTCATGGCGGGTTGTGGCGGGCTTGCCGATATCGTGCAGGATGGCCGTCCAGAACAGGCAGTTGCGCTTGTCTGGCGGCACGGTGCGTCACTCGGGATCGGCGACAAGGGCCTCGACCACCATGCGGGTATGGGTTCCCGCATCGCTCTCCGCATGGTGGATGCTGTCCTGCGGGCAGGCGTAGAGCGCGGCAAGTTCAGGCCAGAGTGGCCAGATCGTTGCCCAGTTTATCGACCATTCCGGGGCGTCGGGGACGAGGGCGAGAAGCATTGCGTGATCAGGCATCGTAGGCTCCCTCCACTCCGAGAACGGGCGCGAAGATATCAACCTCCGGCGCGAGGACATTCGGCAGGATCGGGCGGTCGTGCCAGTGGCCGTCGCCCTGTTCGATGGCTTGCAGGAAATCGGCGCGAACGAACTTGCAGCGGTCGAGTACGCGATTGTCGTCCTCACGCTTGATGTAGAGACCTTCGGCGAGATCGCTGTCCTCGGTCTGCCGTGTCACCATGTCGGGTCGGCTGCCCGATTGCCGGGCGGCGATGGCGAGGGCATCGCGCCACTCTGCGGACTTGTAGAGGGAGGGTCGCACGAGAGACGGCAGATGGTCCGCCGATGCGACTTGCCCTTCATGCAGGACGGGAACGGGCATGACCGGCAGGCCCGCGAGCAGGGTGCGCCGCGCGCCTGTGGAGAGAAACGCGCCGTTCTTCCGGTCGAGCGCGTCGAACTCCATGAAGTAATGCGGCAGATGGTCGTAGAAGACCGTGTGCTTGGCGTACATCCACTCGCCGTAGAGGACGTAGCGGTCGTCGAGCGCGGCGCGCAGGCGGTCGGCATGAACCGCCGCCCATGTCTTCAGCAGGGCGAAATGCCGCTCACGCTGACCGCCCGTCAGATAGTGGCCCCGGCTCTGGAGCAGCAGTGTTCCCGTGCGGTCGAAGGAGAGCGCACAATTCGCGCCGTCGAGCTTTTCTTCGACGATCAGGGGATGCGGCGCGAGAACGCTGAAGGGGGTGTCATTGGGCGTGTCGCCCGCTTGCAGACGCGATCCCTCGACATGCCGCGTACGCGGATATTTGAGAATGTTCATCGGAATTACCTGTCGATGAGCGCCCGTTGCGAGGGCGCGTGCACATGAGGATGCTGTCCGTCCGCCGGTCTGGCGTCGGTTGCAGCAATGGCTCCGTGCGGTCGTGTTACATCGCGGGTCTCCTCGACGGTTTCCATACACGCCCCATGCCATGGCTGACAAGGAAAGCGGTTTGGGAATCGCCTGACAGGCTTTAGACAAGGCGCGGGGCAGTTTTCGGGTGGCAGGGATACCGGTGTGAAATTCACGACGCTGCGGCTTTCGGGCTTCAAATCTTTTGTCGATCCGACGGAGCTGGCGCTGATGCCGGGGCTGACGGGTGTGGTCGGGCCGAACGGGTGCGGGAAGTCCAATCTGCTGGAAGCCCTGCGCTGGGTGATGGGGGAGAACCGGGCGAAATCCATGCGCGGGGATGGCATGGAGGACGTGATCTTCGCCGGGGCGGACAGTCGCGCGGCGCGGAACTTTGCGGAAGTCTCGCTCATGCTGGAGGAGACGGCGGGGTCTGCGCCCGCGCCCTTCAATGCTGAAAACACGCTGGAGGTCGCGCGGCGGATCACGCGCAATGCGGGGTCGGCATTCCGGATCAATGGCAAGGAAATGCGGGCGCGGGACGTGCGGGTGCTGTTCGCCGATGCGGCGACCGGCCCGCAATCGCCCTCGTTGGTCAGGCAGGGGCAGATCGGGCTGTTGATCGCGGCCAAGCCGCAGGGACGGCGGAAGATTCTCGAAGATGCCGCCGGAATCGCGGGCCTCTATGAGCGGCGCAAGGAGGTCGAGCAACGGCTGCGCGCGGCAGAGGAAAACCTGCTGCGGGTCGATGATGTGCTGGTGCGGCTGGAGGCGCAGGTCGCGGGGCTGAAGCGGCAGGCGCGGCAGGCGGAGCGGTATGCGGAGTTGACCGAGACGATCAAGGCGGCGTCGGGGGAATTGCTCTGGCTGCGCTATCGCGTGGCGCGGGACGAGGCGGCGACCGCTGGCTCGGCGGTGGGCCAGGCGCAGCGGGCGGTCGCGGCGGCGACGGCGGAAGAAGCGCGCACGGCGCGGGAACGGGCCGAGGTGGAGGAGGCGCTGCCCCCCTTGCGCGAAGAGGCGGCGGTGGCGACGGCTGTGCATCAACGGCTGTTGGCCCGGCGGGAGGCTGTGGCGGCGGATGAGGCGCGGGCGGCGGAAACGCTGGCGCGGCTGGAGCGTGATCTGGCGCGGTTGAATGACGATCTGGGGCGGGAATCCGAATTGTCGGGGGACGCGCAGACGGCCATCGAAGGGCTGGAGGCCGAGCGGGCCGAGATGCGCAGTGTCGTGACGGATGCCGGGGCAATTGCGCTGGCCGCGAAGGCGTCGGTCGATGCCGAAGCGGCGGTGACACGGGCGGAGGCGGATCGGGATGCGCTGGCCGCGACGGCGGCGGCAGGGGCGGCAGAACGCAAGGCGGCGGAGCGTATCCGCGATGATGCAGCGCGCTCGCTGGACGAGGCGCAGCGGCGGCTGGCGGCGGCGGAAGCGCGGGCGGCGGAGGAAGGCAAGGGGCTGGAAGCGGTGACGGTCGCGCTGGCCGAAGCGCGGGAGGCGGCGGAGGCGGCGGCGCGCGTGGTGGAAGGTGGGCCGGAGCGGCTGGCGGCTCTGGAGGCTGAACGCGCGGGGCTGGAGGATGCGACGAGCGAGGCGCGTGCGGCCTTTGCGGCGCAGCGGGGGGCGGTTTCGGCCCTCGAAGACGAGGCGGGGCGGCTGGAGAAGCGGCTGGCTGCGCCGGGGTCTGATGACGGGGTGATGCGAAAAGTGCGGGCGGCGCCGGGGTATGAGCGCGCTTTGGCGGCGGCTCTGGGCGATGCGGCGCTGGCTCCGGTGGCCGGGTATGCGCCGGATGCGCGGGGGTGGTGTGATCTTGGGGCGCTCGGGGCGGCACCGTCGGGGGAGCCGCTGTCGCGCTATGTGACGGCTCCGGCGGTGCTGGCGCGGGTGCTGGCGACGACGGCGGTGGTGCCGCGTGAGGACGGGGCGGCGGGGCAGGCGCGGCTCGGACCGGGGCAGCGGTTGGTCAGCCCGGAGGGTGATCTGTGGCGGTGGGACGGCTATTTCCGGGGCGGCGATGCGGAGGGCGAGGATGTGGCCACGCTGCGGCTGCAACGGCTGAACCGGCAGGAGGTGCTGGGCCGGGAGATCGAGGTGGCGCGTTCGGCGCTGGCCGAGGCCGAGGCAGGGCGGGGCGATCTGGCCGCGCGGCTGGAGGCGGCGCGCGGGGCCGAGGCGGAGGCACGGCGGGCGCTCAAGGGGGGTGAAGATGCGGCGGCTGCGAGTGCGCGGAAGCTGGCCGATCTGGAGGCCGATCATGGGCGGCGGTCGGCGGCGGTGGCGCGGCTGGCGGATGAATTGGGCGAGTTGCTCGACGCGACGCAGGTGGCCGAGGAGCGGTCGGTCGAGGCGGCGGCGGGGTGTGCGAAGATTGCCGATCCGGCGGCGTTGCTGATGAAGGCGGAGGGGGCGCAGGTGTCGCTCACGAGCTACCGGGCAGCACTCGATTCGGCGCGGTCGCGGCAGGCGGCGCTGGCCGGGGCGGAGTCGCGGCGGACGGAGCGGCTGGCGGCGATTCGCACGCAATTGGACGGCTGGCGCAAACGGGCGAGCGCGGCGGAGATCCGGCGGATGGATGTCTCCAAACGTCAGCGCGAGGCGGAGGCGGAATTGGCGGCGGCGCAGGGGGTGCCTGCGAAACTGGCGGAGGAGCGGGCGGGGCTGGACGGCGAGGTTTCAACGGCAGAGGCGCGGGTGACGGCGGCGGCGGATGCGCTGGCCGGGGCCGAGGCGGGCTTGCGCGTGAAGGTGGAGGCGGCGGGTGAGGCTGCGCGGGTGCTCTCGACGGCGCGCGAGGCTCTGGCGCGGGGCGAGGCGTTGGCCGAAGGAGCGACGGCGCGGGCCGAAGAGGCCGAGGCCGATCTGCTCGACGAAACGGGGGAGGAGCCGGAGGCGGTGGCGGAGCGATTTGCCGATCTCGCGGAGACGTCGCCCGAAGCGGTCGAGGCGCGTCTTTTGCGGGCGCGCGCTGATCGTGAACGGCTCGGGGCCGTGAATTTGCGGGCTAAACTGGAGATCGAGGAGGCGGCAGCGGAATTTGGTGCACTCGGGGCCGAAAAGGAAGACCTCGAAGCGGCGATTGCCAAATTGCGGACGGGTTTGGCGGCACTCAATCGCGAGGGGCGTGAACGGCTGTTGGCCGCGTTTGCGCAAGTAAACGGGCATTTCCGCGATCTCTTCACGCATCTGTTCGGGGGTGGTCAGGCGGAGCTGCAACTCACCGAATCCGACGATCCGCTGGAAGCGGGCCTCGAAATCTTGTGCCAACCGCCGGGAAAGCGGGTGCAGGCGTTATCGCTGTTGTCGGGTGGGGAGCAGACCTTGGCGGCTATGGCATTGATTTTCTCGGTCTTTCTGGTGAACCCCGCTCCGGTTTGTGTTCTGGACGAGGTCGATGCGCCGCTGGATGATGCGAATGTGGAGCGGTTCTGTGCGCTGCTGGACGAGATGACCCGGCGCTCGGATGCCCGGTTTCTGGTCATCACCCACCACGCCCTGACCATGTCGCGGATGGACCGGCTCTATGGCGTGACGATGGTGGAGCGGGGGGTGTCGAAGCTGGTTTCGGTGGATCTTGGGGCGGCGGTCGATCTGGTAGACGCTTGATCCATAACGCAAAACGCCCGCCCCTTTCGGGACGGGCGCTGGGTGTGGAGTGGAGCAGGTCGGTCAGGAAGCGGCGGTTTCCGCCTCGATGGTCTTGGCCTCGGCCCCGGTCGCGATCTGGATCGTGCGGGGTTTCAGGGCCTCGGGCACTTCACGGACGAGATCGACGTGGAGCAGGCCGTTTTCGAGATGCGCGCCGCTGATCGTGACGTGATCGGCGAGGTGGAAACGGCGCTCAAACCCGCGCTCGGCAATGCCGCGATGCAGGATGCGGGCGGTGTCTTCCTCGGAACGAGGCGTTTTCTTGCCCGTGATGACAAGCTGTCCTTCGCGGGATTCCACGGTCAGGTCGGCATCTGCGAACCCGGCTGCGGCCACCGTTATGCGGTAGGCGTCGTCGCCGGTTTTCTCAATGTTATAAGGGGGGTAGGTCTGGGTGCCGCTTTCCGCGCTCATGGCCCGGTCAAGCAGGGTAGCCATCCGGTCGAAACCGACGGTGTTGCGGTAGAGTGGTGCGAGATCGAAAGTACGCATGTCATATCCTCGTGTTCAAGCGATACGGTGGTCGGGTGCCCTCCGGTGTTCGGCAGGGCGGGTTTCGGAGCCGGTTTGGCCTCCCATGACGAGGATTTGGGAAGTGATATGGAAGGGTTCAAGAGGATGGAGCGCAAAAAAAACAGCGGCCCGAAAGCCGCTGTTTTTAAGCTGTTGAGTCATCCGATCCCCGCTTTCACGGGGATGACAATCGGCTAGGAGAGCGCTTCGACCGCCCGTTTCGTCATGACCTTCACAAGGTTCGCGCGGTATTCGGGGGTGCCGTGCAAGTCGTTCGACATGCCTTCCGCCGCGACGGAAACGCCGTCCACTGCCGAGGCGGAGAAGTTGGATCCAAGCGCCTGCTCCAGCCCTTCGTGGCGGAAGACGCCGTCGGCCCCGGCACCTGTCACTCCGACGCGCACCGAACCGTCGCTCATCTTCGCGAGGAAAATGCTGGTCAGCGAGAAGCGCGAGGCTGGTTGCTCGAACTTCTGGTAGGTAGAAGCCGTCGGGATCGGGAAGTGAACCGCCGTGATGACTTCACCCTCTTCCAGCGAGGTCGCGTAGAGGCCCTGGAAGAAATCATCGGCCTCGATCTTGCGCTGGTTTGTCTCGATGGTCGCCCCGAGTGCCAGCGCAGCGGCAGGGTAGCAGGCCGCCGGGTCGTTATTGGCGAGGCTGCCGCCGATGGTGCCGCGATTGCGGACCTGCGGGTCGCCGATCTTCGAGGCAAGTTCTACCAGACCGGGGATTGCCGCCGCGACATCGCCGCTGGCCGCGACCGCGCCATGGGTCGTGCCGCCGCCTATGACAAGCATGTCGCCCATGCGCCGGATGCCCTTGAGGGACTCAATGCCGGTGAGGTCCACGAGGGTCGTTGGGGCGGCAAGCCGCTGCTTGAGCACGGGGATAAGCGTTTGCCCGCCTCCGAGCGCCTGTGCGCCATCGCCCCTGAGAGCATCGACGGCGGCGGAGAGGTCGGTCGGACGGTTGAATTCGAAGTTATACATCTGTCGCTCTCCTTATTCTGCGGCTTGTTTGACGCTGGCATTCTGGATCGCGGTCCAGACGCGCAGCGGGCTGAGGGGCATGTCGATATGGTCGATGCCGTGGTCTTGCAGCGCGTTGACCACTGCGTTGACCAAGGCGGGTGGCGAGCCGATGGCTCCGGCCTCGCCGCAACCCTTCACGCCGAGCGGGTTGTGGGTACAGGGCGTACCTTCCGCTGTTTCGACGTTGAAGCTGGGCAGATCGACCGCCAGCGGCATCGCGTAGTCCATGTACGAGCCCGCGACCAACTGGCCGTGCTCGTCATAGGCGGCGTTCTCCAGCATCGCCTGTCCGAGACCCTGCGCCAGACCGCCATGGACCTGACCTTCGACGATCATCGGGTTGACGACATTGCCGAAATCATCCGAGGCCGAGAGCGCGACGATCTCGACCTTGCCGGTCTGGGGATCGACCTCGACTTCGCAGAGGTAGGAACCCGCCGGATAGGTGAAGTTCTTCGGATCGTAGAACGCCGTTTCCTCCAGCCCCGGCTCGATTTCCTCGATGGGGTAGTTATGGGGGACGTAGGCGGCGAGGGAGACTTCGGCGAAGGCTTTGGCCTTGTCGGTGCCCGCGACCTTGTACTGGCCATCCTCGAAGACGATGTCGCTTTCGGCGGCTTCGAGCAGGTGTGCGGCGATCTTCTTGCCCTTGGCGACGACCTTGTCGACGGCCTTCACGATGGCCGAGCCACCGACCGCGAGGGAGCGCGAGCCGTAGGTACCCATGCCGAACGGGATTTTATCCGTATCGCCGTGGACGATCTCGATCTGGTCTTCGGGGATGCCGAGGGCGTCGGAGACAACCTGCGCGAAGGTGGTTTCGTGGCCCTGACCGTGGCTGTGTGAGCCGGTCATCACCGTGACGGAGCCGGTGGGGTTCACGCGGATGGTTGCGGCCTCGTAGAGACCCGCGCGGGCACCGAGAGCGCCGACGAGGGAGGAGGGGGCGATGCCGCAGGCTTCGATGTAACAGGACAGGCCAATGCCGCGCAGCTTGCCTCGTGAGGCGCTTTCGGCCTTGCGGGCCGCGAAGCCATCGTAATCGGCCATTTTGAGCACGGCGTCGAGCGTCGCGTCGTAATCGCCGGTATCGTATTGCAGGGCGACGGGCGTGTCATAGGGGAAGCTGCGGATGAAGTTCTTCCGGCGGAGTTCCGCTTGATCCATCCCCAGTTCCTGCGCGGCCTTGTTGATGATCCGCTCCAGCAGATACGTGGCTTCCGGGCGACCTGCGCCGCGATAGGCATCGACGGGTACGGTGTTCGTGAACATCGCGCGCACGCGGCAATGGACTGCCGGGGTCGCATATTGACCGGCCAGCAGCGTGCCGTGCAGCCATGTGGGGACGCAGGGCGCGAAGGTGGAGAGATACGCGCCCATGTTGGCGCGGGTATCAGCGCGCAGGGCGAGGAACTTGCCTTCGGCATCCAGCGCCAGCTCGGCCTTTGTGACGTGGTCGCGGCCATGGGCGTCGGAGATGAAGGCCTCCGAGCGGTCGGAGGTCCATTTGACCGGACGTTTGATCTGGGCCGAGGCCCAGGTGACGAAGGCTTCTTCGGCGTAGTGGAAGATCTTCGTGCCGAAACCGCCGCCCACATCCGGGGCATAGACGCGAAGCTTGTGCTCGGGGATCGAGAGGACGAAGGCACCCATGAGCAGGCGGATGACATGGGGGTTTTGGGAGGTGGTGTAGAGCGTGTAGTGGTCCGCATCCTGATCGTAATCGCCGATGGCGCAGCGTGGCTCCATCGGGTTGGCGACGAGGCGGTTGTTGATGAATTCGAGCGTCGTGACATGGGCCGCGCTGGCAAAGGCCGCGTCGGTGGCCGCTGCATCGCCGAGTTCCCAATCGTAGCAGAGGTTGTCGGGCGCTTCATCATGGACGCCGGTGCCGAGAGTCTCCGCAGTGCGCATATCGACCACGGCGGGAAGATCGGTCATGTCGATGTCGATCATCTCGGCGGCATCGCGAGCCTGCTGGTACGTCTCGGCCACGACGACAGCAATGGGATCGCCCACATGGCGGACCTTGCCGGTGGCAAGGATCGGATGGGCCGGTTCCTTCATCGGATCACCGTTCTTGTCGGTGATCTCCCAGCCGCAGGGCACGCCGCCAAGGCCCGCTTCCTCGATATCCTTGCCGGTGAAGACGCGGATGACGCCTTCGGCTTCGGAGGCGGCGGCGGTATCGACGCTGTTGAGGGTCGCGTGGGCCGACCAGGAGCGCAGGATGTAGGCGTAGGTCTGTCCGGGGCGGTTCATGTCGTCGGTATAGCGGCCCCGGCCCTTCAGGAAGCGCACGTCTTCGCGGCGCTTCGAGGATGAGCCCATTACGTTGTCTTTAGCCATGTGTGTTCACTCCCTGAGCGGTGTCGGCCTGTCTTCGCCGGTCCGGCGGCGTGCGACCCGCGTCATATCTCGTTGATTATTCGGCAGCTTGCTTGGCACCCGACAGGGTCGCGGCAGCGGATTGCGCGGCCTTGACGATGTTGTGGTAGCCGGTGCAGCGGCAGATATTGCCCTTTAGCCCTTCGCGGATTTCCGCTTCGGTCGGCTGCGGGTTGTTATTGAGCATATCCGCAATCGTCATCACCATGCCGGGGGTGCAGAAGCCGCATTGCAGGCCGTGCTCGTCCTGAAACGCCTGCTGGATCACGCCGAGGGTGCCGTCGTCATTGGCCATGCCCTCGATGGTCGTCACCTCCGCGCCGTCGAGAGCGGAGACGAAGGTGGTGCAGGACTTCACGCTTTCGCCGTTCACATGCACGACACAGGCCCCGCATTGCGAGGTGTCGCAGCCGACATGGGTGCCGGTCATCTTGAGTTCTTCGCGCAGGAATTCAACGAGCAGGGTGTTGCCCTGGGCCTCGCCGGACACCTGCTTGCCGTTCACGGTCATCGAGATCGTCGCCATTATCACTCCCTTCGGGTACGCTTTGGTGCCCTTTTTCAACGTCTTTTCAGTTTGATTTGCATGGAACGGGCGCGCCGTCCATGCGTCACAGAATCCACAGGATAACGAGCAGGACGAGAATTCCTATAATCCATAGGTACCATGGCTGACCAAGGGGGCCGATCTTCGGGGCCTTGGCTTCCTCGGCAGCGTAGCCCTTGCCGGTGGTCCAGGCGTCTTCGCCTGCACCCTTGAGTTCGCCATAGGCTTCGGAGGCGTTGGTTTTTGCCTCTTTCCACTCGGCGCTTGCGCGATCCACGTCGCCTTCGACCCGCGCGCGGGCGGCGTCGTAGACATCCTGTGCGGCGTCGCGGGTTTCCGATCCGGCGCGGCCAAGATGGTCCTTGGTATCTCGCCAGGATTTTTCCTCGTCGATGTTTTCGCCCGCTGCAATTACGCGGTCCCGCGCGACTTCATGGGCATCGTCGAAGCGTTCGCTGGCTTCCGCCGCGGCCTTGGCGGCGAATCCGGTGACGGCAGCGCCGACCCCTGCCGCCGCAGCAACTGCTGCGCCGGACATGCCGCCGGTATCAGCCGTTGCCGCGCCCGGAGTGTCGAGACTGTCGGAGACGGTACCAGCGGCGGAATGAAGCGCGCCCTGTGCGTCGGCGCTGGCGCCGGAGACGACGTCGCCCGCTTCGCCCAAGACTTCCCGCGCCTTTTCGCCGATGGGATCGGTTCGACCGGCGACGTCAGCGGCGGCGCTGTCGAGCGCGCCGCGAGCATCGGCAGCCGCGTTGGATACGGCAGTGCTGGCGCGGTCGATGGCCGTTTCAGCACCGGCGCTTGCGGCGCCGAGTTGCGAAGTGACACCCGCACCACCGGCAGCGGCCTCGACACGACCCGCGATATTTTCGGCGGCACCACCGAGGGCGTCGCGCGTCTGGTCGGCAGCACCGGCCATGGCATCGCTGGCCTGTCCGATGGCCGCTTCAGCGCGGTCGCCGACGGCCCCGGCTCCACCGGGAAGATCGGAGGTGACGTTGCCGAGGGCTTCGCGGGCATTCTCGACGGTACCTGCAACGGTGCCGGAGGCTTCGCCGAGAGCGGCCTCGGCCCGTGCGCCTGCCGCATCGAGGGCACCGGAAGCATGGGCCATTGCAGCGCCGCCAGCCGCCGCCGCAGCGGCCCCTGCGCCGCCGATCGCCGCCGCGCCCATGCCGCCAGATGTCGCTCGTTCGGATTCGGAAGGGCCACCATCGACCGAGGACACGTCGATATCGCCGATTTCGGGGTCGTCCATGTCGATATCGCCCGAGCCTGCGCCGATGGCCGGGTTGAGCATCCGTTCGGCGGCAGCGTCATGCAGCGCGCCGGTATGGGCATCGACGCTGTCGCGCGCCCCCTGCATCGCGTTGCCTGCGTGGGCAGAAGCAGCCGCTCCGGCGACCCCTGCGGCCCCCGCTGCCGCAGCCATGGTCGCACCGCCGGAAGACGAGGCATGGCTTGAGGCGTGGGACGAGGAATGGCTGGAGGAAGAATTGGTGATGCTCACGGCTCCCGCCGATCCTGCGCCGGAGCCGGATTCGACCTCGCCTTTGAAGTTCGCGAAGAAGCTGTTGGTCATCTTCTGTGCGACACCGTCAATGAGGCGCGAGCCGAGTTGGGCCAGTTTACCTGCGACGGATGCATTGGCATCGTAGGACAGCAGCGTTCCGCCCTCGACATCGGACAGCGTCACGACAGCACCACCCTTGGCCATGCCCGCGACTCCGCCCTTGCCCTCGCCTTGCAGGGTCAGGCTTTCGCCCTCGCGGATGTCGCTGAGATTGACTTCGCCTTTGAAGGTTGCAGAGACGGGGCCGATCTTCTGCTTGACGATGGCGTCATATTGGGTGGGGGAGGTCCGGTTCATTTCCTCGCAGCCGGAGATGCATCGTTTGAGGATTTCCGGGTCGTTCAGAGCATTCCAGACCGCCATGCGATCCGCCGCGATTATCTGTGAACCATTGAGTTTCATGCTGTTCTTCTCCCTCTGCCGCAGCCTTGGTCCCGGTATGGGCGGTGCGGTCCCGGTAAGCCCCTGTCAATTTCAAAACGAACATCCCCCTTCGCAACGAGACTCGCGAAAGTAGACTTCCTTGGGGCATACCTTGTCCCGACCATCCCGACCGCGTCAACCGACTCTGTTTTGGGGCAGGCTGATGGTTTGATGGGACGCGCGCGTCGCTCAGGGTGATTTCCCTGCTCGATGAGCGTGGTAGGGGATGAGCTTGATTGGCGTTGTCAGTTTGCGCTCAGAGTACACGACGCTTTGCGAATTGGCCCCCCATAGCATCCTTCGAGACGGCCCCGCGGGCCTCCTCAGGATGAGGCAAGCGCCTGTGCACCATGGGAAAACCTCACCCCGAGGGATCCCGATTTATGGATAAGAACTCCCCTAAGACGTCGTCATTGGAGTATTTTCCTGTCATCGCCCGGCTTGACCGGGCGATCCAGAGCCACAAGCGCCGGAACACACGACCCTGGATCACCCGGTCAAGCCGGGTGATGACGAATTCTCATTGAAAAACAATGCGCCATTGATACCCTTATCCATAATTCGGGTTGAGGAGCGAGCGTCTCGAAGGGTGTGCGTGGCGCAAAGACCTTTGTGTCGTGTACTCTGAATTGGCCTACTGTCATGAGCCTTATCACCCCTTACTGCTGTCATTCCCGCGCAGAGCCGGGAATTGTTCGCAGCGGCGGGAGATTTCCGCATTCGCGGGAATGACAGGATAACGGCGAGTACCGCACGCTTGACAGATGGGATTGTTTCATCGTTGATGTTCATGTTTTGTTTTTGACAGAGGCATCGGATGGACTGGCTGCGGGATTGGGAATGGGAAGGATCGGTCGAGCGGCAGCGTAAGGCGCTGGGCTGGATCTTGATGACCCTGTTCGCGATGGCGGGGCTGGTGGTCGGGGCTGTGATCGAGACGCTGCCGAGGCACCTGCATCGGAGAATCGTGAATACGCTTTTGCCGACGGAAGCTGCTGTGCGGCGGTTGATCGTGCTGGAGATGCGGGCTGCCGAAGCGGAGGGAGTGCCTTTCGTCTGGGAGCGGTCTTCATTGGCAAAGCGGAAGAAAGGTAGCGGGCTTGGGAAGCGCAAGGGGGCGCCGAGTGGTTTGCCTGCGTTTCCGCTGTTCGATCCGCGCAAGCCTGTCGATCCGAAGCGGAAGACAGTGCCGGGACCGGGGCCGCGTATCCGCTATCTCGATGAGCCGTTCGATCCTTCTTATGACCGCAAGGTGCCGATGCCGGATGATCCGGTTTCGGCGGTTCGGCTGTGCCAGCGGTTGCTGGTGCTGAAGGCGGTGCTGGACGACCTGCCCGCGCAGGCCGCGCGGTTGAAGCGCGTGCTGGAACGGGCCAAGCGGAAATTTCCACACCCGATGCGACGGGGCAGACCTCCGGGACATCGGGAGCGCGGGAAGGAACTGATCGACGAGATTCTGGCGGAGTGTCAGGAATTGGCGATCTGGGCGCTGGTGCCGCCGGAACCGCCGTGAATTTCGATCTCCAGGGATGGGTTTGCGACCTCCTCCACGATGCGGTGGGGTGATTTGGCGTGCCTTGGTGTATCCGGCATGATGCAGTTGCGAAAATCACGCCGCTCATAAAACGAATCCCAACTCGGCACAGAATGACGCACAAGCTGTTGACAGGCGCGTCGCCCCCGTGCACGGACGATGTACGGTTT
>CALHLW010000170.1 GCA_938034615.1 uncultured Neomegalonema sp. | reverse complement strand
ACGAGCCGGCGTCATGCAAGCGGCGGAAACAGGTCGGAATGCGTCTTTCCGGTTGAGCGGGTCGATCTGGATTTCCGCTTTGTGCCCGAAGCAGTCATTTGCGCCCGAAGAAGACTCCAGGCGCAGCTTGGCAGTTTTTCTCACAGTACACTCCATGCCTGAAACAGCAGGCCGCAGGCGAACGCCCCTGAAAGCGATAGCGCGATATAGACTGCGAAGACCTTTGGTTTGACCAACGCCCAAACTGCAACGGCTGCTGGCAGCGAGGTCACGCCTCCGGCGATCAGGAATGCGAGGCCCGCTCCGGGTGCCATGCCCTGTTCGATCAGCCCGCCGACCAAGGGCAACGCTGCATATCCGTTCAGATAAGCCGGAACGCCCACCACGGTCGCCAGAGCAATCGGCCCCACGCCCGTCCCGCCAAGCAGCGACGTCACTGTCTCCGCAGGCACAAGGGCGAGCATCAGACTTTCCAGCAAAAAGGCGAGGACCAACCACTGTGCAAGAAACATCGTGGTCTTCATCGCTTCGTTCGCAAACTTGGCGCGCCGCTCGGCCACGTCCCAGAACCGCCAGACTACGGCTGTCGGTGCCTTGACCGTTGCACCGCCGCACCCGCCATTGCCAATGCCGGCCCTGAGCGGTTCACTGAGCGCGCTGCTTTTCGACAGCGCTAAAATCGTCAATCCACCCGCTACACCGAGGCCGATTGCAGACGCGGTTTTCGCGAGTGCAAATTCGACACCCAACACGCCCGACGTCAGAAAGAACATCGACGGGTCCATCACGGGTGATGCTAGCCAAAAAGCCATCACTGCCGACAGGGGCACGCCCATGCTGAGAAGCGCTGCGATCAGCGGGATGACTCCGCACGAACAAAACGGCGAAAGCCCTCCGGCAAGCGCTGCCAGCCCGATCATCATCAGCGGCGATCCGGTGAAGGCGCGCGCGATCAGGCTGTCGGCCCCCGTCGCCCCGGCCCATGCCGCAATCGCAATCGACAGGATCAGAAACGGTGCCGTGCGCCACAAAGCCGAAACAGTGAAGAGTGTGCTGTCCAGTGCCTGCCGAGGCGAGACCGCCGCAACGATGAGCAAAATAACCGCCGAAGCGAGCCAGACACGGTGACGCTTCCAGAGGTTTTGAAGCAGGCTCGATTGGCTTGGAAAAGAAAGATCTGTCATCATTAAATCCCCAGTTATTTAGTTGTTTAGGGCAAAAAAGAGCGCGTATCTGTTACGCGGCGCTGTCTTCCCGCGCGAGGGTCACGCCCGTGCAGCATTCGGAGGTCAGAAACTCGACGGTTCGCCGCATCTGGGTGAAGTCCACCCTGTTCAAAACTTCCCGGCCCTGTTTCTCCTGAACGACCAAACCGGAATCAACAAGCGTCCGCAGATGGTGCGCCAAAGTCGAGGCGGCCAGATCCATGTGTTGGCCAATCTCGCCAACGGTCAGACCGTTCTCTCCCGCCTTGACCAGCAGACGGAACACGCCGAGGCGTGCATCGTGTCCAAGGGCGGCAAGAGATCGAGCATAGAAAGCTGTGGTACTCATATTGTTTATATAACTAGTTTTATAGTTATTTTCAATTAAAAAGTCACAATCAACAAACGCGCGTCAAATGGTGGCTCCTGGCCAAACCCGGACTTTCCAAAACGACGGCACCACACTTCCCATGCCCCCGCCGATCCGTCATAATCGGATCAGGTATCGGCCCATGCCTCCCCCCTCCGACGGGAAAGTATGCATCCTGCAGGGCCGTCTTCATCATCGAACCCGCTGCTTCGGGCATCGCGCATGAGGAGGGAATGCGACGACCGCCCGGAACAGGGAGGTTCACCATGCAATTTTCTGCACCCATCTATCGCCTCAAGCGCCGCGCAAGGCTCCTGTCCCGCGACGAGAAAATCCCGCTCACCTCGGCCCTCGACCGCATCGCCCGCGAAGAAGGCTTTGCGCGCTGGAGCCTGCTCGCCGCCAAGGCAGGCGAAAATCCTCCCGCACGGGAGATTTTCAAACGGCTGACCCCCGGCGACCTCGTCCTGCTCGCCGCGCGCCCCGGCCAGGGAAAGACGCTCCTCGGTATCGAACTGGCCTTGGAGGCGCTCCGCATGGAGGCGCTCCGCACGGAGGCGCTCCGCAGCGGAAGCCATGGCGCGTTCTTCACGCTCGAATACACCGGGCTCGACCTGCTCTCCCATCTGGAGGCGATCGGCATCGACCGGGCGGCAGTCACGGACCGCTTCCTGTTCGACGACTCCGACGCGATCAGCGCCAGCTACATCATGGACCGGCTGACCCCGATGCGACGGGGCACGGTCGCGGTCATCGACTATCTCCAGCTGCTCGACCAGAAACGCGAGAACCCGCCCCTGATGACCCAGATTCGCGACCTGAAGGATTTTGCGCACCGGCAGGGCATCATCATCGCCTTCCTTTCCCAGATCGACCGCACATTCGACGGATCGGCAAAATCCTGTCCGGGCCTTGCAGATATTCGCCTGCCCAATCCACTCGACCTGACGCTCTTCGATATCGCGTGCTTTCTGCACGAGGGGCAGGTGCGCATCGAACGGACGGCGTGAAGCCCGACCTTTCCGGGGCGATTGTCCTTTATCGCCCCGCGCGTCGCGCTATGGTCTCTCCCGAACAGATGAGGGAGCAAGACCATGGCCACGATGCGCTGTATCGAGATACCGGAACCTGGCGGACCCGAAGCCCTTGTCGTGGGAACGCGCCCCGTGCCGCAGCCGGGCGAAGGCGAGCTGCTCATCAAGGTCCATGCGGCGGGCGTCAATCGCCCCGACGCCATGCAGCGCGCGGGCAACTATCCCCCACCCCCCGGCGCATCCGATATCCCCGGACTGGAAGTCTCCGGCACCGTCGAGGCGCTGGGCGAGGGCGTCACCCGCTATGAGATCGGCGAAAAGGTCTGTGCCCTGATCTCGGGGGGCGGCTATGCCGAATACGCCGTCGCGCATGAGCTTTGCACCCTGCCGGTCCCCGATGGCCTGTCGATGGAGGAAGCGGCAGCAGTGCCCGAAACCTTCTTCACCGTCTGGACCAACGTCTTCGAGCGCAGCGATCTCGCCGAAGGCAGCACTTTCCTCGTCCATGGCGGGACGAGTGGCATCGGCACCACCGCGATCCAGCTTGCCAAAGCCTTCGGCGCGACCGTCTACGCCACAGCAGGGTCGGACGAGAAATGCCGCGCCGCCGAAGCCCTCGGCGCGGAAAAATGCATCAACTATCGCGATGCCGACTTCGTCGAAGTCCTGAAGGACGCCACGGGTGGCAAGGGCATCGACGTCACCCTCGACATGGTCGGCGGCGATTACGTCGCGCGGAACATGAAGGTCGCGGCCAAGTTCGGGCGCATCGTCAATATCGCTTTCCAGAAGGGATCGAAGGTCGAGATCAACCTGATGCCCATCATGCTCAAGCGCCTGACCATGACCGGCTCGACCCTGCGCATCCGCTCGCCGGAAGAAAAGGGAAAGATCGCCGAGTCGCTGCTCCGCTACGTCTGGCCGATGTTCGCGGACGGGCGGGTCAAGCCGGTGATGGACCGCAGCTTCCCGCTGGACAAGGCCGCCGACAGCCACGCGGCCCTCGACGCCGACCATATCGGAAAGATCGTCCTGACGATGTAAGGCAGGGTGTCAGTTTAAAGAGCGGCCCCTTTTGTGCTGCTTGTATAAGCAAAACCACGGCAAGCCCAAAATTTGGCCGAAGCCACGGACAGAACCAACGGGGCTTTGTCCGAAGGTGCCGAGAGGCACTGGCTTCGGCTATCGTATTCGACATGAAACGCTTGTCACGTTCCACAGCTCATTCAGGTCGCGGTCGTGACGAGGACGGCAAGTACGCCGATTGTCGTTCCGATGACGCTGACTTTACCAAATAGTGTCATGTCGTATTCTCTCCGTTACGGGGGGGTACAATCACATGTCTCGGGTGCGCGGGTGCCGCTATGCTGCGTCGCCGGTATGACGATGGCTCGCGAGGCGGATCTGCCGCATGATGAGGGCCACTTGATCCTTGGCCCGCACCCGCAGGCGCTTGAGCGTGCGCACCCGGATCGTATCCGGGGCGGGACGGCTCAACTCGTCATCGAGACGCTCGCTCAAAGCCGCGCGCTTGCGTAGCAGGGAGTTCAGACGGTCGCGCAGTTTCGGGGCGGGGTGGGTCATGTCTTCCTCCAATCGGTTGCTGTGACGGTGATATGGGAAGTCGTATCTCGGAAAAAAGCCATATTATTTCTTATTTCGATAGGATATTCCTATCACGATGAAGCTTCATGGCACTCCGACGAAAATTACCCTCAAGCAGTTGCGCTATTTCGCGGTACTGGCCGAAACCTGCCACTTCGGCGAGGCGGCGCGCAGGCTGGGTATCAGTCAGCCTTCCTTGAGCGCCCAGCTTGCCTTGCTGGAGGAAGCTCTGGGCCTGCAACTCGTGGAACGCAGTCGACGCGGGGTCCACCTGACGCCCATGGGCCGGGATGTCCTGACCAAGGCGCAGCGCGCCTTGAATGAGGTCGAAGGCATCGCGTCATTCACCGAGACCGCCCGGTCGGAGCCGATGGGCACCATCTCACTCGGCGCAAACCCGACGCTCGCGCCCTACCTCCTCCCCCATATCGTGGTGCATTTGCACAGCGCACACCCCTCCTTGCGCCTCTACGTCCGCGAGACACTCCCCCGCGATCTGGAGGATGAGTTGCACCGGGGCGTCCATGATGCGATCCTCGCGCAACTCCCTCTGAACATGCCCGATGCGCTGGAGACGCGCCGCCTTTTCCGCGAGCCGATCTATGTCGCAATGGCTGTGGATCACCCGCTGTCACAGAAGAAAAAGCTCGACCCTGCCGATCTGCGCGGTGAGCCTGTGCTGACCTTGCGCAGCGGCTATCACCTGCACGATCAGGTGCGTCGGCTCTGCGAGGAACATGACGCGCAGCTACTGCAACAATACGAGGGGACCAGCCTCGACGCGCTGCGCTTGATGGTCGGGATGGGGATGGGGTTGACCTTCATGCCCGCACTCTACGTTCGTTCTGAGATTGCGCAACGCAAGGACGTGGTGGTGCGCACGCTGACGGGACCGCCGATCGTCCGTTCTATCGGTATGGCGTGGCGCGCGGAGGCAGGGCGTAACGCGGCCTACGAGAGTATCGCCCAGACGATCCGGGATGTCGCCCGTGCCGATTTCGACGATCTGGTGATCGAAGGCTGATCCTTGCGTGAGGGTGACAGGACGTGCTTCAGCGGTATGCCTGAAAATCCACACCGCCGATGTTCCGGCGCTACCCTTTCTTCAGCAGCGCATTCACCCGCTCGATCAGGTCGTCCGGCGTGAACGGTTTCCTGAGCGTATCCTGCGCGCCCATATGGCTGGCGATGGGCAGGTAGTCGGCGGTCACGGTGCGGCCACCCCCGGATATGGCAAGGATCGGCAACTCAGGGCGCAAACGCACGCTCTCGCGGATTGCCTCCATCCCCTCCACATCGGGCATGATGATATCGGTGATGACCAGATCCACGCCGCCGATCACCTCCGGGTCCATCGCGATCAGGCCCGTTGCACTGGCGATCACCTCATGGCCTTCTTCGGTCAGCACATCGACCATGATCTCGCGCAGCGCATCCTCGTCATCCATCAGTAATATGCGGGCCATTTCCCTCGTCCTTCCGTTCGCAGGGTATGAAAATCTCAAACCGGGTGCCGTCTCCCGGCTTGGTGCGGACATGGATGCCGCCGCCATGGGCTTCGACGATCCCCGCCACGGCGGCAAGGCCCAGTCCGGTACCTTTGCCTACCTCCTTGGTCGTGAAATACGGATTGAAGACGCTTCGCAAAGTCTCCGCTGACATGCCGGTGCCGTTGTCCCGCACACTCAGGCGGGCATGGATTCCGGGTTCGAGGATGCCAAGCAGGGCATGGGCTGTGCCTTCTTCGCTCTCTTCGTAGACAATCAGGGATGTCTCCGAGCCGACTTTTGCACGCAGCCCCTCCGCGCGTCCGCCATCCGACGTGATCGTGCCCACGATAATCGACAGGTGCGCGCGCTCTCCCGGCATCGCATGGACGGCATTGATCATCAGATTGGCGAGCACCTGATGCAAGCCGGTGGTGTCGCCGGCTATGTGAAGGGAGGTATCCGGCAAGAGGAGATCGATCTCCACGTCCCGCGCCAGCGTATCGCCGATGAGGGCCACCGTTTCGCGCACGTTTTCGACGAGATCGAAGGTTTCGTGATCGACCTGTTTGTCTCGCGCGAAGTCGAGGATCTGCGAGATGAGGTCACGCCCCCGTCCAGCGGCGGTCAGGACTTCCGCCATGCGCTTTTGGGCGATCTCATCATCGGCACAGCGTTTCTGCGCCATGGTCGAATTCATGACGATGATGGCGAGAATATTGTTGAAGTCATGGGCAACGCCGGCGGCGAGGCGACCGAGCGCGTCGCGCTTCTGGGCTTCGTGGAACCGATTTGCGGCGATGTCGCGTTCTTCTTCCTTGCGTTCGGTCTCGATGCGGGCATCGGCCAGCGCCTGCGTCAGCGCGTTGAACCCCTCCCCGAGACGCCCCAGTTCATCGTCGGTTTCAATCGGCACAGGGCTTCCGAGATCGCCTGACTGCGCCCGCCGCATTCCACCGAGCAGGGTGCGGAAAGCCGCCGTCGTCGAGCGTTCCGTCGCCCAGAAGGCCAGCGCGAGCGCGGTGGCCGCCCCGATCAGGGTCGTGGCAATCACGACCGTCCGGGGCTGCCCCGTGATCGGTGAGATTTCCGGTACGAGCGTGAGAGTGATGGCGATGGACGCCGCCGGAACGATAGCCCCGCCCAGAAGGATCAGCGCCATCTTGCGGCCAAGCATTGCCCGGCCCGGTGGCACGACCATGCCATAGCGGTCGAACAGGACGCGGCGCAGGTGCCGCAGGTATTCCTTCACCGCGAAGATCGCCACATAGGGCAGCAGAACGATCCATGCGAGCGCCCGTCCGATGAGGATGAACATGATCTCCCGCGTCATCTCCACGTCGAAGATGACAAAGGGCGCGATGAAGAACGACCAGATCGTGAAGAGGATCGAAACCGCAATCACCCATTTCGTCGTCATCGGCCCCAGCCGTGCGGCCCTCTCCTGCGCCGCTGCCGCCCCGTTGCCCGTGCGCAGGAAATGTCGGATCGGTCCGAAGATCCGGTATCCACCGGCCAGAGTCAGAACGACGAGAAACACGAAGACTTCAGGCACACGGAGCGCAATGATCCAGAGTTTGCCGGAAAGCTGGAGAAACACCGCCGACAGGAACAGGTCGATTGCCGCCATGGACAACAGCGCGAGCCAGTACCGCCGTTCCAGCCGGGAAAGGCCAAACCGGGGGCGGTCGATGCTGGAAGGGATTTCGATGGTGGTCACGAGCGGCTCTCCCGATCCAATCGACCGACAACGTACGACGAAAGTGATCGAGACGGAATGAAAGGAGTGCAGTCGGGTTAATATTTCCCGAATTTTCTACAAGGCGATGTCCTCCTCCACCTCGATTCCCATGGAATCGGGCATGGATTTGACCGTCTTCGCGCCGAGGGTCTTCAACTCCTCGACCTGCCGCAGCACGTTGCCCCGCCCGTCGGTCAGCTTGTTGAGCGCCGCCGCATGGGCATCGCGCGCCGAATCGAGTTGCTTGCCGACCTTCTCCATATCGGTGCAGAAGCCGACGACCTTGTCGTAGATAGACCCCGCCCGCTTGGCGATCTTCTCGGCATTGCTGTTGCGGTTCTCCACGTCCCAAACCGTCTTTACCGTGCGCAGGGCCATCATCAGCGTGGTGGGCGTGGCGATCATTACCTGAAGATTGGCTGCATATTCGGTCAGGTCGGGCTGCGCGCGCAGGGCTTCGGACAGCGCGCCCTCGATGGGCACGAACATGATGACGTAATCGGCGGTTCCGGCGGTGACGGCGGCATATTCCTTCGCGCTCAATCCTTTGATATGGGCGCGCAGGGAGGCGACATGCTCGCCGATGGCCCGGCGATACTCGCCCTCGTCTTCGGAATTCACCGCCCGCTCATAGGCGACGAGCGACACCTTCGAGTCGATAACCATGTCTTTCTGGCCGGGCAGCGAGACGACCACGTCCGGGCGCAGGGTTCGCCCGTCCTCTGATCTCACGCTCGCTTGCGTCGCGTATTCATGCCCTTCGCGCAGGCCCGAATTGTCGAGCAATCGACCCAGCACCGCCTCGCCCCACGCTCCCTGTTTTTGCGTATCCCCGCGCAGGGCTTTGGTCAGGCTTTCCGCTTCCTTGGACACCGCCTCGCTGCGCTGGGTCAGGGTGCCGAGTTGCTCCTTGAGCGCCGCCCGCTCGGCCAGTGCCCCCTGATGCGCCGTGCGAATCTCGGACTGGAATTTTCCGATATCCGATTTGAGCGGCCCGACGATGGTGCCAAGCTGCTCGCTCGCCGTCTTGCGGAAATCCTCGCCGTGCTGCCGGATGACCTTCCCGGCCAACGCATTGAAATGACTATCCATCTGCTTGCGCGCTTCGGCGAGTTCATTCGTCATCTGGCTGCGGCTCTCGGCGGCTTCCTTCAGGCGCAGGTCCGTCTGGCGCGCCTGCTCCTGCGACTGCGTTTCCAGCGCGGCGATGCGGGCGGCATTCTCGGCCCGTTCGGTCCCGGCGCTGGCCAGTGCCTCGCGCAAACTCCCCTGTGCCTCTGCCAGATCGCGCTCCAACTGCCCCCGCCGTTCCGCCTGCGCCGTCCGTTCCGCATCGAGCGCCGACAGCTTCGTGGCCGCTTCCCCCAACCGCTCGCGCATGTCGCTCACCATGACATCCAGCTTGCGCGCGCGCAGGAACGACCAGATCGCAAACCCGGCGCAGACCAGCGCGACGATGACGGAGAGCGTGAGAAGCGAGGCGGTATCGGCGGTCATGGCAATCCCTTGACGTTGGAAAGATCGTTCAGCGTCCTGCGCCAGTCTTCGAGCGCGACCCGCAGCGCCGCGCGCCCGCCCGTATCCATATCCGCGACTTCGGCGATCTCGGCCACCTGTAGCCCTTTGTTCGCGACCAGCGTTTGCGCCTCCTCGCGGTCGGCATGGGCCTGCAACAGTTCGGAGACGGTCCTGAGTTTGTATTCCAGTTCCGGCACCACATGCGGCGCGGCACGGTCAAGGCGATGCGCGACCCGCAGCACCTCGGCCCGCCCCCGTGCGGCCCCCAGATCGGTCGCCATGTAATCGGCCAGTACTTCCGCATCCGCATCGAGCCTTGCCAGCCCGATCAGCGCCCCCTCCGGCCCCGCTTCTACTTTGGCAAGCGTCTCGAACCGCTCGGCGGCATCGCGCAAAATGCCTTCGATGGTCACGAGCCGATCGGTGTTCACCCCATCGCGCCCTGTCATCGCCACGTATTGCCCGGCGGTCGAGGCGATGAGCGGCAATTCGCGGGTGACGATGCGGTTGAGGGCAGGGCGCAGCCGCGCTTCCATCGCCAGCCTTCGCTCGATTTTCCGCGTTGCGTGCACCAGCCGGTCGAGTGGCGGATGCATCACCGCATCGCGCCCGATTCGACGGCGCGCATCGGTCAATTGCCCCTTCGCATCCGTCACGAGCGTCCCCAGCGCCGTCTCACCGAAGGCCGCAAGCGCAGCTTCCTCGTCGCTTGGCTCAGGCTTCACGGTGGTTTCGGTCGTCACCCAGGCCGTCAGCAGAATATGGATCAGCAGGATCGGAAGGGCCGAGATGCTGGTTCCCGTTCCCCACGCCACGGCCCAGACCGTGCCGACCGCCCACAGCGCGATGCCGAGTTGCTTGATGAGCGCGCGGAAGAACGGATAGCGGTTGAGGCCGTCCCACGTTGCACGGGCTTTCTCGAACCGGCTCATGTGCCCCAATCCCCGAGGACCGACTGTGCCAGCGCCAGCGCGGCCACGGCGGCGGTGTCTGCGCGCAGGATGCGGGGACCAAGGCTGACCGGCAGGGTCGCGGGATGGCCGTGCAGGCGCTCCGCCTCCTCCGGCGAGAACCCGCCTTCGGGTCCGATCAGGATCGCAGCGGGGGTTCCACGCGGAAGCGTTGCGACGGCGTCGCTCATGGGCGCCGCCGTCCGCGCCTCGTCGCAGAAGATCAACGTCCTTTCGCCCGACCACCCCGCCAACAAGGTGCCGAACGGCTGCGCAGTATCGAGTTCAGGCACCGACATCCCGCCGCATTGCTCTGCCGCTTCGATCATATGGGCGCGCAGGCGGTCGAGATTCAGGCGCTCCGACTGCGTATAGCGCGTAATCACGGGCCGCACCCGCGCACATCCCAACTCGCACGCCTTCTCGACGATGAAATCCGTGCGCGCCTTCTTGATCGGCGCGAAGACGAGATGCAGGTCCGGCAGCGGTTCCTGCCTGCGCATCTGATCTCGCGCTGTCAGGGTCGCAGCCTTGCGATGGGCGTCGGTCAGTTCCGCCCGCCACTCCCCGTCGCGCCCGTTGAACACGGCAATCACTGCCCCGGCCTCCAGCCGCATGACATTGACGAGATAATTCGACTGCCCCCGGTCCAGCCCGATTTCCGCCCCCTCCCGCAAGGGTGCGTCGATATAGAGCCGGATTTTCGGTTCCGTTTCGTTCATGGTATTCTTATGCACCGGGAACGGAACGAGGGAAAGTGTGATGACCGTATCCGATACCACTGTTGCCGACGCCGTCCGGGGAAGCTGGGTCGATACCCGCGCGCCCGAGGCGTGGCGGCCCTATCTGCGGATGATGCGCGCGGATCGCCCTATCGGGTGGTGGCTGCTGCTCCTGCCCTGCTGGTGGGGGCTTGCGCTGGCCGGAGCAGTGAACGGATTTCGCCTCTATGACCTGTGGCTGGCCATCGCCTTCTGGATCGGCGCCATGGCGATGCGCGGGGCGGGGTGCTGCCTCAATGACATCGTGGACCGCGATATCGACGCACAGGTCGAGCGGACCCGCTCGCGGCCCATCCCCTCGGGCGCGATCACCGTGCGGCAGGCGGTCATCTGTATGCTCGCGCTCTGCCTCGTCGGCCTTGCCGTCCTCCTGACCATGAACGGGGCGGCGATTGCCGTGGCCTTCGGCTCGCTCGCCTTCGTGGGCATCTATCCGTTTATGAAGCGCATCACCTATTGGCCGCAGCTTTTCCTTGGCTTCGCCTTCAACTGGGGCGCGCTGGTCGGCTGGGCGGCGCAGACCGGCAGCCTCGGCTGGCCCGCTCTCTGGCTCTATCTCGGCGGCATCTGCTGGACCATTGGCTACGACACGATCTACGCCTGTCAGGACAAGGAAGACGACGCCCTGATCGGTGTGAAATCGACCGCGCTCCGCTTCGGCGCGCGCACCCGCGAATGGATCGCCGGATTCTACGCAGGGGCCGTTATCCTTGTCGGGATCGCGATGATCTCCGCCGGGATGGGGTGGACGGCGCTTCTGCTCGCAGGCTTCGCGGCCCATCTGGTATGGCAGGTCCGCACCCTCGATCCCGATGACGGCACGGTTTGCCTGCGCCTCTTCCGCGCGAACCGCGAGGCAGGGTTGCTGGTGGTAGGGGCGCTCCTGCTCGGGGGGCTGTTTTAAGACGGACGACGATAAAAAAATGGAACCATTCAAGGTGCCACCTGTTTCAAAGGTCGTGCTGCATCCTCGATGAGGACTTTCGCAGCGACATGACAGGAGCTTTGAAATGACCAGAACGATTATCGTAGCCGGATTTGCAACATTGATGGCTCTCGCTGGCTGTAATACCGTGGCGGGTGTCGGTGAGGATGTGTCGGCGGGCGGAACCGTCCTTTCGAACACGGCTCAGGACGTTAAAGCCAAGACATACTGATCGGTATACGAGAGGCGGAGCATGGCTTTCCTGAACGCCGCGACATCAGGCCATGATCCGCTCTCGATGCAGTCTCCGGTCGTCTACGGGCCGGAACCCGATGTCCTGATCGAGGCGAGCGCGGCCTATCCGAAATTGGAGAGGCTGACGCTCGATGCCCGTGAACGCATCTGGTTCGCGTTCCGCATTTTCGATCCTGACACACCGCTCTACCTGCCGGAAAGCCGCGAGCTTGGCCTGAAGACATGGTCCGATCTGCTGGCCTACAAGCTGGAGCGCGGCATCAGCTTTCGCCTGCTCCTTACCGATTTCGACCCTGTGGTCGGCGACACGCTGCATGAAATGACGTGGCGCAGCCTCGTCACTCTTTTCGATAGGCAGGCGGCGTCGGTAAACCCATGGGACATGCAAATCTGTCCTGCGCTGCATGAGGGTCGCGCGAGCCGCTACGTCCGTATGCTCCTCGCACCAGCGGTCTATGCACGCATCCATGCGAAGCGTAACAAGCTGAACGCCATGGACCCCGAGACCCGCTCGGAAACCTTCGAGTTCACGCGCGGTTATCACCGTTATTTCCGGCTCTCTTCCTCCACCGGAAAGATTCAGTGGCGACCCAAAATCATGTTGCCCCGCATCCATCCCGTAACCCACCACCACAAACTTGCGGTCTTCGACGATGAGACGGCCATACTTGGGGGCCTCGACGTCAACGAGCGTCGCTACGACGACCCGAGCCATGATCGCAGGTCGGTCGATACGTGGCATGATGTCAGTCTCAGCGTTACCGGCCCCGCCGTCGCCTATGTCGCGCAGCACATTGCGGGCGTCTGGAACATGGATTACGTGGCGGCGCGCCAAAGCATGATCCGGGCGCAGGTGCAATCCCCCCGCCTCCTCGGCCATATCGATCCGGCACTTTCCCCGCTTGACCTGCCCCCTTCGCAGGAGGGCGCAACCGGCGATGTGCCCATGCAGGTCGTGTGTACCGTGTCGCGGAACAAGAAGAAGGGGCGCTACAGTTTTCGGATGCGCCCCACGACCGTCAATAACGGGCTGGAGGCAGCGCATCTGGGGCTGGTCCGCGATGCCCATACCCTGCTCTACATCGAGACGCAGTTCTTCCGGCACAAGCCGCTCGCCGAAGCCTTGGCGGAGCGCGCGGGTCAATGCGCTGACCTGCGCCTCATCATGCTGCTGCCGGCTGCCCCCGAAGAAATCGCCTTTGATGACAAGAACGGTCTCGACTCCCGCTATGGTGAGCGGTTGCAGGCCGATTGCATCGACATTGTCCGCGAGGCATTCGGTCCCCGCGCCCTGTTCGTCTGTCCGGCCAAACGCGAGAGCGTAAAGGACGCGGGCCGCGCGGCGGTAAACGGCGCAGCGATCATCTATGTCCATGCCAAGGTCGCGGTCGCCGACGATGAATGGGGCATCATCGGGTCGGCGAACATGAATGGGCGCAGCCTAAGATGGGATTCCGAATTGGGATTGCTTTGGAAAGGGCCGTCCGCCGGAACGCTCCGCCGTCGCCTCGCAACTGACTGGATCGACGCTGAAGCAGCAGAGACTCCAATGATTGATACTTTCGATCTTTGGCGAAAGACCGCTTGGGCCAATGCGGGCAAGCCTGTCGCGCAGCGACGGGGGTTCTTGCTACCCTACTTGCCCGATGAAGCCGATGCGATGGGCGTCAATATCCCCCTGCTGCCGCCGGAAACTGTCTGATATCAATGAGCCGATGGTCTCGTATTTCCTGCTCCGCAGCGAAGTGCGGGATAGGCGCGCTGCTCTGACTACTTCTTCATAAAACCGCGCAGGAAAGCCTCCAACAAGAGCGCCAGCCCGGCACCGCCTGTTGCATTGGCAGAGGACGCAATCGCCGCGCGCTCAGCCTGCACCGCTTGCTTGACCTGTTTCTTCCGGCTGTACCGAAAATAGATCGCCACCGCGAGAAGGCCGAATATCGCGCCCATGATGAGGCACGCCCCGACAATCCCGACGCGGCTGGCGAGCACGATGGTCAGGGCGATGACAAAGAACGCCGCCGAGACCGCCGCGAACACGCCGACGATAGCGAGTGATTTCGCAGTCGTCTTTGCGCCCGTAAGCTGGTCTCGCATCTTCTCGTCGAGAAATGCGAGAGCGAGCGGTACGATATTCATCGGCGGGTCAAAGCACCGATCAGAAACCCGATCCCGGCGGAGACGGCAAGCGCCATCATCGGATTGGCCACGACGGCACGCTCTGCTTCGGTTTGATATCCGTCGATCCGCGCGCGGGCTTCATTACCCATCAACTCCATACGGGCGATGGCGTCATCCTTCACATCACTGGCTTTGCCCTTGACGTCTTCGACGCGGGTTTTTGCGGTCGTTCCCAGCATGTCGGTCATCGCTTTCATTTCGGTCTTCAGGATATCGTATTGTTCCTTCAGCTCTTTGAGGTCAGCATCATCTGTCTTGTCGCTGGCCTTGGTCGGGGAATTCGTCGTCGCCATGGGGTCTTCCTCTCGGGCATCATTACAGTCGATTAAACGCCGCGGCGCTGAATCGTTCCATTGTGTCGACAAAAAAGCCCGCTCAGGTGACGACCAGTGCAGCCATTGACGCGCCGTGCGCGCCGCATTGGCTCCCAGGGATTTCGGTCCAATACGGCGGCATTCAGAGGGGCGTTACCCGCCCTACCGCTCCACCGGCTCTGCGATGCGGATGTTGCGCATGGAGATGTCGGCATCGGCGGCGAAATAGGCGAAGCCTTTCCAGCCCTGGCGGAACACCGTATCGCGGGCGGTGATGATCGGGCGACCGTCGATCAGCACAAACATCTGGCCATCGTTCAGCCGTGCCCAACGAAGCTGGTGCGGCTTGTCGGAGGTGAAGCCGGGGGCCTCGACCTTCATGATGTCCTTGTATCCGCTCGATCCGCGACGGGCGAGCACCACGAGGGGCCTCGGCCCTGCGCGAAGTTCCAGCCGATAGCCGAGCCAGTTCGCCCCGCCCTGATGCATGATGAAATGCGCTGCACCCTCGCCGCCATGGTCGGTGATCGTCGCGACCAGCGAGAAGGCATTGCCGATATCGGTCGCAGCTTCGATGAGCGAGGCCCCGCTATCGCCGGTTGGCTCGGGCGTATCGGGTTTTCCATCGCCGATCAGATACTGGAGCAGCGCTTGCGGCGTGACCTGCTGCGCGGGGGCGGTCGATTCGGGTGAGAATGGGCGTAATCCATAGGCGGGATCGATGGTGAACTGGCCCTGACGCACGTTCCAGGCCGGGTTCGACAGATATTCGCCATCCGAGAAATCATCACGCAGATAGACGACTGCCGACGTCGTTGGGGGCAGGGCTTGGGGCAGTTCCACCGGCTCGGGTGCCGGGGTCAGCGCGATTGCCGGATCGCGCTCGATCATCGCGACGGAGGGCGCTGCCGGCTCGTCCATCATCGCCATTTCAGGCGCCGGCGTCGGCGCAGGAGGCCTTGCAAGCGGCGAGTTCGCCATGGAGGCGGGTGGTGGCGGGCCAACGAAATCGGCCTGTCGCGCCGGGGGCGGGGCCGGGGCCGCAGCGGGCGGCTCGTCCATCCGCACGGGCATGTCGCTGTACTTTCCGGCCAAGGTTTTCAGATCTTCGAGGAAACCGGGGCTGGCGGCCCGATACCGCTCGCCCAGCGCGACGATGCGCGCAAGCTCGGTGGAGAAATCGCGCAGCGCTTCGGATTCTGTGACCTCCGGTCTCATGGGGTCGGGGATCGTCGCCCGTATGGCCTCTCTCGGGGCAGTGTAGGGGGGCGCGACACGCGGCTCCGGGCGCGCGATCATCGGCGGCGGCGCGGCAGGCTCGGGGTTGCGGAATTGCTGGGGTGGAGCAGGAGGCTGCGCAGGCGGGGTGTAGACATTCTCGCCGGGAAAAACCTGTTCGGGTTGAGGCGGAAGGTAGCGCTCGACCGGGGCGATCGGACGGGTCGGCACGATACGTTGCGGCTCGGGCTGTGGCGCGAATTGCTGCGTTCCCTGCGGCGGGACCGGGCGGAACCGGCGAACATCCTGATCGGGTTGATAGACGGTTGGAGGCGGCGGCTGCACAGCCGGAACCGATTCGTAATAAAGCGGCTGCGTCGCCAGCGGCTGACTCTGCTGCTGATTCTGGAAAAACGGCTGCGGCTGCGGCTGCGGAAAAATGGAAGGGGGCGGCGTTGGCTCCCCATAGAGTACGGTCTGCGCCTGAACGGGGAGGGTGGCGGTGGCCAGCGCGAGCAGGCTGGCAGTGGTAGTTCTTAGCATAAGATCTTCCTTTTCGACCTTCTTCGCGAACGACGCCCCCCGCGCCGCATGTGCAGTCCTGCATAACGTGAACAGTTCGCCTGCGCCACGTCCGCAAAGGACTTTGTACGCAATAACGGACCATCTCCGTCGTCTAGAGTGATCGCTGATCACTCTGGTAGAAGCTGTTTCGTTCAGCGTCTCAGTCGGGTAGTGCAGACACCGTTGGTTTGGCAAGACTGTGGCCGGGAGAGAATGATGACGCGGGTGTTGTATGCGGGAGACCCTGAAGAGGGTCAGGCATGGCGAGATCGGGTGCTTACCCTGAAGCCTGACCTCGATTTCACCCTCGATATCGCGGGCACCGACCCGGACAGCGTGGATATTCTGGTCTATGAGGCGAGCGGCCCGCTCGAAGACCTCGCGCCCTATGCCGGGGTGGCCGCGATCCAGAACCTCTGGGCCGGGGTCGAGGCGATCCTCGCCAACCATACTCTTCCGCCACAGACGACGCTGTGCCGCATGGTCGAGCCGGGGTTGACCATCGGCATGACCGATTACGTCACGGGCCATGTCCTTCGCTTGCACCTGGGCATCGACGGCCACCGCGAGAATCAGGCGCGCAAGGCTTGGTCGGATGACAACCCGCCGCTCTCCACCGAACGCAAGGTCGGGATCATCGGTCTCGGCGTGCTGGGGCGCGATGCGACTGAAAAGCTGGCCTTCTTGCGCTTCGATGTCTCCGGCTGGAGCCGGTCGCCCAAGCAGATCGACGGCGTGCGATGCCTGCACGGACCGGGCGGGTTCGACACGCTACTGACCGAATCGGAGATCCTCGTCCTGCTCGCCCCCCTGACGCCCGAGACCGAAAACCTGATCGACGCCGCGCGCATCGCCCGCATGAAACCCGGAGCACACATCATCAACGTCGCGCGTGGCCCGATGATCGACGATGATGCCCTGCTCGCCGCGCTCGATAGCGGGCAGTTGGGCAGCGCGACCCTCGATGTCTTCCGCACCGAACCTCTGCCCACGGATCATCCTTATTGGAGCCACCCTTCCGTCACCATCAGCCCGCATATTGCCAGTATCACCCGTCCGGAGACTGCCGCGCGGACGATCGTGGAGCAGGTGGAACGATTCGAACGCGGAGACCCTTTTGTTCATGTGGTGGATCGCAAAAGCGGCTATTGAGGCTTGGGGCGGAAAGAAAATCGGGAAATGCCGGACACGTTATTTACCAATTATCCGTTCCCCTGCGGCAAAGATATGCTGCATTGCAGTGCGCGTTTCGGATGACGTATGAGTGGCGGACATGAGTAAAGACGATTCCGATAAGACCGAGGGGCGTACAGTTACCTTTCTCGAACCGGCGAAGAAGCAGAGCCCGTGGGTAAACCTGCGCTCCAACTTCCTCACCGGCTTCGTCGTCTTCGCGCCGATTTCGATTACGATCTATCTCCTTTGGACCTTCGCCGAATTCGTCGATGCCCGCGTCCTGCCACTGGTGCCGGTTGTCTACAAGCTGGAAGAATACCTGCCGATCTCGCTGCCCGGCCTCGGGGTGGTTGTTTTCTTCTTCATCGTGGCGGGCCTCGGCGCGCTGACGAAGGGCCTTTTCGGACGACAGCTTTTCCGCATGGGCGAGCGCCTCGTCGACCGGATGCCTGTGGTGCGCTCGATCTACAACACCCTCAAACAGATCGTGGAGACGATCTTCGCTCAAGGGGGCAAGGACAGTTTCGAGCACGTCTGCATGATCCAGTACCCCCGACAGGGCATCTGGGCGCTCGCCTTCGTTTCGACCGATACGTCCGGCGAAGTGCTGGCCCGTTCCGGCTCGGCAGAGATGATGAGCGTCTTCCTGCCCACTACACCGAACCCGACCTCCGGTTTCCTCCTCTTCCTGCCCGCCGAAGACGTGGTGATCCTCGACATGAGCGTGGAAGATGCCGCCAAACTCGTGATCTCCGCCGGCCTCGTAACTCCGCCATGGGGCGCGGTCGCCGAGGCCGAGGCAGAGATGGCCAAACGCGAAGCGGCGGAGTAGGAGCCGCCTCGCTGCTGTCATCCCCGACCGGATACGGTATGGGCACTCAACCCAGAAGGAGCGGCGGCATGTCCGACGAGCGTTACATCGTTCCGGCCACGGAAATCCTGGCGATGGAGGGTCTGCACAAGGCCCATTTCCTCAACGCCAATGCCGAGCGGATCAACAAGTCTCTGGGCGACCTGACCGGCATCACCGGCTTTGGCTTTCATATCATCGAGGTCGAACCGGGCCACGAGACCACCGAGCATCATGTCCATCACCACGAGGACGAATGCGTCTACATTCTCTCGGGTCATGCCACCGCGATCGTCGGCGACGAATCGCATGAGGTCGGGCCGGGGGACTTCATAGGCTATCGCAAGGGCGGGCTGGCCCATTCGATACGCAACACCGGAACGGAAACCCTGCGTTGCATCGTCGTGGGCGAGCGGCTCGCGCATGACGTGGGCGACTATCCACGCCTCGGAAAGCGCATCTACCGCAATGCCGGACTGGCATGGGGCCTCGTCGATCACGACGCCATCGGGCAACCGGTCGGTGGCAAGAAGAAATAAGGTTCGCAACCGGTACCTTTTTTGCGTTCGTTGCATAATGCGTCTTACATTGCGACAAACGCGGCGCTAGTATCCGCGCCATGGATGCCATCGCCCCCTCCGAGTCGCTCGCAAATTGCACCGTTCTCCTCGTGGAAGATACGCCCGCGCTCGCCCGCACGTACAAGGGGTTCCTGCGTGGTGAGGAATATGCAGTCGATCATGTCGAGACCGGTGGCGCGGCCAAGGAGGCGCTGAAAGCGGGCGAACACGACCTCGTCCTCCTCGATCTGCGCCTGCCCGACATTCCGGGTGAGGATATCATGACCTGGATGCGCGAGACCGGCATCGACCTGCCGGTCATCGTCATCACAGCGCAAGGCTCGGTCGGGGTCGCCGTCGAGGCGATGCGTGCCGGGGCGGTCGATTTTCTGATGAAGCCCTTCACCGAAGACCGCCTGATCCACTCGATCCGCACCCATCTCGACCAGAGCCGGTTCCTCAAGGCCGCCGTGCGTCCCGCCGCTGCCCCAGCAGAAACCCCCGTGAAAGCGAGCCCGAAAGCGGTGGCCGAGCAGGGCGAGCGCAACTTCGCCGGATTCATCGGCGACAGTGTGCCGATGCAGGCCGTCTACCGCCTGATCCGCAGCGCGTCCACCTCCAACGCCACCGTTTTCATCACGGGTGAGAGCGGCACCGGCAAGGAAGTCTGCGCCAATGCGATTCACGAAACCAGCGCCCGCAAGGCCAAGAACTTCGTCCCTCTAAACTGTGCCGCCATTCCAGGCGACCTGATGGAAAGTGAGATTTTCGGCCATGTGAAGGGCGCGTTCACGGGCGCGACCTCCGACAAGACTGGCGCGGCCCAGCTTGCCCATGGCGGCACGCTTTTCCTCGATGAAATCTGCGAGATGTCACCGCATCTGCAAACCAAATTGTTGCGTTTTATCCAGACCGGCAGTTTCAACCCCGTCGGCAAGCCGGAGACGGTCACGGTCGATACCCGCTTCATTTGCGCGACCAACCGCGATCCGCTCGAAGAAGTGACGGCGGGCCGGTTCCGCGAAGACCTCTATTACCGCCTCCACGTCATCCCCATCGAGATGCCTGCCCTGCGCGCCCGCGACGAGGATGTCATGCGCATCGCGGATGGCTTCCTGCGCGAATATGCCGCCGAGGAAGGCAAGGAGCTTGCAAGTTTCTCATCTGGTGCTCGAGAGGCGCTGCTCGCCTATAACTGGCCCGG
This sequence comes from uncultured Neomegalonema sp., assembly GCA_938034615.1. Lineage (GTDB taxonomy): Bacteria > Pseudomonadota > Alphaproteobacteria > Rhodobacterales > Rhodobacteraceae > JAHDDY01. The sequence continues at coordinate 4,041 of CALHLW010000170.1, read as the reverse complement.
CAATGTGCGACAGCTTCAGAATATCATTCGCCACGCCGTCGTTTTCGGCGAAGGCACGGAAGTCACCGCCGCCATGCTGCGCGCACCCATCGGCCATGCGGCAGGCCAGCAGAGCGCGCCGCGTGCCGCTCCTGCTGCTCCACAGGATCAAGCCCGATCAACCCAGCCGGCGGCTGGCGCTCCGCCGGACCCCAACGATCTGAACGCCCTCGCGGCAGCAATCCGCCCTCTCGACGACGTCGAACGCGATGCCATCGAAAGCGCCGTGGCCCAATGCGGCGGCGACGTTCGCAAAGCCGCTGTCTTTCTCGGCGTCTCTCCTGCCACGATCTACCGCAAGCAAAAGAGCTGGCGAGAGAACTCCTCCTGATTTTCTTCTTGTCATTCCCTCGAAAGAGCGAACTCTGACTACTGAGTACATCGCCCCCATGGGGGAACGACCCCCGCTCTGCACGGGGATGATAAAAGTGGAGAACACTCCACGCAAAAAGCCCCGGCACAGGGCCGGGGCTTTTCATATCTCACATAGCAGACCGGACAACGCTTATTGCGCGTCGGGGTTCACCGTGACGGGCTTGATGAACTGGCCATCGAAACGACCGCCACCATAAGCGTCGAGACGGACAGGCTGCGTCCGCACGATCCAGCCGAGCAGACGCTGGCCGGTATCCACGACGGGCTGGAAGGGACGATCCGGCGTGATCGTGAAGCTTGATCCGTTCGGGGCGTAGAAGGCGGGCGGAAGACCGCGCTCGGATTTGCCCGGACGCACGCGCGTGCCGTTCAGGCCGGTGCGGCAGACCGAGTATTCGGCGGTGCCGCCCTGACCGATCAGCATGACCGTCGCATTGCGGCGCTCCTGCACATTCGCGATGACGGGGTTTGTGACCTGCGTATTGCGCAGGCAAGCCTTGATCGCGGGGTAGTAGCGCGCGACGGCAAAGGTCCAGGCATCAGTATCGGCAACCTCACCGCGACGTGGAGCCGGGTTTGGATTAGCGACGGGCGGCGGGGCCGGATAACCGGGGGTCGTCACAGGCGGTGCCGGGTAGCCGGGATTCACCTGCGTTGGAACGCCGGGGAAGTAAGGCTGCGGCACCGGATAACCCTGACCATAGGCCGTCGTACCGCCGTAGGTGGTCGTGCCCGTGTTAGGCAGAGTACCATAAGTGACGGACCCTTCCTGCGTGCTCGGCGCGCCATAGGTCACGCTGCCCTGCGTCCCATAGGTCGTCTGACCCTGCGGCGTCTGGTAGCCGGGAGCCTGATAGTTCTGGCTCTGCTGGAACGAAGGAACCTGATAGGTCTGGGTCTGCGTCTGACCTTGGTAGGAGGGAACCTGGTACTGATAGGAACCCGTCGACTGTGCCGATGCCGTACTCGCGACGACGACGGCGACAGCTGCGGCAATGAGGCCGCTCGCTGCGTTTTTCATGCTCGTGCTCTCCTGTCTCAATCCAACACGTCGTTGCGTGTTCGGCATACCGTAGACTATTTACGTGCGACCTCCAAGCCTTTGCGACACTTGAAAGCAATTTTTTTCAATGCTTGTTATGGCTTATGACGGTTTCTTTGAGTCATTTGAGTCGGTTGGATGTAATCGGGAGTCCCGAGATAGGTCAGATGCGCCCGACCGTCGCGGACGCCGCGCCCTTCTTCTGCGCCAGCAGGCACAGCCAGTCATGCGCAACATGCGCCGCCGCCAGCGCCGTGATCTCCGCATGGTCATAGGGCGGCGAGACCTCCACGATATCCATGCCGATCAGGTCCAGATTGCCCAATCCCCGCACCAGTTCCAGCGCCTGCCAGCTTGCGAGGCCCCCTGGCACCGGCGTCCCCGTCCCCGGCGCAAAGGCCGGGTCCAGTCCGTCGATATCGAAGGATAGATAGCACGGCGCATCCCCCACACGCTCCCGTACGACATCCAGCACCGCATCAATCCCGTTGCGATGCACCCATGGAGCCGTCAGAATCTCGAACCCGTGATCGCTGTCGTTATAGGTGCGCAGCCCCACCTGTACCGACCGCTCCACGTCGATGATCCCTTCGGCCACCCCACGCCCGAACATCGTGCCATGGTCCAGCCGCCCCGGATCGTCCGGCCACGTGTCGCAATGGGCATCCACCTGCACCAGCGCCACCGGCCCGTATTTTGCCGCATGGGCTTTGATAAGCGGATAGGCGACGAAATGATCCCCCCCGAGGGAGAGCAGTTTCGTCCCGCCCGCGATGATCTCCGCTGCATGATCCTCGATGCTCTGCGGTACAGTCGCCGGATGATGCGGGTCGATGAAGCAATCGCCGTAATCGACCACCGCCAGTGTCTCGAACGGATCGAACCCCCACGGGAACGCCTTCAGTTCCGCCAGTTGCACCGACGCCGCCCGGATCGCCTGCGGCCCCAGCCGACACCCCGGCCTGTTCGTCACCGACGCATCATACGGGATGCCCGTAACCGCCACATCCACCCCGTTCAGATCGCGCGAATACCGTCGCCGCAAAAAACTGAGCGCCCCGCCATAGGTCATTTCGGTCGAGCGCCCGTAATTCGAAGTCGCCCGGAAAGCGTGGTCGGATTTGATGGTCATTGTTGGAAGTCCTCCTCCAGGCGGGCGGCGAGGTCCATGCGGACATGCAAGATGCTCGCAATCGCAACGACCCCATCAGGCAAGTCATACCAGTAGACGAAGTGCTGTTCATAGCGACAGAAGCGACCTGTGATGCCGTACTCCGCCGGAATAGGCCGACTTCGCTGCGTCTCGCGTGCAATCCGGTCGAAGCAATCGAACAGGCCATCGATATAGCGCTGTGCCTGATCTTTACCCCACTCATCGTAGGTGTATCGGTAGATTTCCTTCAGGCTAATCGTTGCCGTATCGAGAAGCTCATAGGTATTCATTCGGGTTTGTAGCTGGCGAAGATATCGGCAGCCGTCACGGTCGAGTACCGCTCCCTCGGGGCCGAGAAAGCCCGTTGTAATTCGGCTTTCGTCTCTTCGAATGACCAATGCTCGGATGCCTCGCGGCGGCGACGGATCAGATCGCGAACGTATTCATCCGCATTTGCATAGCTGCCATTATTCGTTTCGCTCAGTACGAAATCTTTCAGGTCGCCGCTCAATGTCACGGTCAGATCGGGTGAATCGGCCATCGGTGCCTCCGGGTTTCCTGATCGTCAATCTGGCGCGAAATAGCCGTCTTGCCAAGGCCTGCGGCATCCGGCACCGTCACCCCATGACAGACGCATCCAACTGGCCCGCCACCATCCACCGCGTCCTGCGCGAAGCTAACGTGCGGCAGGTGCCGTTCGTCCCCGATGGCGGCCATGCGGCGCTGTTGAACCTCATCGCCGCCGACCCCGCCATGCAGGGCATCTCGCTGACCACCGAGGAGGAGGGCGTGGCCCTCTGCGCCGGAGCATGGCTCGGCGGCACACGCTCCGCCCTGCTGATGCAATCGAGCGGCGTCGGCAATTGCGTCAACATGCTCTCCCTCATCGCCATGGGGCGCTTCCCCTTTCTCACGCTCGTTGCCATGCGCGGCGAGTGGGGAGAGTTCAACCCGTGGCAGGTGCCCATGAGCGCCGCCACCGCCTCCTCCTTCGAGAACATGGGCATCCCCGTCCAGCGCATCGAGACGGCGGGCGATGTCGAGCCAGTGCTGCGTGCCGCCGTCACCACCGTCTTCGAGGGTGGCTCGCCGCTCGCCGTCCTGATTGCCCAACGCCTGATCGGCGTGAAGAACTTCGGCAAGGGAGATGACGGATGAGCGCCCTCGACCGCCGCGCCACCGTCGCCCGCCTGCTCGCGGACCGGGCCAATGCCCTCGTCGTTACGGGTTTGGGCGGCACGACCTACGACGTTTCCACTATCGGCGATCATGACCACAACTATTACCTATGGGGCGCGATGGGCGGAGCCGTCTCGATGGGCCTCGGCCTTGCCCTCGCCCAGCCCGACCGCCGCGTGATCGTCGTGACCGGCGACGGCGAAGCGATGATGGGCCTCGGCAGCTTTGCCACAGTCGCCCGCGCCGCCCCCGC
>CALHLW010000169.1 GCA_938034615.1 uncultured Neomegalonema sp. | reverse complement strand
TCTTGGCACCGCGTCAGGAACGCGCCCCGAACACGAAGGGGCGATGTTCGATATCGATATTCAGGGAAACGACTACCAGCGGACGGTCCTCGATATTCCCGAATACAAGATTTGTCAGGATTCCTGTCAGCGGGATTCCGGTTGCAAGGCATGGACCTATGTTCGGCCCGGTCACGCGCCCCATCGGGTGCCGGGCGAAGAGGGCAAGGCGATCTGCTATCTCAAGAACGCCGTTTCGGCCCAACGCACGGAAGTTCGCAGGAACGTGAAATGTTGTATCTCCGGTATCAAATCCGATCTCGACAATCTCGAAGTCGACACGGATAGGGCCGGGCAGGATTTCAGGAGGACCCTCCTCGAAATCGCCGAGCCGAATATCTGCCGGAGTATGTGCCTGAGCGAAGAGGCATGTCAGTCCTGGACCTACGTAAAACCGGGAATGCAGGATTTGAAACCGATCTGTTATCTGAAGAACGGCGTGCCGGAGCCAAAGATCAACTCCTGCTGCGTATCCGGCGTCAAGTAGGGGAGCCCGCCAGTGCGAGGGTCTGGTTCCAGACTGCCTCTTCCAGCGTTACGGGGTCGCTCTCCTGCTTGCCCTGTCCAGGTATCCGCGCGCCCTCGTCCAGCGCGACACCGGCTTCGACCTGAGCGAGGCGCTCGAAGAAGACGCCCGAGACATCCGGGTCCATGAGCAGGTAATATTGCCCCAGATCGTGGGGCTGTCCTTCGGGGGCTTTCAGGGGTTTGACATTGCGACTGACCACGCCGCCGGTCAGGCCCGCCGCCAGTAATTCGGCCATCAGCCCGAAGCCCCAGCCCTTGTAGCCGCCCATGCTGACCAGCGATCCCTTGAGCGCGGCCTCCGGGTCGGTCGTGGGGTTGCCGTCGGCATCGACGGCCCAGCCTTCGGGGATGCGCTCGCCCGCCGCTTTTGCCATCGTGATCTTGCCCAGCGCCACTGTCGTGGTTGACTGGTCGAATTGCATCGCCATCCCGCCCTTGCCGTCGGGCACCGAGAACGCGATGGGATTGGTGCCGAGCACCCGCGTCTTGCCCCCCGGCGGAGCAACAATGGGCGAGGCGTTGGTCATGCCCAACCCGATCAGCCCCTCTTGGGCGATCTGTTCCGTGAAATATCCCAGCGAAGTGCAGGTATGGGCATGGCCGACCGCAAGGCTCGCCACGCCGCATTCCTGCGCTGCCTCGACCGCCATAGGCAGAGCACGGTTGAAGGCCGGTTGCGCGAAGCCGAGCGCGGCATCGACATGTACGGCACCGGGGCGCGGGCGCGTGACGACCGGCTCCGCATCGCCCTTCACCCGCCCGCTGGTCAGTTGAGTGCAATAGCTTTCGAGATAGTAGAGACCGCAGATACGATTCCCCACCGCCTCGGCCTTGCGAACCGCGCGGGCAACGTCCGCCGCGATCCACGACGCGGCTCCATGCCGCTCCAGCGCCGTGCGGGTCGCCGTTTCGATCTCGTCCAGTGATATCTGAGGCATCCGTCGATCCTTCGTGTTAGGGTACAGTGGCCCGAACTTCATGCTCGCTCGCCCGGAACAAGGCCTTCGTATAGTCTTCCTGCGCCCCGCCCCCGGCCAGTGCGGCACGATCGAGTTGCTCCACGACCTGTCCGTCCTTCATCACGGCGAGGCGGTCGCACATATGGTCGATCACGGCCAAGTCGTGGCTGACCATCAGGTAGGTGAGGTTCCGTTCTTCGCGGATACGGGCGAGCAGATTAAGGACTTCGGCCTGCACCGAGGCATCGAGGGCCGAGGTCGGCTCATCGAGGAGCAGGATTTCCGGCTCCAGCATCAGCGCGCGGGCGATGACGACGCGCTGGCGCTGCCCGCCCGATAACTGGTGCGGATAGCGAAAGCGGAAACGGGGGTCGAGGCCCACATCCTGCATGGCGCTGATCACCCGCTCGTCACGGCCCTTGATGCCGTGGATCGCCAAGGGTTCGGCGAGGGTGGCATCGACGCTGCGCTTGGGATGCAGCGAGGCATAGGGGTCTTGAAAGACCATTTGGATGCTGCGCGAGAAGACTTTCGAGCGACGTTTCGGCAGAGGCACGCCGTCGATTCGGATCACCCCGCCTGTCACCGGGGCCATCCCGCAGATCGCGCGCAGGATCGTGGATTTCCCCGACCCGGACTCGCCCACGAGACCAAAGGATTCGCGCGCCTCTACGGCGAAGGAAACGCCCCGCACGGCTTGCACCGCATCGCGGCCCTTCCCGAAGGTGACGGAGAGGTCGTCGATCTCGATCAGCATAGTCGCATTTCGCTTCGACCGGCCCGCCTTGCCGCGCCGATCACTCCAGAACCTCGCCAGTTTCCGCCTGCGTCCCGTTCCATGCGCGCCCAATCTCGATCACCGCTTGCAAGAACAGCAACGCGAACCCGACTGGCACGGCCAACTCCGCAACCCAGCTTGGCAGATCGAGCATCGAGCCGGTCGTCCGCCCCCGCTCGAAAGAATCGAAGAAGATATCCCATCCCTTCCAAGTCACGAGCGCGGAAAAGATGGCCACAACAATCATCGCAAGGGCTTCGATCAATCTCTGAACGCCATCCGGGAAAAGCCGGATCACCGCATCCACGGCAATGTGCCGCCGGGCCGACAACAGCCATGGCATCGCAATCAGGCAACCCCAGATCAGGCACATCTGGCTCAATTCAGCCGCCCAGATTGTCGGGCGGATGAAAAAGTAACGCGCCATTACTTCGTAGGTCAGCATCACCCCCGAGGCCACGAACAGCAGCGCCGCGATCCAGGCGAGGGTGATCGTGAGGGCGTTGAACGCCCTCATGCCGAGACGTCCCTAAGCAGGGTCATCAAAGATCTTCTGCCGCTTTCAGGATTTTCGCTCCCAAATCTCCGGACTTTTCCTTGTAGCCGTCATAGACCGAAGCCGAGGCTTTCTTCCATGCCTCGATCTCATCTTCTGTCGGGGTATAGACCGTCATGCCGTTTTCCTCGGCGGCGGCATAGGCATCGGCTTCGATCTCGGCTACGCGGTCACGCACGTCTTTCTCGGCGATTTCAGCAGCTTCCGAGATGATGTCGCGATGCGCTTCGGGCAGGGCGTCCCACCACTCGGTATTCACGACCACGATGAATTCGATGTCGGCGTGGTTGGTCTTGGTAATCGTATCCATGACCTCCCACAGCTTGCGGGACTTCACGCCCGACACGCCGGTCATGCCAATATCCACTGTACCGCGCTGATAGGCGAGATACTGCTCGGAGCCAGAGATCAATGTCGGTGCTCCACCCGTCGCCGTGACCCAGTCGCCCAGCGTCTTGCCGAAGACACGGGCTTTCTTGCCCTTCATGTCAGCGGGCGTTTTGATCGGGCCGCCTTTCGACAGCAGGATCGCGCCCCCATACGCCTGCCACCACAGGACCGTCGAGCCGGTGCCCGAAATAGCCTCGTCGATAGGGCCGCGCACGTCAGAGCCTTTGGCCACCGCGCCGCGCACCTTCTCGTCGCTGTTCAGAAGGAAGGGCATATAGAAAACATCCACCGCCGGAACATCGCCAACATAGCGCGTCAGCGAGGCAACCCCGGCCTCAATGGCACCGGAACCGACAGCGGCAGGAACTTCCTTGTCCTTGTAGAGCTGCGCGGAATCGTAGATTTCCACGTCGATTTCGCCCTTCGAGCGTTCCTCGACTTCTTTCTCGAACAGCACGAGATTCTGCCCCAGATGACTTTTTAATGGCAGTTGCAACGAAATCCGCATCGTCGTTTCGGCGGCGAAGAGCGGCGTGGCAGTCATGGCCAGCGCAACGGCGGCCCCTGCGAGCAGGCGTGTGAACATGGTGGTCCTCCCGATTGTATTATTATGGTGATCTTACCGTGCAAGGCATCGGGCGCAAGGGTGCTACATCCCGTCGAGCGCCTCGTATCCCTCGAAGACCGGCGGACCGATGTACATATCCCGCGCACTCCCGACATCCTTATGGGCGCGCCGGAAATCTTCCGACGTCATCCAGTCCCGGAAAGCCTCCTGGCTCTCCCAGCGCGACTGCGAGATATACATCGTGTATTCGTCACCCGACGATCCCCGCAGCATCTTGAACTCCACGAAACCCGGCGTTTCCGCCAGACTGGAATCGCGCTCACGCCAGAGCGTTTCGAAATCTTCCTTGGCTTCCTTCAGCACACGAAAACGGTTCATCGCAACGTACATTGTCTCAGCTCCGCAATGGTTTCGACATATGCAAGACGTCACTTTCCCACCCGGTCTTGTACATGACTCAATCTTGTATACGAGCGATACTCTGGCGCAACACTTGCGTGCGGAAAGTGTCGCTTGTCGTCGCGCCGATGTGATGACCTGCGTTAACGCTTCTGTCCTATGCTAGGACATCGCTGACGATTTTTTGTTACCATTGCCTTGGGGAGGAACGGGTACGTGACGGTTTCCAGATTTTGTGCAGGGTTCGCCCTTTTCGCCGCAACTGCCTGCACGCAAGGCCCGCGTGCCTATGTACCGCCTGCGCCCGCAGCGACCGGGTACGTGTCACCCGGCTATGTCGCTCCTGAATATGTCCGGACCGTTCCGGTGCAGACGGGATCACCCCGTTATATCCCCTCGACAGCAGTGCCCGGATACGCTCCTCCTTTACCGGCGGCGACAATCGGCTCTGTGACGACAACGCGGCCACAGGTCGTGCAGTCTTATGCCGCACCCCCCGCCGCTCTCCAGCGTGTTCCGGCCTATGATGCGCAGCCGCCGCGATACCTGCCTGCGGAACCCCCGGTCGTCACGAATGTGGCGAGAGCTTATGCGCCAGCGCCCGATGTGGCTCCGGCTCCGGCTCCGGCGACCGTACAGCCCCCGGCATATTCACCACCTGCCTACACAGCGGCTGCGATCGTCCAGCCTGCTCCTGCCCTTCCTCCTGCGCCCGTTCGCGCCCCGGTCGTGGCCTATGGCAAGGACGTTCCTCCACCACGGACCAACCGCCGCTTCACGGCGATTTCGGGGACGAAGGTTGCCGAACTCGCATCGCGGCGCCAGCCCGTCGCCTCCCGTCCTCAGACCATAACACCCTCGCAGGGTATGCAGGTCACGACGGCGGAGCCTTTCTCGATTCCAACCTCACCGACCGGCAAACCTTATTACCTCGGCTCCACACCCCCGGCCATCGAGTACCATATCCCGCACATTCCGCAGGAAGAGCCGCTCTGGTGCTGGGCCGCTGCCGCCCAACAGGCGATTGGCTGGGTCAACAAGGGCCGCGCTCCCTCGCAATGTGCAATCGTTGCCCTCGCGCATGGTTTGAATGTTCAGGAATGCTGTTCTGATCGCGAAGGAATTTGCGCTCGGACCGGGGAAATTCCTGCTATCGCGACGCTCGTGGAACGCTTCGGTGGAGAGGCGCGAGAGCTGGCCTCCGTGCCCCGCGACCCTCAGACCATCTACGATATCCTTCGCAAAGGCGATACGCTGCTAATCCGCCTGCGCCCCGCGCCGCATGACGAAGCCGTCGGCATCCGTCATATGATCGTCGTGCGCGGCATCGAATGGCTGCGTCTTCCGAACAACCAGCTGCAGGCGACACTGCTCTATAATGATCCACTCGGAGCGGGTGAGCGAGCTGTCAACTTCGACGAAATCGAAGGTTTCTTTGAGCAGGCGTTGGTTGTCAGCCGGATTTGATGCGTCATTTGGGGAACGAAACAGCGTCTAAGTTCATTCGGGAACTGAGTGTTTACTCTTTTCGATTGAACTTTGCGGTGCCGTGTGGTTCTCAGGCCACGCTGTCGCCCGAATGACATCGGGCGCACCCAGGATGTATGGAATGCTGAATGACGTTTGACGATCTCGCTCTCGATCCCCGTGTCCTCGAAGCGGTGAAAGCCACCGGGTACACGTCGCCGACCCCTATCCAAGAGCAGGCGATACCGCCAGCTCTCGAAGGCCGCGATGTCCTCGGCATCGCGCAGACGGGAACCGGCAAGACCGCGTCGTTCAGTCTTCCCATGATCACCCGCCTGGCCAAGGGCCGCGCCCGTGCCCGGATGCCGCGTTCACTGGTGCTATGTCCGACGCGCGAACTCGCGGCGCAGGTCGCCGAGAATTTCGAAACGTATTCGAAAAATATCAAGAAGATGGACATGGCTTTGCTGATCGGCGGGGTCTCCTTCGCCGACCAGCTCAAGAAGCTGGACCGGGGTGTCGACGTGCTGATCGCGACCCCAGGACGCTTGCTCGATCATTTCGAGCGGGGCAAGTTGATGCTGAACGGCATCGATATCATGGTGGTCGATGAGGCCGACCGGATGCTCGACATGGGTTTCATTCCCGATATCGAGAAAATTTTCGGTCTCACTCCCTTTACGCGCCAGACGCTTTTCTTCTCGGCGACGATGCCGCCCGAGATTCAGCGGATCACCGATACGTTCCTGCAAAACCCCGTGCGGGTGGAGGTAGAGCAGCAGTCCAAGGCCGCCGACACCGTCACCCAGAGTCTTCATCACGTCGCGTCAGACCGCAAGGACGGGCTGCCGAAGGCCAAGCGCCAAGTGCTGCGCGACATCATCGAGGCCGAAGGGGACGCGATCACCAACGCGATCATCTTCTGCAACCGCAAACGCGATATCAGCGTGCTGCATCGCTCGCTGGAAAAGCATGGGCTTGATGTAGCCTCCCTGCATGGCGATCTCGACCAGCGCATTCGGACGCAGACTCTCGACGCTTTCCGCAACGGTAAGGTCAAGCTGCTCATCGCATCCGACGTGGCGGCACGAGGGTTGGACATTCCCGATGTCAGCCATGTCTTCAATTTCGACGTGCCGACCCATTCCGAGGATTACGTTCACCGGATCGGCAGAACGGGGCGCGCCGGACGCAGCGGCAAAGCCTTCACGCTGACGACAAAGCCGGAGCAGAAATATCTCGATAGCATCGAGAAGATGCTCGGCGGGCCGATCCCCATCGGCAGCGCGGTCGCGGAAAAACCGAAAACGCCTGACTCTCAGACCGACCTTGAAACATCGGTCGAACCTACCGAAGAGAAGAAAAGCAAATCCAGGCGCGCGACCCGTGGACGCAATTCACGCCGGGATGAAGAAGCCCCAAAATCCGAACCGCGCGAGGAGGAAGTGGCCGAGCCAACGGTGGAAGCCACTCCCGAAGCAATCGTGGCGGAGGGAAAACCCGAACGCCGCTCGCGGCGGGGCAACAGCCGTAACGAGCGCGAGAACGACAAACCGCGCGCTCGCGAAAATCGTGGCGACCGCGAGAGTGAAAAACCATCACGCAGTCGCGAACCACGCGGTAATGGCAACAATAGTGGTGGACGTGGCCCGCGCGGCCTTGGCGACCACATGCCAGCCTTCATGCTGATCCCATTGCCCGACCTCACGAAACGTAATTCCGGCGACAGCGACGACGGTTCGGTCGCCGACGCCGCCTGACCTCTCGCAGGAACACTCCATGACGCAGGCGTGCGGGCCAACGCCCTTCGCCTGTGTCGCCAGACTCCGCTTTGATGGTTTCGATCTCGACGCGGAAATCGACACATCGCTTTCCGGCACGACCGCACTCTTCGGCCCCAGCGGCGGCGGCAAAAGTACGCTGCTTCGGATCATTGCTGGGCTGGAAAACCGCGCCGATGGCCATGTCCGCTTCGGCGGCAATGTTTGGGCCGACAGCACGAGGCGCCTTTTCATTCCACCCCACCAACGCCCGGTCGGCACCGTCTTTCAGGACGGTCGCCTCTTCGCGCATCTGACGGTCGCGGGCAATCTGCGCTATGCAGACCGGCGCAGCCGTCATTGGGCAGGCTCTATCGATCTCGGCACCGTCATCGACCGCCTGTCTCTGGAACCGCTTTTGGATCGTCGCCCCGATACCCTGTCAGGCGGCGAACGCCAGCGGGTCGCGCTCGGACGCACGCTCATGACCCGTCCCCGCCTTCTATTGCTCGATGAGCCGCTCTCGGCGCTCGACCGGGAACGCAAAGCGGATATCCTTCCCTACCTGCGTGGCCTGCCGGAAACTTTCGGCATCCCGACGATCTATGTCAGCCATGCGGTCGAAGAGATCGCCCAGCTTGCTGAGACGGTCATCGTCCTCGCGGAAGGGCGCGTGCGGGGGATCGGGCCGGTGACAGAGATGCTGGAGCGCATCGACCTCCAACCCGTCACAGGCCGTTTCGAGGCCGGGGCATTGCTGGAAGCCCAGGTCACGGCACAGGATGAAACTTGGCGGCTCACCCGTCTCGATCTGGAGGGTCAACCGCTCGTCATGCCGATGCTTCCGTCGTTGGCGGTCGGCGAGACGGTGCGTCTGCGCGTCCGGGCGCGTGATGTAACTCTCGCCGTCACGCCACCCGAGGGGATCAGCACCCGCAATATCCTTGTGGGTATCATCGACAGCATCGCGGCAGAAAGCGACACGGCTTTTGCCGAAGTCACGGTGTCACTCCGTACGCAGCGTCTTCGTGCGCGGGTGACGCGGGAGGCGGTGGCAGACTTGGGCCTCGGTGTGGGCGCGCCGGTCTATACCCTCGTCAAGAGCGCGAGTTTCGACCGGCGCGGCCTCGTATAGCTACCGTCCCGATGTCGCCGGGCGTGGCTTGCGGCGACGGGGTTTGCGAGCGGCGGACGGCGCTTTTCCATCCTTGCGCGGCCCGTTTCCGCGATTGCCCCGGTCTCCGCGTGGCTGCCGGTTCGCACCCGGTACGGGAGGCTTCTCGAAGGGTTGCGGCTCGCCCTCTGCGGCGATCTTGATGCCCGTCAGGCGTTCGATATCGATCAGATACTGCCGCTCGGTCCCGTCGCAGAACGAGATAGCCACGCCTTTGGCTCCCGCTCGCGCGGTTCGTCCGATGCGATGAACATAGGATTCAGGAATGTTTGGAAGCTCGAAATTGAAGACATGGCTCACATCGTCGATATCGATCCCGCGCGCGGCGATATCGGTGGCAACCAGAATGGTCGTGCGCCCCTGCTTGAAATCACGAAGCGCCCGCTCCCTCTGGTTCTGCGACTTGTTGCCATGGATTGCGGCGGCTCCGAACCCTGCCTTGACCAACCCTTCCGCAACACGATCTGCACCGCGCTTGGTGCGGGTGAAAACGATCGAGCGTTCCATGTCAGGATCGGCGACCAGTTCTGCAAGCTTGCCGCGCTTCTCGGCATGAGTCATGTGAATGACCCGCTGCTCGATCCGGTCGATAGGTTTAGACACCGCCGAGACGGCCACTTCCGCAGGGTTCGTCAGGAAATCCTGCGCCAGGGCCCTGATAGGTTTCGGCATCGTGGCCGAGAACAGCATGGTCTGCCGCTTCTTCGGCAGTGCGGCCATCACCTTGCGGATCGCGGGTACGAAGCCCAGATCGAGCATCTGGTCGCCTTCATCCAGCACGATGACGGAAGTACCGTCCAGCCGGATCGTCCCGGTATCCATGTGGTCGAGCAGGCGTCCGGGCGTCGCGACGAGCACATCCACGCCGGGCGCCATAGCCTTGATTTGCGGATTGTGCTTCACGCCGCCGACGACGACGGCAACTGCCGGTTTCATGTGCTTGCCATAGACGCGGATACTCTCCGCGATCTGCGCGGCCAGCTCACGGGTCGGCGCGAGGATAAGCGCCGTACATCCGGCGCGCTTCGGCGTCAGTTCCATATCGTGAATACGGCTCAGCAGCGGCAGCACAAAGGCCGCCGTCTTGCCGGTGCCGGTCTGGGCAATGCCGATGACATCGCGTTGCTCAAGCACCGTCGGAATGACGGCGGCCTGAATGGGGGTAGGGGTCGTATAGCCTTCGCCCTGAACGGCGCGAAGCAGGGGTTCGGCGAGGCCGAGATCGGTAAATTGGGTCAAAAGACAACTTTCCATGTGCACCGCACTGCGCCCCTCGGGGTCGCAACGGTGATATCGTATCGAATGGAAGTGACTTGCGCGAAAAAGCCGCTCGTGGGCTTTGGTCCGACTGGCGGACCGAGAGACGGCTAACGGCCCATGAAGGCGTTGCCGGGACGAGAACGCCGCGAACGATTGTGTCGTCCTTCACGCGCGGCTCTCGCTGCGGTGCACATAACATCTGCACCTTAACCTTACAAGATCGATCCTGCTGTCATTATCGGGCAGGGCATCGACCGTAGGTATTAATTAGGAAAGTTGTTTTAGTCGTACAGTGACAATACGATTGAGCGGGCTATCGATATATGGCGGAACGACCTTCCTCATCGACCCGGACAGTTCTGGGCAAGATGATTCTGCCGAAATTCGAAAGCCCGGAAGCGGAAGCCGCTTTCTGGATGCTTCATGACGCCCAGACCTATAAGATGCGCATCGTGGCATTATGGGCCTGTTTCCTGAGCTTTACCGCTTTCGGCCTTCTCGATATCTACGCTGCGGCAACGACAGCCCCGACCATGCTCGTGATGCGCGGTGTTGCTAGCCTCATTCTGCTCTTCGCCGTGCTTCGTTTTGTTAATCCAAGCGGAACGCCGGGCAGCCGTGAAAACGACATTATGCTCGGTGCCAGTGGGTGTGTCACGGTGCAGGTCGGGCTCATTCTTTTCGCCCCGGCAGAGACTTCGGTTTACTATCAGTTCGGGCTCGGGGTCATCCTGGCCGTGGGCGCCCTCATCATCGTCCCGAGATTTCGTACCGTCTTGATGATGAGCACCTACACTACGATTCTCTATTTCCTGACGCTGCCATGGCATCCCGGCGACATGGTCGCGGCAGTGGTCAATACTACGTTCAACCTCATGATCGCAGGGGCCGTTCTCACGGGCTCATTCATGCGGGAGCGTGGGGCGCGTGAACAGGCTATGACCGAGGCTGATCTCGCGTCTCTCAACGATGACCTCAAGGCCTCCCGTCTCGAGGCCATGGAAGCCCGCGATGTTGCCATTGCAGCCAACCGTGCGAAAAGCCATTTCTTCGCGAATGTCAGCCATGAGCTGAGAACGCCGATGAACGCCATTCTCGGCTTTTCCGATATAATGCGCAACGAAATGTTCGGCCCGGTAGGCGAGCCGCGCTACACGGAATACGTCCAGCATATCCATTCCAGTGGCCTGCTCCTCAAGACGAATATCGAGGATATTCTCGACCTCGCGCGGCTGGAAGCCGGCAAATTCGGATGGCAGGAAGAGCCTTTCACGCTGGAGGAGGCGGTCGAGACGGTGCTGGCGACCTGTACGCATGACGCAGAGAATGCCGGGGTCACCTTCACCGTCGAGCATCCCTTGCCCGACGTTGCGGTCATGGCCGACGTCACGCGCGTCGCTCAGGCATTGATCAACCTTGTCACAAACGCGCTGAAATTTACCGATTCTGACGGCGTGGTGAGGCTTCAGGCAATCCTTATGGACAACGGAACGTGCGTGCTCAGGGTCTGCGATACCGGGTGCGGCATGTCGCCCGAGAACCTTGAGCGGGTCCGTATGCCGTTTGCTCAGGCGCATGAAGACAGCTACTCGAAGGGCAAAGGGGGCTTGGGTCTTGGCCTCGCCATCGTATCGGGCATCGTCGACAAGATGGAGGGGCGCTTCGATCTGGAGAGCGAGGAAGGGGTCGGCACGACCGCCACGCTCGTCATCCCGGCGCATCGCATTTCTGCCATGGCCCGTGACGCCGCCTGACAAAGCGCTTGTCATCTTCGACGAAGCGCGCATTCTCCGCGATGTAAAACGGAGGATAGAGCGGTGAAACAGACATCCCGCTGGGATACACGCGGCCTCATCGCCGATGCGCTGGCGATGGAGGGTCTCTCGGTCGAAGAGAACCGGGCGATCTTCTTCGACTGGGCGTTTGGGCTGGCCGAGCCCGAAAGCGCCGCCGAAGCCGCGCGCGACCTCCTGACCCTGCACCGCACGGAGCAGAATGCGGATCACGCGATGATCGGTTTGCTCGAGGAGGCCGCAAACGGGGCCGCTTCCCGGCAGGGCCGCACGGGGCGCAGGCGGAGGCTGGAGGGATGAGCGACTATGATGCCATCGTCATCGGTGCAGGGGTCATCGGAGCCGCAACGGCACTGGCCCTTTCCCGCAAAAATCTGCGCGTTCTCGTCCTCGACAAGGGGGCCGAAGCGGGCCACGGCTCGACGGCAGGATCATGCGCAATCATCCGGCCCTACTACTCGACCCTCGACGGCTGTGCGTTGGCCTATGAGAGCCATTTCTATTGGAACGACTGGGAAGCCTTTCTCGGCGTTCCCGACGAGCGCGGTCTGGCGCGATACGTCAATTGCGGTTGCACGGTGATGAAGACGCCGGGTAATGGCCACCTGAAGCGCGCCATGGAACTGATGGACGCCATCGACTGCCCCTATCAGGACTGGGATGCCGAAACCCTCCTCGACCGGCTGCCATGGCTCAGCACGCAATCCTACTTCCCGCCGAAATCCCAGGATGATCCGGCGTTCGGAGAGCCAAACGGCGAGACCCTGCCAGGGGCCGTCTTCTTCGAAGCGGGCGGCTACGTGACCGACCCCGCGCTATCCACCCATAACCTGATGCGCGCGGCGGAGGCGGCAGGGGCAGAATTTCGCTTCAGGGCGCAGGTGACGGAGATACCCGGCGACGGACAGATCGAGGGCGTCATCGCGAATGGCAACGAGACCATCCGCGCTCCGATCGTCGTCAACGTAGCAGGGCCACACTCGGACAAGATCAACCAGATGGCGGGTGTCACCCACGACATGACCATCCGCACCCGCGCTTTGCGCCACGAAGTCGCCCATGTCCCTGCGCCCCCCGATCCGAGCTTCGCTGAAAAGGCGACGGTCTTCTCCGACAGCGATACCAGCGCCTACACCCGGCCTGAGCGTGGCGAATTCATGCTCATCGGTTCGGAAGACCCGGATTGCGACGTGCCTCAATGGGTCGATCCCGACGAGTTCGACCGCGACTTTACCGACCAGTGGACAACGCTCGTCATGCGCGCGGGCCAGCGGGTGCCGACATTGGGCGTTCCCTCACAGGCGCGCGGCGTAGTGGAACTCTATGACGTGTCCGATGACTGGATTCCGATCTACGACAAGTCGAGCCGCCCCGGCTATTTCATGGCCATTGGCACCAGCGGCAACCAATTCAAGAACGCCCCCGTAGCCGGAGAAATGATGGCGGCACTCATACTCGCCTGCCGCGACGGCCACGACCACGATGCCGACCCGGTCACCTTCGACCTCAAGCATACCGGGCGCAGCATCGATCTGAGCTTCTACTCCCGCAATCGCACCATAAACCCAGACTCGAGCATGAGTGTATTGGGATAACCTTATCCGAGCCATTTCGTTAGCGACCCGGCGGCGCGCTCGACAGTCTCAGTGGAGCCCGCAAACGAGAACCGCATGGTGCTCTTGCCCCGCACCGGGTCGAAATCCGTGCCGGAAACTGCCGCGACCTTCGCCTCCGCCAGCATCCGACGCGAGAATTCCATGCTGTCATTCGTCAACGCGCCGACATCGGCATAGAGATAGAACGCCCCGTCGGCAGGCGCAAAATCGCGAAAGCCCAGACCGGGCAGCGTATCGAGCAGCAACGCCCGGTTCCGGCGATAGACTTCCAGATGCCCGGCCAATTCCTCCTCCGCATCCAGCGCGGCAAGGGCGGCAGCCTGAGAAATATGCGGCGGACAGATGAAATGGTTCTGGGCCAACCGCTCGACCGTCCGCACCAATCCGGGTGGCACCACCATCCAGCCGACGCGCCAGCCGGTCATGCAATAATATTTCGAGAAGCTGTTGATAACGAAAGCATCCTGCGTCAGCGCAAGAGCCGAGACAGGCTTTTCGACATACCAGAGCCGGTCATAGATTTCGTCCGAGATCATGGCGGTGCCATGGGCGCGGCAATCTGCAATCAGGGCCGCCATGGCCTCTCGTGACAGGGCCGTGCCAGTAGGATTCGCGGGGCTGGCAAAGAGCAGCCCATCAATCCGCCCGCCCCCCCTCGCGTCTGCCAGCAGTGCAGGGTCCGGCTGATATCCACTCGCCAATGTCGCCTCCAGCCGCACCGGCTCGATATCGACCGAGGCGAGGATATTGCGATAGCTGGGATAGCCGGGGTCCGCGAGCGCAAGCCGCGCACCCGCATCGAACAAGGTCAGGAAAGCCAGCAAGAACCCCGCCGACGACCCGGTCGTCACAACGATCCGCTCCGCCGGTACATCGAGGCCATGGACCTCAGCGTACATTTGCGACAGCCGCTCGCGCAAGGCGGGCAGGCCGAGCGCAACGGTATAGCCGAGCGAGTCCCCGTCCTGTAGCGCGCGGATCGCGGCTTCGCGGGCAAGGCGCGGAGCAGGGGTACCAGGTTGGCCAACCTCCAGATGCGCGATCCTTTCGCCGGAGGCGTCGGCCTCACGCGCGGCCTCCATCACATCCATGGCGAGGAAAGGGGCAACGTTAGAACGGCGGGAGGGGCGAGGATTAGAACTGTCCATACCCGCCTCCATGCCCCGTCGGGGCACGGCTCTCAAGTCCAAACGTCGATCAATCGAGGAGAGGGTTCAGCAACCGCCTTCGTGGACTTCGATCTCGGTCAACTCGGCTTTCAATGAGAAATCGAGATAGTCGAGGACCAGATCGGTCACGACACCATTATCGTAGAGGATCGCGGTAAAGCGGAATTCAGGCATCGAACTATCCGCTTCGCCCGCGCTCTCGGGGGGGAAATAGACCGAATCGATGCGCCAGTGATCGCGTCCCTTGAGGTGGTCCGCACCATTGATGTCTTCGGGGGTTTCTAGGTCTTCCGCCGGAGTGATTCGCGTCACGGCATAGAAGACGGGCTTGTCCACATCGCCGTCGAAGACGGTGGCCGCATAACGGTCCTCGCCCGCTTTCGCCGAATTCACGATAGCCCGGATATGCGCGAGGGGAGGCAGCACTTCTTCGTCGAAGCTCACATCCTCTGCGACCTTGTAATCCACTTCGGAGACGTCGCCGTCGATGCTCAGATCGCCGGAGGCGGACTGGCCGGTCGTGCCGTTGAATTCGGTTTCCGTCGAGAAGCGATAGAGATGGCCGTCGTCGGTTTCGTAGGCGGAGAGGCGGTAATCGGTCAGAACATTTCCGCCTTCGCGGCCAAGGCGAACGACGAGGCGCTCATTCAGCGTATAGCCCTCGCAGACATCCTCCAGATCGAAGACGTAGCGGCCCTCGGCGCTCATGATGCCCGCCGTATCGAGGCTTTCGCCCAATTCGAGTTCATAGACTGCTCGATGGCCGGGCAACCGGGTCTCGCCCGTGGAGACGGACTTGTCATCGGCAACGGAAAGGCTCGGAATCGCAAGCGCACAGGGCAGGAGAAAAAGGTAAAATCTATTCATTTCCAGACCCTTTCGGCTTTTTCTTCATGCTATTGGATTGGCAGCGTAGGTCAAGTCTGAAACGTCCCGTCCCATGAAGAACCTGTGCATTCTGATGTGGCAGGCCGCAAAAATTCGTTAAGCTCCGGCGAAATGTTCCGTGCGCTTCGATTGCGACGAAACTAAGATCATCGGAGAACGGCTTGGCGATGGGCCGATGGGGTGGGAGAACATGATGGATACGGAAGCGAAGACGATCGAGGAACGCCTGGCCGATCTGGGCGTCACGTTGCCCGACGCTCCGGCACCGGCGGCGAATTACGTGCCCTATGTCGTCTCCGGGCTGCTGGTCTTCATCTCGGGACAATTGCCCATGGAGAACGGCGAATGTCCTCATCGCGGCGCGCTCGGGCGCGACGTCGATCTGGAGCACGGGGTCGAGGCCGCACGGGTCTGCGCCATCAACATCCTCTCGCAGCTGAAAGCCGCCTGTAACGGTGACCTCACGAAGGTTGTGCGCTGCGTGCGCTTGGGCGGCTTCGTCGCTGCGACCCCCGACTTCGAGCAGCATCCGGCGGTCATCAACGGCGCGTCCGATCTGATCGCGCAGGCGCTTGGCGAGGCCGGTGCCCATGCGCGAGCGGCTGTCGGCGTCTCCTCGCTTCCCTTCGGCGTGCCGGTCGAAGTCGAGGCCGTGTTCGAGATCGTCTCCGGGTGAGGCTTCCCAAGGACTTCTGGTCGCGGGCCTTTGCCCATCGCGGTTTGCACGATGTCGGGCATGGGCGACCGGAGAACGGCATTGCCGCTTTCGATGCGGCGATTGCCCGAGGATACGCTATCGAGCTTGACGTGCAGCCCTCCGCCGATGGCGAGGCGATGGTTTTTCACGATTACGAGATGGATCGGCTGACCGGCGAGACGGGCCGGATCGATGCCCGCGATAGCAAATCCCTGCGGGCGATTTCGCTGACAGGGGGCGGGATGATTCCCGACCTCGAAACTGTGCTGCGCCGGATCGACGGGCGGGCCAATATCCTCATCGAAATCAAGGATCAGTCCGGGGCTTTCGGCAAGACCGACGGCGCATTGGAGCATCGGGTTTGCGACATCGTGCGGGCGAGCGGCCATCCGCAGACCTGCGCAATCATGTCTTTCAATCCGTATTCGGTCCTTGCCACGAAGACCCACGCGCCGGAGATTGCACGCGGTCTCGTCGCCTACGATTTCGAGCATCCCCATGACGCCCATGTGGACGCGGCCCATCGACGCTCGCTCGCCGATCTGGCGATGCTCGAAGACTGCGCGGCGGATTTTATCTCCTATGGTGCAACCGGCCTGACGCGACCACCGGTCGTGGCAGCGCGAGAACGCGGCATTCCTATCTTCTGCTGGACGATTCGCTCGGCGGAAGCGGCCCGCGCAGCGCTCGACCACTGTGACCAGATCACCTTCGAGGGCTTCATCGCTTGAATCCCCCGGCCCGGATGCCACTTGCAAGGTCTGAAGGGATGCCGTGCCTTGGACGATGAATCGCGGATCAAGATCAGCTTGCTGGACGGGATCGCGCAATGCGATGCCGCCCGCTGGGATTCCTGCGCCGCGCCGGAAACCGCCGATGGGGGCCGCGCCCTCGACCCCTTCGCGACCTACCGCTTCCTGAGCGCCTTCGAGGAAAGCGGCTCCGCCACCGCAAGTGAGGGGTGGGACGCCAAGCATCTCATGGCCGAAAACGAGGCCGACGGCGCACTCCTCGGCGTCATGCCGCTCTATGCCAAGACCAACTCCTACGGCGAATACATCTTCGACCACGGCTGGGCGCAGGCTTTCGAGCGGGCAGGGGGCTACTACTACCCCAAACTGCTCTCCGGCATCCCCTTCACGCCGGTCACGGGGCGACGGATTCTGGTCCACCCGAAGGCCGATGCGGAGATTGCCTCGGGTGCCTTGATCGCGGGGATGACCCAGATCGCGGTCGAGAATCGGCTGTCCTCCGTCCATGTCAATTTCTGTCTGGAGGACGAGAAAGAACGATTGGTCGCTGCCGGATTCCTCGGGCGGCGGGGCCAGCAATTTCATTGGCAGAACCGGAACTACGCCGATTTCGACGCCTTCCTCGCCGACCTTGCCTCTCGCAAGCGCAAGACAATCCGAAAGGAGCGGCGACAGGCAAACGAGACGGTGACGATCCACGCTTTCACCGGCGACGACATCCGCCCCGAACACTGGGACGCTTTCTGGGTCTTCTATCAGGATACCGGCGCGCGGAAATGGGGGACGCCCTATCTGACGCGGGAATTCTTCGAGATCGCGCAGGACCGCCTGCGCGACGATATCCTGCTCGTCATGGCCGAAAACGAGGGCCGATGGGTGGCCGGGGCCATGAACGTCATCGGGCGCGAAGCGCTTTACGGGCGCTATTGGGGCCGTACCGAGCATCATCCCTGCCTGCATTTCGAACTCTGCTACTATCGCGCCATCGACTACGCCATCGAGCATGGCTTGAAGACCGTCGAGGCCGGGGCGCAGGGCGAGCACAAACTGGCGCGTGGCTACGTGCCGACGGAAATGCACTCCGCCCATTTCATCCCCGACCCCTCCTTCCGCGAAGCGGTGCGCCGTTATGTGGATCAGGAAGCGGAGATGGTCGGGGAAGAGATGGAAATGCTCGGTGAATTCACCCCCTTCCGCAAAGGCTAGCGCGA
>CALHLW010000168.1 GCA_938034615.1 uncultured Neomegalonema sp. | reverse complement strand
ACCCATGTCTCGCCGACATCGAGAACGGAATCCGAGTCCGTATCGCCGGAGTTCAGGACAGGCGTGGCATCGCACTGGGCATCGGTGAGGCTCACCGCGGAGATGGAGACATTGCCGGTATTGGCGAGATCGAAGGTATAGGCCACGGGTTGACCCGCTGCCGTCGGCGTCGAGGACGAGGCCTTGGCCAGTGTCCAATCGGGGTCGGGGGCAATCGAAAGTGCAGTACAGTCGTCTTCGATGTTACCGTCTGCGTCGTTACCATTGTCGGAGACATCGCTGACGTTATCACCGGCACTCAATCCATTTAATTCAGCGGAGTTGCAAACGCCGCCTGCGTCGATGTCATTCTGCGTGAGGGTATAGCTTGCCGTGTAGGTCGATATCTCGTCGATTTCGAGCGAGCCTTCGGGCGACCCCGCCGAGTTGTTCACGAAGGTCGGGCCGGAGGTCAGGGCAATGGGGGTTCCATCGGCCTGTTCCAGGATATCGTTGACGGTGATGCTCTCGACCGGGAAGTCACCGATATTCTCGACAGCAATGGTGTAGGTGACGGTATCGCCGACCGCCGTACCCGTCGTCGTTTGGGTCTTCGTCGCTTCGATCTTCGGGTCGATCTCGACCTCGATTTCACCAAAGAAATAGCGCGACAGGATGTTGTTGCCGCCTTCGGTATCGTCGACGAGAATTGAAAAGCTGTTCGTGGGCGTGGTTGGGAAGAAGGATGCGGTAAAATCGAACTGAATGGGATTTTCATCGTTGTTGAGCAGAACCGGGCTCAGCGCGCCTCTGGCGATTAGTTCGTCAAAACTCTGACCGGCAGGCGGCGCGTTCAATGGAAAGGGGTCGAGATCAGCGCCCGGAGTGGTCGTATTCGAGAGATTACCCCATGTGCCGGGTACATTGGCCGCGAAAGCGTCACGCGATGCGTTGTCGTCGATATCGTCCATATTCCCGAAGAACACTTCGCTCATCAGGAAGTTGGCATTCATGTCCATGCGTGGCTGGTCGATATCATTGAAGAACGACGTTCTGACTTCATTGCCGATGATGGAGATCGATCCCCCGCCTACGGTGATATCGATTCGGAAGGTACCCGTTGGATCGGTCAGAACGATGAGACCGGCACCCGACAATGCCGCGTTGTAACTCATCGTCACACTGACGGCTTGCGCGCTCGATGGATGCAGGATCCCTGCGAATGAGAGCGCAAAGGCCGCATACAGGCTGGCGAATCGCGTTTTCATCGGACGGTTCGACTGCAGTTTCGAACCGCTCGCTCGCTCGCTACAGTCGGAAGTGCCTTTAGGCTGTAGCCTTACCGGTTGGCAGGCGCTTCGAAAGGGGCGAGTCAGCTTCTCTGCGAGGAACTGCAATATCACTCCCGCAAAGGTCAGGAATCTTTCAAGAAGCGCAACACGCGACGCCTCAGCGCCCGATTCCGTTCGAAGATTGTTAACCATATGAAGTGCCTCCATAATTCTGGCGGCACTTAGAAGGCGTTTTCCCTAACAACCCCTTACTGTGTAAAATGGAATCGATGCGCTTAACGCGAGAAATAACGCAATTATCTGATGGTATTAGGCTCTGAGATGATCCGATTGACTGGAGTTTCTTGATGATTCAGGCATAGATCAGATTGAGCTCCATATCGGTGCCCACCACGTCGGTGGTTGCGGCGTGGGCATCGACGCCTCGTGCCAGTATTCTGATCTGAAACCCGCGAAGGTGGACTCTAACGGGAGGCAGGTTTCAGCAGAAGATCGTTATCGCGCGGGTAGTTGGCGAGGATGGGCAGGATCGCCGCCCAGATCGACCGGGCGTCAGGACCGGCAGTCCCTGCCAGAACCTCCAGTGGAGACAGTCCTCTCGTATTGAGCTGCCGATAGGCCGTGCGGGTGGCGTCGATCAATCTGTCCTTGATCTCCAGTGATATGGCTCCATCGATCCGGATGGCCGCAAAGTCGATCACGGCAGCGGCATTCACGGCAGCCTGAACGATGGCCGCGCCCGCATCCGCGATCCAGTTGCCGATAATTTCCGGCGATCCGTTCCATGGTGCGGAGGGGTCGACATGATCGAGTGACAGGCCGAGGTTGCGTTCCAGAACCATGAGCGATGCCCGTTCAAGTAGTGGAACCGGACGAGATCGCGTGTCGCTGGTGAAAATGAGCGATGAGGATCTTGATGCGCTTTTCCCGGCTGCGATCCCGTAGAGGTTATCGGAGAATGGGAATCGGCAGGACCGGAAGTGGTCATCCTGACCCATGGCGGAGCGGAGGTCGTGGCGGTCCGGGGCGAAGTGTGCTGTGCGTGACACCGCAACCGGTCACGGTGGTCGATCCTGTAGGCGCAGGCGATGCCTTTCAGGCGGCGTTCCTCGCGTCCCTTTACCCGTACCCTGACCCCCGCGCTTTTCTGCGTACCGCCAGCGCGGACGATCTGTCCGACTTGCCGAACCGTGCGGCCCATGCGGCAAGCCTCGTCTGCACGCGGCGTGGGGTCGACTTGCCCGACGCCGCAGAACTTGGCACAGTTGTCACCAACACTTCACAACGACAAGAAATGGCATGAAAACCGATGAAACCAAGATGATGCGCGACAGCGCGCCGACGCTTGAGATGAAGCGCGGTGGTTACATCAACTCACCCCAAAAATCGCTCCCCGGATGCAGGGTGTCCACGGGAGCGCGAAATTTCACGGGAGCACGATCCATGGCAACCAAGGCATCCCGCGCCGCCGCGCGGATGACGGGCGCGGAGGCCGAGAGCCGAGGGGCCACGACCATGGGCATCCGACCCGAACATATCACCGTCTGGCCTACCGAAGGGGCGTGGCAGGGAACGGTCGGCGTGTCGGAGCATCTGGGATCGGATACGTTCTTCTATGTCAATCTCGACGGACGAGACGAGCTCGTCACCGTGCGGGCGGGGGGCGATTTAGTGTTACAACACGGCGATACGATCTACCTGACGCCCGAGGAAAGCCGTATTCACCGTTTCGACGCACAAGGGCTTCGGATCGCATGAAGCGGCTCGATGGTAAGCGCGCGCTGATTACCGGCGCGGGGCGGGGGATCGGGCTGGCCTTCGCGCGGGCCTATATCCGCGAGGGAGCCAGCGTCGCCATCGCCGATATCGACATCGAGCGCGCCCGAAACGCTGCGAAAGGTCTGGGGGATGCGGCGATTGCCGTCGAGATGGATGTGACGCGGCAAGACAGCATCGATGTGGGCGTCGCAGATATGGTGCAGCGTCTCGGCGGGATCGACATTCTCGTCAACAATGCCGCCATTTTCACCGCCGCCCCCCTCGTAGAGATCGAGCGGGCCGATTACGAGCGGGTCTTCGCGATCAACGTCTCGGGCGTGCTGTTCACCATGCAGGCGGTCGCAAAGCACATGATCGAGCGGGGGCAGGGCGGCAAGATCATCAACATGGCATCGCAGGCGGGACGCCGGGGCGAAGCGCTGGTCGCCGTCTATTGCGCGTCGAAAGCCGCCGTCATCAGCCTGACCCAGTCGGCAGGGTTGAATCTCATCGAACACGGCATCAATGTGAATGCTATCGCGCCGGGGGTGGTGGACGGCGAACACTGGGAGGGCGTCGATGCATTCTTCGCGAAATACGAGAACAAGGCCCCCGGCGAGAAGAAGCGCGAGGTCGGTGACGCCGTGCCCTTCGGGCGTATGGGGAGGGCTGACGACCTGACCGGCATGGCCGTCTTCCTCGCCTCCGCCGAGGCCGATTACATCGTCGCGCAGACCTACAATGTCGACGGCGGAAATTGGATGAGCTGATGACCTCCATACCCTTTTCTCCCGCCACGCTCGACAGCTTGCCCGACAGCGTGGGCCGCACAGTTTATGCCCGCGATGACCTGTCGGCGGGTATCCTCCATTTCGGGGTTGGCAATTTCCACCTTACCCATCAGACGACGTATCTCGACCGGCTGTTTGCCGCAGGGGACGCGCAAAATTGGGCCATCGTCGGGGCGGGTGTGTTCGATGCCGAGCGCCGGGGTCGCGCTGTGTTGGCCGCGCAGGACTGGCTGACGACGCTGGTGGAGCAGGAGGCAGAGACGAGTGAGGCGAAGGTCATCGGCTCGATGATCGATTATGTGGAGCCTGCAAATGGCCTGGCCATCGTCGCCCGCATGGTCCAGCCCGATATCCGCATCGTGTCGCTGACGATCACCGATGGCGGGTATTCCTCGACAGTGACGATGCGTTCGATCCGTCGCACCCCGCCATCACTGCCGACACGATCCAACAGCTCTGTTTTGACGGGTCGAACCGTCAGCCGAAATTCATCGTACCGATCTTGCGCGATGCGCTGGCAGGGGTGACGGCGATGGACGGGTTGGCCCTCGAATCTGCGTTGTGGTGCCGGTATTGCGCGGGGGTTACGGATAGTGGAGCGACCATCGAGCCGAACGATCCGCAGTGGTACAGGTTGAGCTCGCTGGCAGCGGAGGCGCAGGATCGACCGCAGGCATGGCTGGAGATGGATGCGGTCTATGGCGATCTCGGTGCGGACGCCCGGTTCGCAAAACGCTTCGTGCATTGGCGGGATCAGCTTCGGGACAATGGGACTGCGACGACCCTGACCGCATATATCGACGGGGCCTGAGCATGTATCTCGGCATCGATCTGGGCACTTCGGGTGTCAAGGCGCTACTGATCGACCTGGACATGGCCATCGTCGCGCAAGCGACCCGCCCCCTGACCGTGCGCCAGCCGCACCCTCTGTGGTCCGAGCAGGAACCGGCAGACTGGATCGCGGCCACCGCCGACGCCATCGACGCACTGAGGGAGGAAGCCCCGGTGGCCGTTTCGGCACTGTGCGGGATCGGCCTGTCAGGGCAGATGCACGGGGCGGTCGCGCTGGATGCGGCAGACGCGGTCTTGCGCCCCGCCATCCTCTGGAATGATGGACGCAGCCATGTGGAAGCGTCTGCGCTCGATGCAGACCCGCGCGTGCGGGCGATCACAGGGAATATCGTCTTCCCCGGCTTCACGGCACCAAAGCTGGCGTGGATGCGCCAGCACGAACCCGCGCTTTTCGAGCGGGTCGCCAAGGTGCTGCTGCCGAAGGATTATCTGCGCCTTTGGCTCACGGGCGAGCATGTGAGCGATATGTCGGATGCCGCCGGAACCGCATGGCTAGATATGACCCGTCGGGATTGGTCGGATACGCTTCTGGCCATGACCGACCTGTCGCGGGCGCAGATGCCCAGGCTGGTCGAGGGGACGGAGGTTTCTGGTGGCCTGCGTCCTGACCTCGCACAGCGATGGGGTGTCAGGGCCGGATTGCCGGTCGCGGGCGGTGCGGGGGATAATGCGGCGACGGCGGTGGGTATGGGTGTGGTGGAGGAGGGCGACGGCTTCGTGTCGCTCGGCACATCCGGGGTGCTGTTCGTCGCGAACGGATCGTACAGGCCACGCCCCGAAAGCGCGGTCCATGCCTTCTGCCACGCCCTGCCGCAGACATGGCATCAGATGGGTGTCATGCTTTCGGCGACGGCGGCGCTGGAATGGTATGCGGGTATCCTCGGTGAGCCTGCACCGACGCTGACCGCCGCGCTTGGCGACACCTTGCGGCCTCCGTCGCGAGTAATGTTCCAGCCCTATCTCAGCGGTGAACGCACTCCGCATAACGACCCGCACCTGACCGCCGGGTTCAGCGGCCTGACGCATGGGAGCGACCGGAACGATCTGACCTACGCAGTGCTGGAAGGGGTGGCCTTTGGTCTGCGCGATACTCTCGACGCCCTGTGCGCGGCGGGGTCTTTGCCCGAGTCGCTGATCGCGGTCGGGGGCGGGTCCAACTCGATCTACTGGCTCAAGCTCGTCGCCACGGTCCTCGGCCTGCCCCTGCATGTACCCGCCGCTGGCGAGGTCGGAGCCGCGTTCGGGGCAGCGCGGTTGGCGATGATCGCCACCGAAGGCCGCGCAGATCAGGGCCATATGGCAAAGCCCGATATCGAGATGGTGGTCGAGCCGGAATCGGATTTAGTGGCGCTCTATGGCGACAGACATGCGGCGTGGCGCAAAAAGATTTCCGGTGGCTCGATCTGATCGGGTTCGCTCCAGCGAAAAAGGAATTGAGACGCGGTCAAGGCTAGCCCCGAGACGCACCAGCATATCCGATGAGCATGATGTCGGTCCGGAGTCACGGCAACGACCGCCCTTCATCGAGTGGTTTCTGGCAAACCGTCCATCTTCCCCGCACTTGTCGGGCCGTCCAGCATAGAGGTTGCTTGGGGAGAATGTCGCGTCTGGTTTCAGGGGTGTTCGGCGTCGATGCTGCCTGTCACGCCGGTTTGCAAGATCGTCCGGGTCGCATCGACGCGCGCATAGGTCCAGAAAATCCGCATCGGGTTCGTGTCTGATGCGTTCAGGAACCGATGCGGCATCCTGGCGGGAATCCATGTGGTGTCCCCCGCGCCCAGCCTGTGCTGCGTCCCATCGAGTTCCGCGATTGCTTCGCCTTCAAGGACCATCACGCTTTCCTCGCAATTATGCAGGTGCAGGCCGATGGCTGCCCCCGGATCGAAGGCGGTGATCCCGTTGATCATGCTTGTAGAGCCGCAGGCGCGCGTCACCAGCCGCGTGGTGCGCGCGCCGTTGCCGCGATCCGTCTCGGGCAGGGCGGAGGGTCGCAGGATTGCCGGTTCGGTCATTCGGATTGTCCTTCCGCCATCATCGTTCATTCGGGCCACCAGAGAGGTATATCACCGTTGCAGTGGCCGTCGACCCGCCCTAGCTTCGGGGAGAGGTAAAGAAGCATGACAGCGGAAAGCTGGACTTTCGATCCCAACATCGCGGGAGGCCGCCCATGAAGCAGCCCGTTACTCTTGCACTCATGGCGGGAGACGGTATCGGGCCGCAGATCCTGCGCGCGACGCGGAGTGTGCTCAATGCGGCGGATACCGCCTTTGGCCTCGGGCTGGACTATCGGGAGATCGTCATCGGGTTCGAGGCGCTGGAGGCGAGTGGCAGTACCTTCCCGGACAGTGCCTTCGGCGCGGCACGGGGCTGCGACGGCATCGTCCTCGGGCCGGTCTCGCATAACGAGTATCCCGCGAGGGAGGAAGGCGGTCTCAATCCGTTGGGGGAGTTGCGCAAACGGCTTGATCTTTTTGCCAATATCCGCCCTGCCCGGACGCGGGCTGGCATCGCGCCGCGCGCCGGGCAGCCGCTCGATCTGGTCGTGATGCGCGAGAATACCGAAGGCTTCTATGCCGACCGCAACCTCTTTCAGGGACCGGGGGAGATGATGCCGACGGAGGGCATGGCGCTCGCGTTCCGGCGCATCACACGCCACGCCTGTCTGCGGATCGCCCGCGCGTCATTCGACATGGCGATGGTCCGCAAGGCGTCCGGGCAAGGGCGGGTCGCGTGACCGCTGTTCACAAGGCGAACGTCCTGCGCGTCTCGGACGGCTTGTTCCTCGATTGCACTCGTGCCGTTGCGAAAGACTATCCCGACATCGACTATGACGAGCGTCTAATCGACGCGATGTGCGCGCTGCTGGTGCGGGAGCCGAGGGCATATGACGTGATCTGCACGACCAACATGTATGGTGATATCCTTTCTGATCTCGCGTCCGAGCTGGCGGGCAGCCTCGGCCTCGCCGCTTCGCTGAATGCGGGTGAAGGTCATGCGATGGCGCAGGCGCAGCATGGCTCGGCCCCTGATCTCGTCGGGCAGGATGTCGCCAATCCTGCCTCGCTGATCGGGTCGGTTGCGATGTTGTTCGAGTGGCTTGGGGCGCGGCGGGACGATGACGCGCTACGTAGAGCGGGTCGAGCCATCGACGGGGCGCTGGAAACTGTGCTGACGGTCCCTGAAACCCGGACTCGTGATCTCGGTGGAACGACTAGCACAGCGGCGTTTGCAGATGCCATCGCCGGTGTTGTGCGGAGCAGGCGGGAACGGTCGGTAGGGACGATCTGACCGACCCTCACGCCACCACATACCCCTCCCATGGCCTGACCGTCCGCAGCACGAGGCTCGACTGCATCCGCATGACGCCCGGCAGGGCGGAGAGGGCATGGCGGTGGACCCGCTCGTAGTCTTCGGGGCCGCGTGTGGCGATGCGGAGGAGGTAATCGAAGGCCCCGGTCAGCAGGTGACATTCCACGATATCGGGGGAGTTGCGGACGGCGGCCTCGAAGGCTTCCATCGTGGTCTCTGTCTGGGATTGCAGGGCGATCTCGACATAGAAATCGTGGGTGTAGCCCAGCGGTTTGGGGTCGAGCACGGCGGCATAGCGCTGGATCGTGCCGTCCTCCTCCAGCGCCCGCACCCGGCGGTGGACGGCGGAGACGGAAAGGCCGACCCGCTCGCCGAGTTCGCCAGCGGTCGCGCGACCGTCTTCCTGGAGGGCGCGCAGGAGTGCGGCGTCGGTTCGGTCCATTTTTTCTCGCCTGAACGGATTTTTGCGCATGATTTTCCCGCGTATCTTGTCTCAAGGCGGGAAGATAGGCAAGAAATGCCGCTTATGACGCGATATACGGGCGCATCATTCAGCGTTTAGCCCAAGGATTGGCCCCATGCGTATCGGCGTACCCAAGGAAATCAAGAATCACGAATACCGTGTGGGCATGACGCCTGAAAGCGTGGCCGAGGCCGTCCATCACGGCCATTCCGTCATGGTCGAGACCGGGGCGGGGCTGGGCATTGGCTCGGAAGATGAGGAATATATCGCGGCGGGGGGCGAGATCATCGGCGACGCTCCTGCGATCTTCGCCGCCGCCGACATGATCATCAAGGTCAAGGAGCCGCAGGCGAACGAGCGCAAGATGCTGCGCGAAGGCCAGATCCTCTATACGTATCTGCACTTGGCACCCGACCCCGAGCAGACGAAAGACCTCGTTGCCTCCGGCGCGACCTGCATCGCGTATGAGACGGTGACGGATAATGCAGGCGGGTTGCCGCTGCTGAAACCGATGAGCCAAGTCGCAGGGCGCATGTCGATTCAGGCGGGGGCGCATTGTCTGGAGAAGGCGCAGGGCGGGCGCGGGGTGCTGCTCGGCGGTGTGCCGGGTGTGATGCCGGGCAAGGTGGCCGTGATCGGCGGTGGTGTGGTTGGGTTCAACGCGGCGCAGATGGCCGTGGGGTTGGGGGCGGATGTGACGATCCTTGATCGCAGCCCTGCCCAGCTCGAACGCCTCGCCATGCATTTCGAGTCGAGCGCGAAGACGCGGTTCTCGAACAAGGCGAACCTCGAAGAGAGCGTGGCGGAGGCCGATCTGGTTATCGGTGCCGTGCTGATCCCCGGTGCGGCAGCACCCAAGCTGGTGACGCGCGAGATGGTGGCCGGGATGAAACGCGGCTCAGTTCTCGTGGATGTGGCCATCGATCAGGGCGGGTGCTTCGCGACCTCCAAGGCCACGACCCATGCCGACCCGACCTATGTGGTGGACGAAGTGGTGCATTACTGCGTGGCGAACATGCCCGGCGGTGTGGCGCGAACCTCGACCTATGCGCTGAACAACGTGACGTTGCCCCATGCTCTCGCGCTGGCCGACAAGGGCTGGAAGAAAGCGCTGGCGGATGACAAGCACCTTGCCAATGGCCTGAACGTCTGGAACGGGAAGGTGACGTATGAGGCGGTGGCGCATGATCTGGGGTACGAGGCGACATCGTTGAGCGAAGCGCTGGCGGGGTAAATTGCTCCTGCCCCGGCCTTGCGCCGGGGCCTCTCTCCGCTCGGACAGGCCCCGGTTCGTTGGTCGGGGCAGGGGCTCTATTTTATGAGATCAGCGCTCGTGACCTTCACGCCGACCTCCTTCGCCGTCGCAAGGATACCTGCCAGCACCGGCTCGGGCATCGGCAGGCCGTTGGCGGTGCGCTCGGCGCGGAGGGCGCGTTCCTTGTCGCCGGGGACGAGAACTTTCTCCACACCGACTGCCGGGGGTGAGCTGTGGACGAAATCGAGGTAGTCGCTCACCTCGCGCCCGAACATGCCGGTATCGTCGAAGGTCTTCGGGTCGATGATGATCGAGAGGAGGCCGTTCCCGAACTGGCCCTCGACCGGCCTGTTTGCACCATTGCCCGTGAGCGCCCCGGCGAGCAATTCACAGGCCAGTGCCAGCCCGGACCCCTTGTGATCGCCCATCGCGCGCAAGGCACCCGGACCGCCGCGCGGGTCGGGATTGGGGGTGTCGAGACTGTCGCCGTAGAGGGCACGGGGATCGCCGGTGATGCGCCCGTCGGCATCGACCAGTGCATCGTCGGGGAGGGGCTTGCCGCCTGTTCCGGCGACCAGCGCCTTGCCCTCGGCCACCAGCGAGGTGGCGAAATCGAGGATGAAATCTTCCCCCGCCGGGTTCGGGATGCCGACGGCGACCGGGTCGGTCCCGATACAGCGGCGAGCGGTGCCAAAGGGGGCAACGAGTAAGGAACCGTTGACGTTGCAGAACTGGATCGAGGCCATTCCGGCGGCGCAGGCGTGCTCGGCATAGGTGCCGATGCGCCCGATATGGCCCGCACGGCGCAGGGCGACGATGGCGATGCCGTGCTCCTTTGCCTTTGCGATGCCTTGCTCCGTCGCTTCACGTGCGAGCCACTGGCCCATACCGTCATTGCCGTCGAGTTGCAGGAGCGGGCCGTTGTCGAGGATGGTGGTGAGCGGGGTGTCGGGGTTGATCGTGCCGTCTTCGACCCAGATGTGATAGCGCATGGTGCGGATGACGCCGTGGCTGTCATGCCCCGAGAGCGAGGCGAGGACGAGGTGATCGGCGACCGTCTTTGCCTCATCCGCCGTGCAGCCATCGGCAAGCAGGATATTCTCGATGGTGGTCGCGAGGGCAGTCGGGTTGATCCGATGGTCGGTCATGGCGGTAAAACTCCGGGCGAGGGATCATGGACTTGTCCGGTAATCCTGACGAAGGAACGGCTGGAGGGAAAGAAAAGAGTGCGCAGAGGCGTTATCCGATGCGACGGAGACACCGTGACCCTGCCGGGATATCCGTATCCGACCCGAGGGACGCGGGTGCTGCGGGCCGCGGATATGGTCGAGGTCGTGAATTGGATCACGCCCGTCATTCGCATGGGCGACGGCGAATTTCTGTGTCCACCCCACGGGACGAGCGCGGATTTGACGCTCTGGTGTGCGGCGCAGGGTATCCCGGTCATCGACCGCTACGATGCGTGGGCAGACCTGCTCGATCCGTTTCTCGATACCGAGTTTTCGCCGGAGGTCCAGCAAAGGACGATGGCGCGGCTCGTGGCGGCGGGGTTCGATGCGGACAGGGTGGCGGATCTGCGGGCACGGGTCGAAAAGGCGATGCTCCACAGAACGTTTTTGAGCTGGGAATGGGTCTATTATGGTCTGGGCGACGTGCTGGTGGCGATGAAGCCGGTGGTCTGGACCCGCAGTGCTCGATGGCGCGGTTTTTACGCCGAGGCGATGGCGGTCGCGGCGCAGGGATGCGCGGAAGAGGTCAGCACTCCAGCGCCTTCCTGACCTGGGCGACGGTCAGGGTGCTGACCCGCGTGTTGGCTTCCTGCGTGACCCCGGCGATATGGGGGGTGAGGATGAGATTGGGGGTGCCTGCGAAGACCTTTGCGGCCTCTGCCATGAGAGGCTCAACGGCGAAGACATCGAGGGCGGCTCCGCCGAGATGGCCCGCGCGCAGGGCATCGGCCAGTGCCGCTTCGTCCACGATCCCGCCGCGTGCGGTGTTCACGAGGATCGCGCCAGGTTTCATGGCGGCGAGGGCTGTCGCGTTGAGCATCCCCTGCGTTTCCGGGGTGAGGGGAACGTGAAGGCTCAGTACATCGGCGCGGGCGAGGAGGTCGGGAAGGGTCAGGTTCTCCGCCCCCTCCCAAGCGGGATCGTTGGGTGGCAGAATCGGGTCATGGGCAGCGATCTTCATTCCCAGCGCACGGGCGCGGGTGGCGGTGGCGCGGGCAATCTGGCCGTAGCCGACGAGGCCGAGGGTCGCGCCGGATATCTCTGATCCCATCAGAGCATTGCGCGGCCA
>CALHLW010000167.1 GCA_938034615.1 uncultured Neomegalonema sp. | reverse complement strand
GCCATGGCGTCGCCATTGATCCAGTCGAGATTCGCCGCCATCGCGCGGCTCTCGGCCCGCTCCATGCCGGCGCGCAGCATGTCTTCGGTCAGGTCCAGCACTGTCACATGGGCATCCCCGCCGCGCTTTTGCGTCCGGTCGAGGATGCGAAAGGCGATATCCCCGGTGCCGCCCGCCACATCAAGGCTGCGCCAGCCGGGGCGCGGGGCGAGCCAGTCGATCATCGCCGATTTCCACAGCCGATGGACGCCCCCCGACATCACATCGTTCATCACGTCGTATTTCGTGGCCACCGAAGAGAACACGCCCTGCACGAGCGAGGATTTCTCTTCCTCCGCCACGTCGCGATAGCCGAAATGGGTCTTCATGCACTGGCTCCAAGGTTCCGCCCCGGCGCAATCGCATTCGGGTCGAGGGGCAAATGCAGGATGGCACATCGCCCCGCATTGCGCGCGCGGTCGAAGGCCGCAGCGAAATCGGCATCGCTCTCGACTTTCTCACCATAAGCCCCGTAGGATTCAGCCAGCGCGGCGAAGTCCGGGTTGACGAGGCGCGTGGCGCTCTGGCGGCCCGGATAATCACGCTCCTGATGCATACGGATGGTGCCGTATTGGCCGTTATCGGCGACCAACACGATGATTGCCGCGTCCTCCTGCATGGCCGTGCCGATCTCCTGCATCGTCATTTGTAAGTCGCCATCCCCGGCGAGGCAGACGACCTCGCGTTTCGGATAGGCGAGTTTCGCGGCGATGGCGGCAGGTAGTCCGTATCCCATCGAGCCGGAGGTCGGCGCAACCTGAGTTCCGTAGCGGCGGAAGCGGTGGAACCGATGCAGCCAGCCCGCGAAATTCCCCGCCCCGTTCGTCATGATCGCATCCGGCCCCAGCACCGAGCGCACATGCGTGACCACATGGCCCAGCGTCACCGCGCCGGGAGCTTCGGGGGCCGTCTCGGTCCATGCCATATAATCCGCATGAGCAACCTCCGGCTCGGCAGCCCAGGGCAGGCTCTCGGGGGCGTCCAACTCCAGCGCGCGGGTCAGGAAGCCGCCGGGGGTCGCGTTCACAGCCAGATTCGGCGCATAGATGCGGCCCAGTTCTTCCGGCCCCGGATGCACATGCACGATCCGCTGTTCGGGGTTGGGCGAGGCGAGGAGGGTGAAGCCTTGGGACGGGTTCTCCGAGAACCGCCCCCCGAGCAGGATCAGCAGATCGCTCTCCTCCACCCGTGCCTTGAGTTTGGGATTGATCCCGAGACCCACATCGCCTGCGTAGCAGAAATGCTCATGATCGAAGAGTTGCTGGCGGCGGAAGGAGACGCCCACGGGCAGCATCCAGCTTTCAGCAAACATGCGCAGCGCCCGCGCCGCTTCGGGGTTCCAGCGCGAGCCACCCGCGATCACGAAGGGCCGCTCGGACATCCCTAATAACGAGGCGAGCCATTCCATCTGCACCTCGCTGGGCGCGGCCTCGGCCACTTCGACCCGCCGCGCTGGGGGCGCGGTCACTGCATCGCGCAGCATGTCCTCGGGCAGCGCGATCACGACCGGACCGGGGCGGCCCGACATGGCAACATGCCATGCCCGGCTGAGGATTTCGGGAATGCGCGCGGCATCTTCGATCTGCTCGACCTGCTTGGCGATGCCACCGAACATCTGGCGGTAATCGACCTCCTGAAAGGCATCCCGACCTGAATGCTCCCGCGCGATCTGACCCACGAACAGGATCATCGGCGTCGAATCCTGCTGCGCCACATGGACGCCTGCGGCGGCATTGGTCGCCCCCGGCCCGCGCGTCACGAAGCACACGCCCGGACGCCCCGACAGCTTGCCATCGGCCTCCGCCATCATCGCCGCCCCGCCCTCCTGCCGCGCCACGATGCTGCGGATATCCGCATCGTAGAGCGCATCGAGCACCGCGAGATAGCTCTCGCCGGGAACGCAGAACACGCGCTTGACGCCCTGTTCCGCAAGGCAAGCAACGAGAAGTTCCCCTCCGGTCATGGATCGCTCCGTCATGGTTTCGTATCCGGTGTCACCCTGTCATGTCAGCCTGCCGCTGGGTGGTCAAATCCTGATCTGCTCGAACTTCGTGCTCTTGTTGACGGGCAGCCAATAAGCGCCGCGTGACTGAAGCGCAGTGAAGACCGACAGGCGGTCCCATGTATGGATACCCCTGTCGGTGCAAGAAGAATCTCGACGGTTCGAACGTGCGCGGGCGCGAAGCCCTCTGGGATTGTCTGGTTTTCCCATCTTCGATGTTCGACCCAGTATCTGTCGCCCGCCGGTGGATTTCTGCACTGGGACGAGGCCGAGCCAAGCGGAGAAGTCGCGCCCCCTTCGGAAGCCCTCCAGCGGCGGCGCAAAAGCCTTGATCGCCATCGCGCTGATCGGTCCGACACCGGGGGCGATTTGCAGGCGGATCATCTCCGCATCGGCCTTCGCCTCTTCGCGAAGACGGCGCTCGATCCTGCCGATGCGCTCGGTAAGGGCTGCGATCTGATCGAGATAGAGGCGGGCAAACTTCACGAC
>CALHLW010000166.1 GCA_938034615.1 uncultured Neomegalonema sp. | reverse complement strand
AGCGGCGCAAGGGCCGCTTGCCCGAAATACTCCTCGCCAATCACCCTCCGCAGCCGGATTAGCAATGGCGCACGCGGCACGACAACTGCCTCCGCCCCCTTGCGGAACACGCTCCATTCCGGGGCGCGAAGATCGATGCGGCTCATAGGCGTTCCCCTTTCAGCCGCGCCCCGTGATAAAGATGCGTCATCAGGGCAAGGCCGAAGACGGGGGCGATCAGGTTCAGGAACGGCACCATCGTCAACACGGCGAGCAGGACGCCGCCCAGCACCATCCGAAACCAGACGGAGCGCCGCAGCGCCTTCGTCCGCGCAGGCGTCTCCCGGCGCAGCGCCGCCATGTCAAAGGATGCCCGCCCCAACAGCCACCCATTGACCACGGCGGGCAGCGGTGGAAAGAGGAAGTAGAACGGCAACATCGGAATGTTCAACAGGATCGCCAGCCCCGCATAGCGCAGGCCCATGCCGACTTCCGTAGCGAAGGAGCGCCCCTTCGCAGGGCCAAGCGCCGGATAATTCCGCGCCTCCACCGCCTCGGCCACCGGATCGATGAAGAACCCGATGGCCGCCGCAGCGGCGGGCGTGAAGGCAAACGCCATCGCGATCACCGACCCGACCCCGGCCAGCCACCCCAAGGCATCATCCGCCGCCCCGCCAATCTCGCCCACGAACGGGATCGACACTCCCGACACCAGCCAAGCCACCCCCGCCCCGACCGTCGCCCCCATCGCAACGATACAGAGCGCGGTGACGACCAGCCCGAGCAACAACGGGCGCAGCATGGCGGCGGTGGACATCTGGCGCAGCGTCTTGGCAATTGCGGAAAAGAGGGTCATGCATATCGCTCCCACAGCCGTTCGACGGCCAGCGCCACCTGCTCAAGCGGCACATCCAATCCGGTTTGTGCGACGGTGAAATCGGGCAAGCCAAGGCTCTCGTTGAGCCGCCCGGCCATGCGCGTGGCGGCGTGGTCTTCGGTGCGGATGTCCACGCTCTCACGAACCGTGAAGCCGAGGAACGCCTCGCCGTGCATCGAGACCATGCCGACACCGCCGAGGTCTTGCCAACGGAGGCGCGGGTGGGCCTTCCCGCCAAACCCGATTCCCTGTTCGTCGGCGCGCAAGGCGATACGGTTTCTGCCGCCCTTGAGCAGGATCGCGATACCGCCGCCGCCGAAGAACACGAGACCCGCCACCCCGATGATATACTCCACCGTTCCCGCTGCCATGAAGGGTATCATGCCGCAGCCAACCCCCATGGCGATCGAAATCACGGCGTAAGTCCATATAGCCTTCGAACTGCGCCGCAGGAGGATGGTGTCGCCCCGCAATTCGGGCCACTCAGTCCGGGTGCGCGCCCTGCCCTCGCGCAACTTCATCGTGAAGACCGCCGCACAGGCCCCAAAGAACAGCATCGGCATCAACGCGCCCGGATCGCGGTTCGCCCACAGCAGAAATGCACCCGCCGCAACGAAGAGGAGGCTGACGACCAGCATCAGCCAGAGGGAAAGGCGCCCGCCCATCTTCAACTCCCCAGCACGCCCTTGGTACTCGGCACGCTGTCGCTCTTGCGCGGGTCGATTTCCACAGCTTCTCGCAGGCTGCGCGCCACCGCCTTGAAGGCGCTCTCCGCAATGTGATGCGCGTTTGCGCCGTGGAGAGTGTCGATATGCAGGGTGATGCCGCCATTCATGGCAAAGGCCGTAAAGAACTCGCGGAACAACTCCGTATCGAACGTCCCGATCTTCTGCGCCACGAACGGCACGTTCCAGACGAGGAAGGGACGTTTCGACAGATCCAGCGCGCAGCGGGTCAGCGCCTCGTCCATCGGCAGCAGGCACGACCCATAGCGACGGATGCCCTTGTAATCCCCGAGCGCCTGAACCAGCGCGAGGCCCAGCGCGATGCCGGTGTCCTCGACCGTATGGTGGTCGTCGATATGGGTGTCGCCGCTCGCCCTGATCGTTATGTCGATCAGGGAGTGGCGCGCCAATTGCTCCAGCATATGATCGAAGAACCCCACGCCGGTCTTCACGTCATAGGCTCCCGTGCCGTCGAGCGCGATCTCGACGCGGACCTGCGTTTCAGTGGTATTGCGCTCGACAATGGCGGTTCGCATGGGCGGCTCCTC
The DNA here is from genome assembly GCA_938034615.1 of uncultured Neomegalonema sp. Taxonomy (GTDB): domain Bacteria; phylum Pseudomonadota; class Alphaproteobacteria; order Rhodobacterales; family Rhodobacteraceae; genus JAHDDY01. The sequence continues at coordinate 5,184 of CALHLW010000166.1, read as the reverse complement.
TCGGCTGCGTCTTTACCGACAAGGGCGTGCGGAGGCCAGAGGCAAGCACGTTAACAAGAGACGACGGTTACAGCATCCCGAGATATCTAAGTGCGGGAAGGCTGGGCAGGAAGAAGTATTCGCCCCCCGCCATCTGCACGAAGGTCTGCAAGCGGATGCGGCGGCGCAGCGTGTCTTGCGGGATGGTCATCCACCCGTCGGCTCCGACCGGCGGATCGACCTCCTCGAACAACGTGCCGAAATCCTTGTTGAGCAGCCATGTCTGCTGGATGAATTCGAACTGTCGCGCGATATCCGTGTTCAGGCACATGAAGAGCAACCCGCGATCCACGCCGTCATCCTCGGATCGATCCTGCAACTTCGGGCCATATTTCCTGCCCCGTCTCAGGATGCGGTGATTGTTCGCGGCGTTCAGCAGCGTTTCCTTCAATTCCGGCTCGGGCGCGAGGGTGTCGCGCGGATGTGCCCTGCGCACATGACTGCCGATCGGACAGCCCGTGCCCGCATGGTCATCATCATAGAAGAGAAAGCCGCTATCGGTATGATCCCCCGGCGTCAAACCGGGCTTGCCCTCGGCGCGCAGGACTTCCCCGTCAAGACCCCGACCAACTACACGTTCAGCCAGCCACAAGGCGGTCACATGGTCGGCGTCCGGGTCTCTTTCGCGGATAATGCGCGCGGCCTTTTCCATGGAGTGCCAGAAATCCGCAACCTTCTGATTCAGCGTTCAGAACACCGCATGGTCACCCCGCTCCGCCGCCGCCTCGCCCTCGATCACCCGGCGGTAATAGTCGAACAGCGTCTCTCTGCCCGTGGAGGGGGTCGCATCGGCATCATAGCGGCCTGTCTCGGGGTCGAGAACCAGCATCGACTCGGTCGCATAGTAGCGCCCGATCCGCGCGAGTTCCGCCTTGTCAGCCATCGCGGTGCTGACCTTGCCCAACGCGCCCAGCACCCCGATAATCCAGTCCAGCATCCCGACCGGCACCCGGCGAAAGCGCGGCTCCCGATCCAGCAGCGCAAACAGCCGCTCGCCCTGTTCCAGCGGCGTGATCGCCGCCCCCGGCCCGCCGATGGGCAGGATGCGATTACGCTTCGCCGGGTCGTCCAGACACCCCGCGAGATACGCGCCCAGATCATCGTCGCTGATCGGCTTGCAGGCAGTCAGGGTGCCATCCCCGAACATCACGAACGGCTTGCCCGCTCGCAGTCGCTCGATCTGCCCCGACAGCGATTTGAAGAACGCCGTGGGCCGCACGATGGAATAGCTGACACCAGACCCAATCAACTCCGCCTCGAACGCCAGTTTCGCCTGCTGGAAACCGAGCAGCGGCTTCTGCACGCAAATCGCCGACAGCAGCACGACCTGCGACACGCCCGCCTGCCGCGCAGCAGCCAATGCCTCGACATGTGCGCGATGGTCTATGGCCCAGGCATCGCGCGGCACCCCTGTGCGCGAGGCCAGACACGAAACCAACGCATCGAAACGCTCGCCCCGAAATCCCTGCGCTAAAGACTGCGGATCGGTCACGTCCCCAAAGCGCAGCTCCGCCCCCTCCAGCAGGCACTCCGTTTCATCGGGCGAGAGTGCGCCGCCCACCCCGGCCTTCGGCCTAACGAAGCACACCACTTCATGCCCCCGCGCCACCAGCGCCCGCACCGTCGCACGCCCTATCGTGCCGGTCCCACCCAGCATGAAGACCCGCTTGGCGGAGCCAGAGAGAGGCGGCGTATCAATCATCGGTTTCCTTCCTGAGGCTCGACCCCGACGATACGTCGGCAACCGGAAAATTGCGATGGGCACCGATCCATTTTGAAGCCGACAATCGGGCGTGCTATGCTCCCCCCATGACCATAGCCGCCAAAATCCTGCAGCCGACCATGGATGCCGCCACGTTTCTCGACTGGGTACGCGACAGTCAGGAACGTTGGGAGCTGGACCGGGGTATTCCGGTGGAGATGCAGAGCGAGCGCGCAGGTCACAATCGCGCGAAGCGCCGCTGCGCCAACGCTCTGGAACGGGCTGTCACGGACGCAGACGCTCCCTGCGAAGTTTTCGCTGACGGCATGGACGTGGTCATGGACGGCTCCGTTTATATTCCCGATGCGATGCTTCGCTGCGGTGATCCCGTGGACGACGATGTCACGAGGCTGTCCGACCCCATGGTCATCGTCGAAATCCTCTCCCCCTCGAACAGCCTGATCGAGATGACCACCAAGATCGACGGCTATTTCTCTCTCCCCTCCGTCGCGTGGGTCTTGCTGGTCAACACCACCACGCGGGTCGTCAACTCTGTCGCGCGGGGCGAGGACGGGTTGATCCTGCGTCGCCACGAAGAGGAGGACACCCTGCGCCTCGATCCCCCCGGCATCGCGCTGGCCGTGGCCGATCTGCTGCCCCTCCCTCCTGAACCGGCACAGGAAAACGCGCCGGAAGCGTGACAGCCACTCCTCGCTTGACTATAGACCCGGCATTCGCTTTCGAGCAGGAACGCCCGCCATGCATGACATCAAGACCATCCGCGAGAATCCCGATGCCTTCGACGCCGCCATGGCGCGGCGGGGGGTCGAGCCTGTCTCCGCCTCTCTCCTGAAGCGCGACGAGACGCGCCGCTCGCTCGTCACGAAGGCCGAAGCCGCCCTTGCCGAGCGCAATGCGGCTTCCAAGGAAGTCGGCAAAGCCAAGGCTTCGGGCGACGACGCGGAATTCGAGCGCCTGCGCGCGCTGGTCGGCGAGAAGAAGGACGAGATCGCCCGCCTGGAAGCGGAGGCCGGAGAGGCCGACACGGCGCTGCGCGAGGCGCTGATGGTTCTGCCGAATCTGCCGCTTGACGGCGTCCCGGACGGCAGGGACGAGAACGACAATGTCGAGGCAAGCCGCTGGGGCGAGCCGCCTGCGCTGGATTTCGCCCCCAAAGAACATTGGGAACTCGGCGAGGCCATGGGCGCGATGGATTTCGAGACCGCCGCCAAACTCTCCGGCACGCGCTTCATGCTGCTGTCCGGCGCGCTGGCCCGCCTGCACCGGGCGCTGACGCAGTTCATGCTCGATACGCATGTGGACGAGAACGGTCTTTCGGAAGTCTGGACGCCCGTACTCGTGCGCGACGAGGCGATGGTCGGGACCGGGCAATTGCCGAAATTTGCCGAGGACAGCTATCGCACGACGAATGGCTGGTGGCTGATCCCCACCGCCGAGGTCACGCTGACCAATATCGTCGCGGGCGACACCCTGGACGGGGCCACCCTCCCCCGCCGCTACACCGCCCATAGCCAGTGCTTCCGCTCCGAAGCGGGCAGCGCGGGCAAGGACACGCGCGGGATGCTGCGCCAGCATCAGTTCGAGAAAGTCGAGATGGTCACGATCTCCCATCCCGATACCAGCGGCGATGAGCTGGAGCGGATGCGCGGCTGTGCGCAAGGCATCCTCGAGGCCCTCGGCCTGCCCTACCGCACCATGACGCTCTGCACCGGCGACATGGGTTTCGGTGCGCGCAAGACCTATGACCTCGAAGTCTGGCTGCCCGGACAGGACGCCTATCGCGAGATTTCCTCCTGCTCGGTCTGCGGCGATTTTCAGGCCCGTCGCATGAATGCCCGCTTCAAGCCTGCGGGAGGCGGCAAGCCCGAATTCGTCCACACCCTCAACGGCTCGGGCCTTGCCGTGGGCCGCTGCCTGATCGCGGTGATGGAGAACGGCCAGCGCGCCGACGGCTCCATCGTCATCCCCGACGTGCTGCACCGCTACATGGGCGGCAAGACGATGATCGCGGCGAACGGGACGCTGGGCTAGGATGCTCCCCACCGTTCCCACCGATTTCACACCATGGGCCTCGCTTGGCGGCGGCGTCCTCATCGGGCTGTCCGCCGTGATCGTCATGGCGCTGTTCGGGCGGATCGCGGGGATCGTCGGGATCACTGCCGGGGCCGTGACGCAGGGCGATCGGGGCTGGCGGATGGCGTTCATCGGCGGATTGATGGCGGCCCCTCTGCTGTGGATGGTCGTAACGGGCGGCTTTCCCGCCCAGACGGTCAGCGCAAACCTGCCCGGAATGGCCATCGCCGGGTTGCTGGTCGGCATCGGCACCGCCCTCGGCTCGGGATGCACGTCGGGCCATGGAGTCTGCGGCCTCGCGCGGTTATCGGCGCGCTCGCTGGTGGCCGTGCTGACCTTCATGGCCTGTGCCGCCGCCACCGTCTTCCTCTTGCGGCACGTCCTGCCGGGAGCGGCATGATGCGGATCGTTGCAGGGTTTCTCGCTGGCCTGATCTTCGGCCTCGGTCTCATCCTCTCGGGCATGTCCGACCCCGCGAAGGTGCTGAATTTCCTCGATATCGCCGGAGCATGGGATCCGAGCCTCGCCTTCGTCATGGGCGGGGCCACCGTCACGACCTATATCGGCTATCGCATCGTCTGGCAGCGACCGGCCCCAGCCCTGATGGACCGCTTCGACCTGCCCACCCGCACCGATATCGACACGCCGCTCCTCATCGGAGCGGCCCTTTTCGGCATCGGCTGGGGCATCGGCGGCTTCTGCCCCGGCCCCGCATGGACCGCACTGCCCATCGCGGCGACCGGAACGCTGGTCTTCGTTCCGGCGATGCTGCTCGGGATCGCCGCCGGGCGGCGCTTCGGAAAACGGACGGCGTGAAGACTGTCCTTCATCTCCACGCCACGCCGAAACGCCCCCCTCCGCGTGCGAAGGAGGTCATGAAATCTTGGCCAAAGCCCAAAAATCACGGCGGTTCCGGCGGCATCAACGCCCAGATCGCCAATTCCTGACACTCCGCCAGAATCTCGTCGATCAATTCCGTCCCGCGCTCGCGATGCCCCGGAGGCCTCCCCCGACGCATCGGCATTGCAAATTTCCGCTTGGCCCGTTCCAGCACCCGCTTCAGCCGCGCGGCCTGGGCGGGCAGATCATCCAGCACCGCCTTCAGCACCAGCAACCGTTGGCAGAGCCGAGCCGCCGAAACCGGATCATCCGGCATCGGCACCTTGCGATCATAAGACGGATCGAACTGCTCATCGAGATAGCGGATACGCGGCCCCGGTCCCGGCGTGGTCTTGCGTTTCGGATCAGGGTTCTTGCGCCGATCAAACAGCGGAAACGCAGGCAAACCCTTCGATGCGCCTTTGCCTTTCCCGCGCGGGCCACCCTTCTTGCGCTTTTCCAGCGAGGGC
>CALHLW010000165.1 GCA_938034615.1 uncultured Neomegalonema sp. | reverse complement strand
AACACCATCGGCACGGCCACACGCGGCCCCTCCGCCATCGCTCGCGCAACCAGCGTCGCCACGAACGGCCCCGGCACGGCAATCGCCGCGATATAGGCAAGGGTAAACCCGATCATGGGCGGGCCTTCGGGGCGCTATGATGGATGATGTTTTTCACCTCGGAAGGATACGTCGTTAACACCCCCAATGTCCAAGATTTCCTTGAGTTTTTAACCTCATGGAACACGGATCAACTCACCACCACGGACCCCTCGGCCCCATCCCGAATTTCCAGCCGTTGCGCGCTGCCCTCCATCGCCTCGAACAGCCCCGGCTCCGTCCCTGTCATCCACGCCTGCGCGCCCAGCGCCGCGATCTCCGCGAACAGGGCCGCCCGCCGTTCCGCATCGAAATGCGCCGCGATCTCGTCCAGCAGCAGGATCGGCGCGGCCCCCGTCTCCCGGTGCAAGGCCCGCGCATTGGCGAGGATCAGGCTGACCAGCAGCGCCTTCTGCTCCCCCGTCGAACATTCGGCAGCGGGGGCATCCTTCTCGGCATAGCGCACGGCCAGATCGCTCCGATGCGGCCCGATCAGCGCCCGCCCCGCCTGCGCATCCCGCCCGCGGGCATCGTGCAGCGTGCGGGTGAATTCCTCCGGGGTCGTCGCCGGATCGAACTGCCCCACAATCGCCGCCTCCGCGCGTGGAAACGCCTCGGCCCCTTCCTGCGCATCCAGCAAGGCGCCCAGCGCGTGCGCGCGCCCCGTCGCCAGCGCCACCCCATGCTCGCCCATCTGCGCCTCCAGCGCCGACAGCCAGCGCGGATCGGCCCCGCCACCCTTCAGCAGCCGGTTGCGTTCGCGCATCGCCTGATCATAGCGCGTCGCCGTCTCCGCATGATCGGGTAGCAGCGACAGGGTCATCCGGTCCAGAAATCGCCGCCGCTCCCCCGGTCCCTCCACGAAGACCCGGTCGAGTGCGGGGGTCAGCCACAGCAGCCGCGCCACCCGGCCCAGCGCCAGCACCGATGTCGCCTTGTCGTCCTGCTTCGCCGACCGCCGCGCGTCCTCGCCTGCCCCTGTCCACAGCATCACCGGATCGCTCTGCGTCTCCAGCAGGGCCGACATCGCCCAGCCGATCCCCTGTTGCTTTCGCGCGAAATCCACGGATGACGCCCGCCGCAACCCCCGCCCCGGCGCGAGCAACGACACGGCCTCCAGCACATTCGTCTTTCCCGCGCCATTGGCCCCCGTCAGCGCGATCATCGGCGCGCTCACATCGAGGTTCAGCCGCGCATAGGAGCGGAAAGCAACCAGCTTCAGATGCCGGATCGCGAGACTCACGCGCGCGCCGCCAGCGCATCGAGGGTCGCCCGGTGCAGATCCACCCCGCCGCGATAATCGACTTCCTCCGGCCCAAGCGGCGTCAGCGCTTCCCGCAAAGCCTGCGCCTCCGCGTCGCTCAACGCATCGAGCGGATCGACATAGGTGCGGATGCCGAACACCACTGCCTTGCTGCGTGGCAACCGCAGGAAAGTCTGCCGCTCGACCCGGATATGCAGCGGTCCATCCTCGGCCTGTCGCCATTCGCCCGAGGGCTGGTACAGCTCATCGGTCGGATGCACCGTCCAGTTCGCCCGCCACAGGGGCCGCCCGACCCGCACCCCCTCGAACAATCGGTTCACCCGCCGCGCGAGATCGTCCGTATAATCGGGCACCGGCCCGTGGATATGCGTCAGCGGATGGCCCAGCTTTTCCGCCAGCGACCAGCGCGACGGAAAGCACAGGATCGCGGCGGTCAGGCGATATTCTTCCTCGTCCGCGCGCTGTTGCAGCAGGCAGAAATCCTCCTGCACCATTCGTCCGACCTGCCCCAGCGGCGAGGGATCATCCGGCACCGCTCCGCCCGTATGCGCCACCACCGTCTCGCGCAACTCCGCTTGCGCCTCCTCGCTTTCGGGCAAACCCGCCAGCACCACCTCGCGAGCCGTCTCGATCAAGACGCCCCGATAGGCCATCTGCGCCGCCGTATCCGCCCCCGTCTCCAGCCAATCGGCAGGGTCGAGCGGCATCGTACCCGGTTTCCGCGCAAGCCGCGGATCGGCCCAAGGAGCATAAGCGATCATGGCGGCACGATAGGCTCCGCGCCCCACGGGTCAAGCCTTCCGGACCGGGCAAATTCGCGCTATGGGGAGCGCCATGCACAAACCCATCCACATCCTCGGTTACGGCTCCCTGATCTGGGATCTCGACGACCTCGCCCCCAAGGTACGCGGCGACTGGCGCATGTCGGCGGGGCCAGCCCTGCCACTCGAATTCAGCCGCATCTCGCCCAAGCGCAAGCTCTCCCTCGTCGTCGTCATCGACACCGACGCGGGCGATCCCTGCCCCACCCATGTCATCGACAGCGCGCGCGATACCGTGGCCGAAGCCGTGGTCGATCTCGCCGCCCGCGAGCGCACGGAGGTTGCCCATATCGGCTGGGTCGATCTCGACGCAGGCACCTCCCATTCCAACCGCGACGGTGTGGCCGAGCGGGTGCGCGCGTGGTGCGAGGCGACCGGCGCGAAGGGGGCTGTCTGGACCGATCTTGACGGCAATTTCGAGCAGGCCACCGGCGCGCCTTTCACGGTCGCGCGCGGCATCGCCTATCTCAAGACGCTGAAAGGCGAAAACCTCGCCGCCGCCCACGAATACATCGACGGCGCGCCCGCCGGAACCGACACCCCTTTGCGCCGTGCGCTCGCCGCTGACGATTGGTGGATCACGCGCGGTACTGGCTGAAACTCTTCCGATTCCGCCCTGCGATATGCTCCCCCGGCGTAATCGGCTCATGCCGCGCCGCCTCGCCCTCCCGCAGGAACAGCCGGGGATCGACCACCGCATCCGTATTCGGATCATAGAACACCGGGATCGATTTCCGCGCCCCCGCGCTCTTGTTCACCACCCGATGCACCGTCGAGACGAAGCGGTCGTTGCTCCATATCTGGAGCAGATCGCCGATATTGCAGACCAGCGTTCCGGGCAAGGGAGGGGCGTCGATCCATTCCCCGTCCCGCCGCTGCACCTGCAAACCCCCGCTGTCATCCTGTAACAAGAGCGTCAGCACCCCGAAATCCGTATGCGGAGCCACACCGAACCGCCCCTCCGCCTCGTCCTCCGGCGCGCGGGGCGGATAATGCACGAGCTGCCCCCGCGCCAGCGGCCTCGTGTAGAACGGCGCAAAGGCATCGCGCGGCCCGCCGAGCGACACGGCCAGCGCCCCCAATATCCCCGCTCCCACGTCACAGACCGCGCGGTAATACGGCTCGACCCCCTCGCGCAGGCACGGCACGGTCGCATCGGGCCAGCGGTTCGGCGCGACTATCGGCTTGCCGAGATCGGGATCGTTCGCTGCCACCTCCCGCCCCCAGAAGAACACTTCCTTCCGATCCGCCGCCGCCGAGCCAGCCATCCGGGACATCCCCGGCCCCATCCAGCCGCGCTGATCCTCGCCAATGGCCACCGTCTCTTTCACGTCGGACGGCATATCGAAGAACAACCGCGAGGCCGCAAACGCCCCGTCGATGATCTCCTGCGAAATCCCATGCCCCGACACATAGAAAAACCCGATCTCCGTTGCCGCCGCATGGATGCCAGCCGCCACCGTCTCGATATCCTGCGACAGATCGATCACGGGCACAGTTTCAGAGTGAGTCACGAAACTCTCCTTCCTTCAACGGTCCGCATAGCGGACCGACGCGCCTGCCTGCCCCCCGGCAGGCGCGTTCGCGCCCGCTCAGGCAGGCGCTTGCACGTCTTTCGATGGTTGGCTCAGCCATTGTCGTCTTCATCGTCGCTGCCAAAAATCGCATCCCGAATTTCCCTCAAGCCCCTCATCATCCGAGCGCCCCGCTCGCTGTCCAGAAACGCAACGATACTCGCGATACTGCCAACCGCCGCAACCGGATCGGTGAGCAAGCGATAGAGTCGCCCCGCAAACGCCCCGCCCTTCATCAGAATCCGAACCGGCCACAGCTTCTCGTTCGCAGCCCGTTCCACCGACGGATCATCCGCATCCATGTCGATGGAAGGCCCCGGCTCCGGCGTGCTGAGCGCACTCCGCATCGCCTCGCTCAACTCGCTGGCATACTCGAGGAATTCCGGCGTCGCGGCCTCGGCCTCCACCGCATCCTTCGCCCCCTGCTCGAAGGCGTCGATGCTCT
>CALHLW010000164.1 GCA_938034615.1 uncultured Neomegalonema sp. | reverse complement strand
GTGCGCGTTTCTCGCGATCCTCGCTTTCGTGGCCGGGTTCCAGCGACGGACGGTTCCGATCAAACCCTATCGTCGGGACACGGGGCGGTTGGGAATCTTCGGGACTTTCCTCAAGCTGATCGTCGGCAATCCGGTGATGCCCGTGGCAGTCGTTTTCGCTACAGCGGGAATGCTTGTTACGATTCTTTATCTTTACGCAGGCGGTTCAGCGCTCAATGGAATGATAAAGGCAGAGATATTTCCCGAAACGCAGGGGACGAGCTACGGCGTTGAGTTCTTCGTCGAGACGGACCCGGAGGTCGCGAACCTCTATGTCAGTGCACGCGGGAACCTCTCCATCGACGAGAAAGACGCGATCATGCGCGTGGTGGAAAGCCGCGTGCTGGGAATGGAAGATGTTTCCTCGGCGCTGACTCTCGTGGGCGGAGGCGGGGGTGCCGGTGCGGATCAAGGTTCTGCGCCGAAGGACAAGATCGGCTCGGTCCAGTTCGAATTCGAGAACTGGCGGGAGCGCAAGAAAGGCGCGCTGATCCTCGAAGACCTGCGCGAGGCAGTGGTCGGCTTGCCCGGCGTTAAACTGGAACTGGCCGAACAGCAGGACGGGCCTGCGCAGGGCAAGCCGGTACAAGTGCGCGTTGCCGCCGCAGATTTCGACAAGCTGCAAGCCGCGACCCGCACGGTCATCGGGCATATGGAAGGGATCGAGGGACTGACGGACGTGTCGTCCACCCTGCCCTTGCCGGGGATCGAGTGGGAACTGGCCATCGACCGAACCGAAGCGGGGAAATACGGCGCGAGCGTCGTCTCCATCGGCTCGATGGTTCAGCTCGTTACGCGGGGCGTGACGGTCGGCACCTATCGCCCGGACGATTCGGATGATGAAATCGACATTCGCGGGCGCTTCCCCGCCGATGATCGCGATTTCGGCATCCTCGACCGGCTGCGCGTGCAGACGAACGTGGGCCTCGTGCCGCTGGCAAATTTCGTCGAGCGGCGGCCCGTGGCGAAGGTGTCTGAGATTACGCGCGTGGATGGCGTGCGGGTCTTCACGATTGCTGCCGATGTGGAAGACGGCACGAATGCCAACGAGAAGATCGAGGAAATCGGCAAATGGCTGGCGACCGCCGATCTGGGCAAGGGCGTGAAGACGACCTTCGTGGGCGACTTCGAGGAACAGCAGGAAAGCGGGGCCTTCCTGATGGCAGCCTTCGCCGGGGCGCTGGGCCTGATGTTCATCATCTTGCTGGCGCAGTTCGACAGCATCTACAATTCGATCCTCGTGTTGCTGGCCGTGATCCTGTCGGTCGGCGGAGTGCTGGTCGGGATGATGGTGATGGGACAGTCGTTCTCGATCATCATGACCGGGATCGGGATCGTGGCCTTGGCAGGGATCGTGGTGAACAACAATATCGTGCTGATCGATACCTTTCAGGAGTTTCGCCAGACCCTGCCCGATACCGAGGCGATCATCCAGACGGGGGCGCAGCGATTGCGGCCCGTGCTGCTGACGACGATTACCACGATGGCCGGGCTGCTGCCGATGATGTTCGCCATTTCCATCGACTTCAGGGAAGGTGGAATCGTCGTGGGCGCGCCCTCCGCGATGATGTGGACGCAGCTTGCGACGGCCATCGTCTTCGGCCTCGGGTTCGCGACCGTGCTGACGCTGGTGGTGACGCCTTCGTTGCTGGCCCTACGGGTTTGGTGGTTCAGTAAGCTACCACGCCTCGGCTGGCGCGGATTGCAGACGCTGGCCATGGCCGGGGCGGGCCAGAAGGCGCAGTTCAATCGCGACCGGAGGCTGACCCGCAAGGTCAAGCAGGGGTTCCGCGAAGGACATACTGTACGCTGGGACGAGACGGTGGCCTTCGGGGCGCAGGCTGCGACTCTGCCGTCCCCGGCCTTCCCCGAAGTACCCGAGCGGGCCGAACCCGCACGGCATCCAATGCCGGGGCGAGAAACGATCGCGCCGGAACCTGCCTTGCCTGCTGCCGCTGCAGCGGCATCCGGTCAGGCTCCTATCTTGGCCGGTTCGGAACAAGACGCACCCGATCTGTCTTTCCTGCGGGCAGACATGACGCCTACGCTGGTCTGGTCGGAGGGGATGCCGCTGCCGCCCGGCAATCCCGATGACGACAAGCCACCTTTCCCGCAAGCGGCGGAGTAGGATCGAAGCAACGATAGCACAAACCTTGCGGGGCGGGCCGGTCTGTGCCACGACCGCAAGACTTTACGGGGACCGGGATATGCTGCTCAAGACGATCCTTTCGCCGCGAACCATCGTCTTCCTGACGCTGGTGCTGGCGTTCTTTGTCCGGTTCTCGGGATACGATACCGTTTTCGGCGGGCTGCTGGGATTCCTCCAACTCCTGATCCTGATCCTCGTGGTCAGTGCGATTTCCATTTCAATCAGCGCCTTCGGGGCATTCGATATCGAATCCAAGCGGGCCTTCGTCTGGGACATCATCCTCGACGTTGTGGTCTTCGGCGTTGCGATATGGATGCTGACCTATCTGCTGACCCTGCAAATCTATGGGGTCAAGGTATCACCACAAGCCCTGTACCTGACGGCCACGGCGACAGGATTATCGATCCTTGACTTCCTGATCTCACTCAACGGCGGAGCCGGAAAGCTGCTGGAGATGGATCGGGAACACTTTACGCGCGACCGCTGATCTGCCGACATAACAAAAGGATTATCGTTCTCCTTCTACAGCAAGCAACCCTACTGCGGGATTTGCGTGGTACTGTCGGAGCGGACAGACAACAGGGCTGGCCTCAGCCAAAGATGCGCTCCAGCGTCCCAAGCGTCACGATGCGGTTGGTGACGATGTACCACGCGATGAAAGTGATGATCGCCGAGATCACAGTGGCCCCGATCATCTTAATCTTTAGGTTGGGGTTGGAAGGCGCGCCCCGCATCGCGCCTTCCGGCACGATGTCCCCGGCTTCCTCCTGAGAGCGAATGCGGACGGGCAGCAGGCAATAGAGCGCCAGAAACCACGTGACCGCGAAGATGACGAACGCTGATACCGGACCCATCAGGCTTGCTCCAACTCGACAAGGGTTCCGGCGAAATCCTTGGGATGCAGGAAAAGGACGGGTTTTCCGTGGGCACCGATCTTCGGCTCTCCGGTACCGAGAACCCGCGCCCCGCTTGCCGTCAGCCGGTCTCGGGCGGCAATGATATCATCGACTTCATAGCAGATGTGGTGAATGCCGCCGGAAGGGTTCTTTTCAAGGAACCCGGCGATAGGGGAATTCTCTCCAAGCGGATGGAGAAATTCGATCTTGGTATTGGGCAGTTCGACGAAGACGACTGTAACGCCGTGATCCGGCTCGTCCTGCGGCGCGCCGACGCTGGCACCCAAGGCACCACGATATTGCGCGCAGGCGGCATCGAGATCAGGGACGGCAATAGCGACGTGGTTGAGGCGACCGATCATGCGCGAGGCTCCTTCATGCGGGATCACGCGCCGCACATATGCCCTTCGGCCTCGCTTCTCAAGCGGGTGCGTCGAGTGGACCGTATGCGCCAAGAAGTAGGCAAAATCTGGATTTTGTCCGAAATAACATGAACGAATAGCCATAGAGTCCTATAGACTCGACACTTTCTTATATCGGCACAGCAGAAAAGTGTTGCGCGATTCACCGTGATTCGCCTATCGTCGCCCTGCATGTTCGGGGGATCGGCCTCCAGAACGCCAAGATGCGCCCATAACAAGACCAAAAAAACCTGTCGAGTAGAACCGGGCGTGAAATTTTTGATAGAGGACCAGGTCATGTCTCTCCCAGCATGGAACCGCAAGGCACCCTCGCGTGCCGCAATCGCAGCTACCCTTTCCGCCCTCACCGTCTTCGGAGCGTCCTCCGTCGCGACCGCGGATGTTTCCCCGAATGGCTACGGGCAGCCTGCCTTCGGCTATGGCTTCCAGGGTCAGGCCCCCGCCCCCTATGGCCCCGCATTCGGCTACGGCCCACAGCCTGCTTCCACCTATGGCGCGCCCGTACAGTCCGCGCCCCCGCAGGGCTACGGACAGCCGGTTCCGCAGATTCCCGGTTACGGCCTGCCTGTTCCCGGCGGCTTTCCGATCCCTGGTGCGCCTGTCGCTGGCTTTGGCCCTTATGGCGGTGGCTTCCCGGATTACGGTTTCTCCTCGCAGTGGGGTCACTTCGCACCCTCCGAGCCGAACTACGCACCGCATGAGCGCGCCGGAGCAAAGGCCCCTGCGCCCGTAGCTGCTGCACCCGCCAGCGCTCCGGCTCCGGCACAGCCAGCTGCCCCTTCTCCGGCTCCTGCCAAAACCGCAGGAAAGCCTGCTCCAGCCACGGCGACGACCTCTTCGGATTACAGCTACGAGATCGCCCCTGCGACCAACTCGACCTATGTGGGCAGCTCGACCCAGTTCGGTTCGGCTCCGACGACCTATTCCGATCCCTACCAGTCGATCGTGAACCAGCAGAGCGGCACGACGGGCTATCAGGTCACTACGCCGTCTTATACCCAGCAGTACGATAACTCGGGCTATACGCAGCAATACGATACGTCGGCTTCCTATCCCGAAGCGACCCCGGCGGCTCCTGCGGCACCCGATTACAGCAACTACGTTCCTGCTCCTGAATACAACGTTACCCCGTCGTACTCGGCGCCCGCAGCAACTCAGAACTATGCGCCCAGCACGAACTACACCGTTGCAGCTCCCGCTCCGCAGGCGCCGGAACCCATCAATACAGGCCGTTACGAATACCAGAGCGCAGCGCCTTCCTTCCAGCAGGCTGCACCTTCGTACCAGCAGAGCCCTCAGTCCTATGAGCAGGCACCTGCCGACTACTACGACCTGAGCGCTTCGAAAGCAGCGGCAGCCGTCGCAGCACCGAGCTATGAAGTTTCCGCTTACGCACCGCCTCAGCAGGTACGTCGCGGTGGTCACTTCGTACAGGTCGGGGCGTTCCTCGATCATGCGCGCGCTCAACGACTAGTCAACAAGCTGGGTGCCTCCGGCCAGCAGGCGTTCATCGTGCAGGCACAGGTTCGCGGTCGGCAGTATCACCGCGTCCGTATCGGCGGCGGCAGCCGTCGTGACGCCCGTGCGATCCGGGATCAGGTCCGCGAGCTGGGCTACTACGAAGCCCGCGTCGTCAAAGGCTAAGGCAAAAAACTACACGACCGTCGCCCTGACCGGGCGAATCGTCTAGACTAGGATGCCGTGCCCTCCGGGGCGCGGCATTGTCGTTTTCGGGAGTCACTCCATGATCCGCTGGTTCGCCGTATCCCTCGCCCTTCTGCTGGCCGCCCCGCAGGCGCAAGCCGAACAATTCGCGACGGAGGCCCGCAATGCGATCCTCGTCGACATGACCTCCGGGGCTGTCCTGATGGAGAAAGAGGCGGATGAACCCGTCCCTCCCGCCTCGATGTCGAAGCTGATGACGGTGGTGATGGTGTTTGAAGCCCTCGCCTCGGGCCGCCTTTCGATGGATGACGAATTCATCGTCAGCGAGAAAGCCTGGAAAAAGGGCGGTTCGAAGATGTTCGTGAAGGTCGGGGACCGGATCAGCGTTCAGAATCTGCTGCGCGGGATCATCGTGCAATCGGGGAACGATGCGAGCATCGTCGTCGCCGAAGGGCTCGCCGGATCGGAAGAGGAATTCGCCCGGCGCATGACGATCCGGGCGCGAGAGATTGGGCTGGAGAATTCGCAGTTCCGCAACGCGACCGGCTGGCCCGCCGAGGGCCACGAGATGAGCGTGCGCGATCTGGCGCAGTTGGCGGAGCATATCATCCGCGAATATCCACAGTTCTACAAGATCTACTCAGAAGAAAGTTTCCAGTGGGAAGGGATCAACCAGCGAAACCGCAATCCCCTGCTCGGCCTCGGGCTGGGGGCGGACGGACTGAAGACAGGGCATACGGAAGCCGCAGGGTACGGGCTGGTCGGGTCCGCAGTGAAAGGCGATCGTCGGCTGGTTCTCGTGATCGCAGGGCTGCCGAGTGCGACGAGCCGCTCCATCGAGGCGGAGCGGTTAATCCGCTGGGGGTTCCGCGAATTCGAGACGAAGCAATTGCTGTCTGAAGGGGCTGAAGTCGGGACTGCCGCCGTCTGGATCGGGGCCGCGCCGCGGGTGCCGCTGATCGTCAAAAACCCGGTGGTGATGACGACGCCGTTCGGGGGCCTGAAGAAGATCACGGGCGAGATCGTTTATTCCGGGCCGGTCGAAGCGCCCATAGCCAAGGATAAGAGGATCGCTACCCTGTTGTTGAGTGCAGAGGGAATCAAGGATGTCGAGGTACCCCTCTATGCCGGGGAAGCGGTCGAGCGGGGCGGCGTGCAGGAGAAGCTGAAAGCCGGTGCGCTCTATCTGGTGGAAACGGCACTGTCCGCGATCTCTCCGCAACCCGAAGAACAGCCTGCTGAATGAGTAGGCGGGGGCGGTTCATTACCATCGAAGGCGGTGAGGGGACCGGGAAATCGACACTGGTGGCAGGATTGCGGGGTTCGGAGGCGTTCGAGCAGGCGCTGTTCACGCGCGAACCAGGGGGATCGCCGGGGGCGGAGGAAATCCGGGCGCTGTTCGTCTCCGGCGAGACGGATCGCTGGGATGCGCTGACGGAATTGCTGCTCATCAATGCGGCACGGCGGGATCATGTGGTGCGGACCATCGAACCGGCCCTTGCCGCCGGGCGCGATGTGATCTGCGATCGGTATCTCGACAGCACGCGGGCGTATCAGGGGGTCCGGGGTGTAGATCGGGAGGTGATCGACGCGATGCACGAAACGGCCGTGGGCCTGTCGCCGGAGCGGACGGTCCTGCTGGATGCCTCGCCGGAAACCGGGCTGGCACGCGCGAAGGCACGTGCGGGGCCGGATCGATTCGAGCGAATGGAGGGCGGATTCCACGGGGCATTGCGCGCGGTGTTCCTCGATATCGCAAAGGCCGAACCGGGGCGCGTAGCGGTGCTGGACGCCACGCGCTCGCCGGAGGAAACGCTGGCCGCAACGCTGGAGGCTCTGGCGTGCTGATCGGGCAGGACGAGGCAATTGCCGCCTTCGATGCCGCGCTGACGGCGGAGCGGATGCACCATGGCTGGTTGCTCTGCGGGCCGCGCGGGATCGGAAAAGCGCGGTTTGCGCGGCTGGCGAGCCATGCGTTGTTGTCAGCACAAGACCGGATCGCGACGGAACCGCAGGACGGTGCTTGGCGGCGAATCGAAGACGGAAACGAGCCACGCCTGACCACCATCGAACGGCGGCTCAACGAAAAGACCGGCAAGCTGCGCGTGCAGATCGACGTCGAGCAAATCCGCGATCTGCGCCAATCCTTCAGCCTCTCGGCGGGGGAAGGCGAGTGGCGCTGCGTGATCGTGGATTGCGCGGAGGAGATGAACCCCAGTGCGGCCAATGCGCTGCTGAAACTGCTGGAGGAACCGCCCGAGCGGATCGCGTTCTTCCTCGTGACCCATGCACCGGGGCGTTTGTTGCCGACGATCCGTTCTCGCTGCCGGGTGCTGGATTTCAGGCCGCTGGAGGAGGTTGCGCTGGCGCGAGCCGTAGCGGCACTGGGGGTGGAATTGCCCCCTGCCCTCTTGCCCGTCGCGCGGGGATCGCCGGGGGAAGCGGTGCGATTGGCCTCCGAGGACGGCGCGGCGATCATGGCCGGGATCGACGCGGTGCTGGCCCCCCTGCCCGACCGGATCGACCGGGCGGCGCTGCATAAGCTTGGGGATGCGGTCGCGCCCGCCGACAAGGACGAGAGCTTCGGCATCGCCGTCCGCATCGCTACCGATATTGCCGCCCGCCGGGCCTGCGACATCGGCGGCACGACCCCGGCGGAGCGGGCAAACGGGGCGCGCTGGGCGGAGGCGGCCATGGCGATCCAGTCGGATGCCGCCCGGACCCGCGCGCTCAACCTTGACCGGCGACAGGCATTGCTGGATACGTTTGCCCGGATCGAGGAGGCCGCGCGACGGGCCTCCTGACCTTCTCTCGCACGGAAATCGCCATGCTCGTAGACAGCCATTGCCACTTGGACTTTCCCGATTTCGACGGGGACCGCGATGATCTGGTCGTCCGGGCGCGGGCGGCGGGCGTCACGAAGATGGTGACGATCTGCACCCGCGCGAGCGCCGAGCCGACGGTGCGGGGCATCGCGGAGAAATACGACGGCGTCTATTACGCGGTCGGGGCGCATCCGCTGAATGTCGGCGAAGCGCCGCTGATGACGGTAGAGGAACTGGTCGCGTTTACCGAACACCCGAAGATGGTGGGCATCGGCGAGACAGGGCTGGATTATCACTACGACAAATGGCCGCCCGAGATGCAGCAGGAGAGTTTCCGACGGCATATCGTGGCCGCGCGCGAAACCGGATTGCCGCTCATCATCCATGCCCGCAGTGCCGATAAGGATGTCGCTGCAATCCTGCGCGAAGGCTACGAGGAAGGCTCTTATTCCTGCGTGATGCATTGCTTTTCGTCGGGCCGCGCGCTGGCGGAAGCGGCGCTGGAGATGGGGTTCTACCTCTCGATGTCCGGGGTTGCGACCTTCAGGAATGCCGACGAATTGCGCGCGATCTTTGCCGATGCACCGCTCGACCGGGTGCTGGTCGAGACCGATGCGCCCTATCTCGCGCCGGTGCCGAAACGCGGCAAGCGGAATGAACCGGCCTATGTGGCGCATACGGCGACGGTCGGGGCGCAGGTATTCGGCATCACCACGGACGAATTCTCCAAGGCCACCACGGCGAATTTTCATCGCCTGTTCTCGAAGGTTCCGGGCGCATGAGCGGCGATATCCTGCGCGCCACGATCCTCGGCTGCGGCTCGTCGGGCGGCGTGCCGCGTCTCGGCGGCGAGGATGGCGGCGGGGCCTGGGGAAAATGCGATCCGACGAACCCGAAGAACCGCCGTCGCCGCTGTGCGCTGCTGGTCGAACGGATCGGGACGGATGGCATGACGCGCGTGCTGGTCGATGCGGGGGCGGATGTGCGCGAGCAATTGCTCTCGGCCAAGGCCGGCACGGTGGATGCGGTACTCGTGACCCATGAACACGCAGACCATACCCATGGGATCGACGACCTGAGACCCATCGTGCTGAACCGGCGAGAACGGCTGGATATCTGGGCCGACCCCGAGACCGGCGCGATGCTGAAATACCGCTTCGCCTATGTGTTCGAGCAACCCGAGGGCAGCCCGTATCCGCCGATCTTCAATCTGCGCCTCCATGACGGATCGGTGATGGTGGATGGCGCGGGGGGGCCGGTGGCGGCGCTGGCGCATGTGGTCGATCACGGGCCGGCTTTCGAGGCGCGGGGATTTCGCTTTGGCGGGTTGGCTTACACCCCCGATGTGAGCGCTTTGCAGGATGACACCGCAGAAAAGCTGGCCGATCTGGACGTGTGGATCGTGGATGCCCTGCGCTGGAACCCGCATCCGACCCATGCCCATGTGGATCAGGCGCTGGAGTGGATCGCGGCGATCAAGCCCAAGCGGGCGATCCTGACCAACCTGCATAACGATCTCGATTACGAGGAACTGTGCGCCTATCTGCC
>CALHLW010000163.1 GCA_938034615.1 uncultured Neomegalonema sp. | reverse complement strand
TCGGGCGGGGGGGCGCTGGGGGCGTCTCCGGCTCCGCCGCCTATCGAAGACCTCGTGGCGTTCTTCTCGGGCGTCGTGGAGACGGATGCGGACGGGGTGGCGAAGGTCAGCTTCGACCTGCCGGACTTCAACGGGACCGTGCGTCTGATGGCGACGGGCTGGACCGCCAATGCGGTGGGCAGTGTAGAAAAGGACGTGCTGGTGCGCGATCCGGTGGTGGTCAGTGTTTCTGCGCCGCGCTTCCTGTCGCCGGGGGATGAGAGCCGGGTGCTGGTGGAACTGGCCCATGCGTTCGGGCCGGTGGGCGAGACGAAACTGGTGCTGAACGGCGACGCGGAACTGACGCTGGGGGAGACGGAAAAGACCATCACGCTGGGCGAGGGCGAGCAGGTGCGGCTGTCGATTCCAGTCACGGCACAGACGGTCGGTGATCCGGAAATCCGCATGGTGACGACGACGCCGGACGGCAAGCGATTGACGAAGACCGTTCGTCTGCCCGTGCGGGCCAACGATCCGATGATCGCGCGGCAGAACCGGATACCGCTGGTCGCCGATGGCGGGACGTTCACCATCGACGAGAGCGCTTTTGCAGGGCTGTTGCCTGGAACGGGGCGGGCGAGCCTCGTGGTCGGGCCGCTGGCGACGTTCGATACGGCCGGGATGCTCAATCAGCTCGATCTCTATCCCTATGGCTGCACGGAGCAGACGACCTCGCGGGCGATGCCGCTGTTGTACTATTCCGACGTGGCCAAATCGCTGGGGCTGGTCCCCGGTGGGAATGGGATCGAGACGCGCGTGAACGGGGCCATCGAACGCATCCTGTCGAACCAGACCGGCAGCGGGGCCTTCGGCCTCTGGCGTCCATCGAGCGGGGATTTCTGGCTCGACGCCTATGTCACCGATTTCCTCAGCCGTGCGCGACAGGCCGGATACGACGTGCCGGATCGGGCCTTCGAGGCGGCGCTGTCGAACCTGCGCAATCGGGTTTCCTATGCGGGAGATTTCGATGACGGAGGGGAGGCGCTGGCCTATGCGCTGATGGTTTTGGCGCGCGAGGGGAGCGCGGCTATCGGCGACCTGCGCTACTATGCCGATGCGAAGGGCGAGGCGTTCGGGTCGTCGCTGGCCAAGGCGCAGCTCGGGGCCGCGCTGGCGCTCTATGGCGAACAGCGGCGGGCGGATGCGATGTTCCGGATGGCCAGTGCCGAAACCGGAGAGCGGACACGCGGCTGGCGTGGCGATTACGGGACGACGCTGCGCGATACGGCGGGGGTGTTGACGCTTGGGGTCGAGGCGGGGTCAGAAGCTGTGGATGCCAAGCGGCTGACGGCGCAGATTGCGGATGATTTCGCAGAGCGGAAATACACCTCGACGCAGGAGAAGGTCTGGACACTGCTGGCCGCGAATGCGCTGCTGAAAGATGCCGCGACGACGTCGATCCGGGTGAACGGGACGGCGATGGACGGCTCGGTTCTGGAGGTGTTGGACGGACAGAAGCTGACGCTGGAGAATACCGGTGAGGAGGCCGTGAGCGCGATACTGACGACCTTTGGCGTGCCGACGGAGCCGGAACCTGCCGGGGGCAACGGATACGCGATACAGCGGACGTATTTCACGATGGAGGGAGACGAAGTGTCGCCTGAGGAGGTCGCGCGGGATACACGGCTGGTCGTGGTGCTCGACGTGGACGTGCAGCGCAGTGCGCAGGCGCGGCTGATGGTGGATGACGCCCTGCCCGCCGGGTTCGAGATCGACAATCCGTCGCTGCTGCGCGCAGGGGATATCGCCTCGCTCGACTGGTTGCCGGAGACGGCCAATGCCCAACATGCGGAGTTCCGGTCGGATCGGTTCATCGCGGCAGTGGATGGGGCGCAGGACTTTTCGCTGGCCTATATCGTGCGGGCGATCTCGCCGGGGGTGTTCCATCATCCGGCGGCCTTGGTCGAGGATATGTACCGGCCCGAGTTCCGCGCACGGACGACGGTGGGGACGGTGACGGTGGTGGAGGAGTGATAGTAGAAGATAATCCTGCCCCGGATTCAATCCGGGGCCTTGATGAGCGAGGCGCAGGTTCCAAAGATGGCGCGCCGACCGGAAAGGCCCCGGCGCAGGGCCGGGGCAGGGTAAATTTTTTACGCCGCGCGCTCTTAGGGACCATCGTAGCGACCGCCATCACCGTCTTCATTCTCGACCGCTGGGTCGCAGCGACCGACATTCCATCGCTCTCGCCCCCGGTTTCCGCGACCGTCCTCGACCGCGATGGCGCGCTGTTGCGGGCGTATCAGGTGGAGAGCGGGTTGTGGCGGTTGCCGGTGTCGGTGGGCGACGTGGACCGTGATTATATCGCGCTGCTGCTGGCCTATGAGGACAAGCGGTTCTTCTCACATGGCGGGGTCGATTTGAGGGCTATGTTGCGGGCGGCATGGTCGTCGGCGTGGGCGGGGCGGATCGTGGCGGGGGGATCGACCATCACGATGCAGGTCGCGCGGCTGCTGGAAGATGCGCCGACGCGTTCGGTGCGGGCGAAGGTGCGGCAGGTGCGGCTGGCGCTGGCGCTGGAGCGGCGGCTCGGCAAGAACGCTATTCTCG
Source organism: uncultured Neomegalonema sp. (assembly GCA_938034615.1). Taxonomy (GTDB): domain Bacteria; phylum Pseudomonadota; class Alphaproteobacteria; order Rhodobacterales; family Rhodobacteraceae; genus JAHDDY01. The sequence goes on along the minus strand of CALHLW010000163.1, from coordinate 11,037 downwards.
ATCTCTATCTGACGCTGGCTCCCTTCGGCGGGAATATCGAAGGAGTGCGGGCGGCGGCGCTGACGTGGTTCGGGAAGGAGCCAGGGCGATTGACCCCTGCGCAGGGCGCGTTGCTGGTGGCCCTGCCCCAATCGCCGGAAGGACGACGGCCTGATCGTCATGCGGGGCGGGCAAAGGCGGCGCGGGACCGGGTGTTGGCGCGAGCCGTCGGGGCCGGGGCGCTGCCACCGGGGGATGCGCGGGCGGCGCGGACGGAGGCTGTGCCGACGGCGCGGCGGGGCTTTCCGCAGCACGCAGCGCATCTTGCGGATCGGGTGAAGGTGACCAGTGAGGCTGTGCGCACGACGCTGGATGCGACGGTGCAGGCGGAGTTGGAGACGCTGCTGCGTGAGCGGGCCAGGGCGCTGGGGCCTGCGGTGTCGGCGGCGATGATCGTGGCGGATCACGGGACGGGCGAGATCGTGGCGCGGGTGGGATCATCCGACCTGATGGATGCGCGGCGCAAGGGGTTCGTGGATATGAGCCGGGCGGTGCGCTCGCCGGGATCGACGCTGAAGCCGCTGATCTTCGGGCTGGCCTTCGAGCAGGGATTGGCGCATCCCGAAACGCTGATCGATGACCGGCCCATGGTGTTCGGGCGCTATGCGCCGCTGAATTTCGACCGGCAATGGTATGGGACCGTCAGTGTGCGCAAGGCGCTGCACCTGTCGCTGAACATTCCCGCCGTCGCCGCGCTGGAGGGGGTCGGGCCGTCGCGGCTGGTGGCGCGGATGCGGCGGGCGGGGGCGAGGCCGGTGTTGCAGGATGCGCCGGGGCTGGCGATTGCGCTGGGGGGGCTGGGGATGACCCTCCATGATCTGGTGCAGGTGTATGCGGCGATTGCGCGTGGGGGCGAGGGGGTGGTGTTGCGGGAGGTTGCAGCAATTACCCCTGAACAAGAACGTGCCTTCGGCGCGCCCCACCCTCGGTCCCTCCCCGTGGAGGACGGGGAGGGAGGCGAAATCTCTGGAGCAAGCGCTCCCGTTCTCAGCGCCGAAGCAGCGTGGCAGGTGGGGGATATTCTGGCGGGAGCGCCGGTGCCGGGTGCGGCGGCGCGGGAGACGTTGGCATTCAAGACGGGGACGTCCTACGGGCATCGGGATGCCTGGGCGGTGGGGTTCGACGGGCGGCATGTGATCGGGGTGTGGCTGGGGCGGCCCGATGGAGCGCCGTCGCCGGGTATTCTGGGGCTGGAGACGGCGGCTCCGGTGCTGTTCGAGGCATTGGCGCGGGTGAAGGCGCGGCCCGATCCGTTGCCACCCGCCCCGCGCAGCGTTTTGCGCTTGCCCAATTCCGAATTGCCGCAACCCCTGCGGCGTTTTCGCACGCGGTCGGCTCCAGTGGCGCGGGACGTGGCTCCAGCGATTGCGTTTCCGCCGGACGGAGCCACGCTGGCATGGGAGACGGGCGATCCGCTGGCATTGAAGGTGGGGGGCGGAGCGCCGCCGTTTCGCTGGCTGGTGGATGGTGCGCCGCTGAGTGCCGACCCGTTCGCGCGGCAGGTTTCGATGATTCCGGGAGGGCCGGGATTCGTGTCGATTGCGGTGATCGATGCGAGCGGCAAGGCAGCGCGGGCGCGTATCCGCGTCGAATAGCACCGGCGTAGCCCTACATACTGTGTTGAAACGACGGAAACTCATGCCATTCTACGTATCAGGGCGAATGGAACGGGATACACTGCGCCCATGCGATTCCTGCTGCGAAGCCTTATCGGTACGATCATCGTCCTCGCCCTTGTGGCGGGGGTGCTGTCTTTCGGCGTTTCGAAGTTTTCGAAAGCACGGGAAGAGGCGGCGGTCGAGCGGCCCAAGCGCTCCGCCCCGGAGCGCGTCTACACTATCCGCGACCAGATTCTTGAACCGGTGACGGTATCTCCCGTGCTGACGGCCTACGGCACCGTCGAGGCGGGTCGCATCCTTGAACTGCGCGCTGCTCAGCCGGGACGAGTGGTCGATATTGCGGAAAGCTTCCGCGAGGGATCCGCGGTCCAGGAAGGTGCACTCCTCCTCAGCATCGACCCGGCCATGACCCGGTCGCGTCAGGCGGATGCCGAGAATGCAGTGGCCGATGCGCGCTCCCGCGAAAGTCAGGCGATACAGGCGGTGGAGCTGGCCGAGGCCGAACTGAAGACGGCCCAGACCCAGTCCAATCTACGGCGCGATTCACTGCGGCGGCAGGTCGGGATGGCCAATCGCGGCCTTGTCGCGAAGACTGCGGTGGAGGCGGATCAGCTTGCCCTCGCCGCCGCCGATCAGAGCGTCATCACACGCAGGCAGGCGCTTGCCAATGCGCGCAAGCAGGTGGAACAGACCCGCCTCGCCATCCAGCGGGCCGAGATTACCCTCTCCGATACCCGGCGGGACGTGGCCGATACGGCGGTGCGCGCGCCATTTGCCGGGGTGCTGACCGAGGCCGATGTGGTCTTGGGGCGGCTGGTCGGGACGAGCGAAGCCCTCGGCAAGGTGATCGATCTGGCGTCGCTGGAGGTCGCGTTCCGTATCTCGGATGCTCAATTCTCGCGGCTGCTGGACGATGATGGCGATCTGATCCCGCTGAAAGCGATGGTGACGCTGTCGCTGGGCGAGCGGCAGATCGTGACCGGCGCCGTGCTGGCACGGATCGCCGCCGTGACGGGAGCAGAAGGCGGGCGCACGGTCTATGCGACGATCCTGACGGACGGGCGCACACCGTTACGACCGGGAGATTTCGTGACGGTCGACGTGACGGAACCGCCTCTGACGCAGGTCGCCGAAATCCCTGCACGGGCCGCGACGGAAGACGGGCTGATCTATGTGATTGGCGAAGAGAGCCGGTTGGAAGAGCAACAGGTTCGCATCCTGCGCCGGATGAAGGATACGGTGATCGTGGCGGATGCCCCGTTCGGCAAGCGGATCGTCGCCGAACTGCGCCCGCAGCTTGGACCGGGGATCAAGGTGCAGACTCCCGAGGAAGCCCGGATCGCGCAGGAAGAAGCGAAGAAAAAGGCCGCTGAGCGGCGCGCGAACCGGGGTGGCGGTGGAGGCGAAAAACCGGGAAGGGGCAAGCCCGAAGGGAGCGGAAAACCAACCGCAAAGTCGGAGGGTGGCAAGCGTGAAGGCGGTAAGCGGCCCGAAGGCAAGGGTGAGCGGCCTGCGAAACCGGCGGGGGCGTCGGGATGATTGGCTCCATTCTTTCTACCGGGATTTTGTACCATCAAAAAAAGGGTGTCATTCCGCGACTTGATCGCGGAATCCACCGTTCAGCAACCACGGAACCATGGACCCCTCGATCAAGTCGCGGGGTGACACGACACCTTAGATCTCAAAGAGAGAAACAGACCACAAGCTCAGCAGTGAAACGATCACCATGCTTCAGCGAGGAAACCCCATGAGCGGCGCGGTGGATAAGCCCGGCGACGCGGGAAAGGGATTCCTCGGTTATTTCGTGACGCATAAGACGGCGGCGAATCTGCTGCTGGTGCTGATGATGATGGCCGGGATCTATTCGGCCACGCAGCTGCGCGCGCAGTTCTTCCCCGATATCGTGCGCGAGACGATCACGGTCGGCGTCCAATGGGAGGGATCGGGCGCTCAGGACGTGGACGAGGCCGTTATCACGGTGTTGGAGCCGTCGCTGCTGGCCGTTTCGGGTGTCGAGGAAGTCATCTCGACGTCCCGCGAGGGAAGAGCCAGCATCGTCATGACCTTCGAGGACGGCTGGGATATGGGCCAGGCCTCCGACGATGTGCAATCGGCGGTCGATACCGCGACGACACTGCCCGAAGAGATCGAAGACCCCACGGTGACGCGCGGGGCCTTTCGTGATCGGGTGGTCGATATCGCCATCAGCGGCAATGTGGGCATCGACCGGCTCGCTTCCTATTCCGACGAATTGCTCGCGCGCCTGTTTCAGGCCGGGGTTTCCCGGACGAGCGTGAGCGGCATTCCCGATACGGTCGTCACCGTGCAGCCCTCCGCCGAGGCCCTGTTGCGATATAACCTGACCCTGACGGAAGTGGCCAACTCGGTGACGCGACAGGTGACGGGGGTGCCGACCGGCGATGTGGATGCCCGCGCCCAGAGGGTGCGCGCGGGTGAGGATCGTCGCACGATTCCCGAAATCGGCGCGACCCCGATCCGCACCCTGCCTGACGGGACAGAACTGACCCTGCGCGACATTGCCGATATCCGCGATGCAGGCTTTCGCGATGCCGTGCAGAGTTTCCGCAATGGTCAGCCTGCAATCATCGTCAGCGTCCAGCGAGCTTCTACAGGGGATGCGCTGAAGGTTCAGGCCGCGGTCGATAAAGTGGTCGCCGCCATGCGATCCTCCTTGCCCGAAGGGGTCGAGATCGTCACCGGACGGTCCAGGGCCGAACCCATTTCAGACCGGCTGAACATGCTCATCAAGAACGGTTTGAGCGGGCTGGTTTTGGTGCTGATCCTCTTGTTCCTGTTCCTGTCCGCGCGCACGGCGTTCTGGGTCTCGGCTGGGATTCCGATCTCCATCGCAGCGACGCTGGGGATCATGTATTTCAGCGGTCAGACGCTGAACATGATTTCGATGTTCGCGCTCATCATCAGTCTCGGGATCATCGTGGACGACGCCATCGTGGTGGGCGAGCACGCGGATGATTTGCGCCGCAAGGGGCATTCGCCATCGGGCGCGGCGGGGACGGCAGCACGCCGGATGGCTGCGCCGGTGGTCAGCGCCTCGATCACGACCGTGATCGCCTTCGCCGGGCTGGTCGCCGTGGGAGGGCGCTTCGGGGCGCTGATCTCGGCGATTCCGTTCGTCGTGTCGGCGGTCATTGTCGCCAGCTTGATCGAGAGTTTTCTGATCCTGCCCTCGCATATGCGTCATGCTCTGTCGGCAAAGAATGAGAACCCATGGTACGACTGGCCCAGCCGACAGTTCAATCGGGGGTTCGGCTGGTTCCGCGACACTCTGTTCCGGCCTTTCATCACCTGGGTGGTGCGGTTGCGCTATGTCACGATTGCGGCAGCGATCTCGGCGCTGCTGTTCTCGGTGTCGATGCTGGTGGACGGGACGGTGCGGTGGGAATTCTTCTCGCGCCCCGAACAGGGCACGATCTCGGCGAACGTCATCATGCAGACCGGGGCGACCCGCGAAGACACGCGCAAGATGATCGACGAGATGAACCGCGCGCTGCTCGTGGTGAACGACCGTTACGGGGAGGAGTACGGGACAGCCCCTGTAGACTTCGCCAGCGCGACCTTGGGAGAGAATGTCGGTCGGCGGTTCACCGCCGGGGACAATAAACCGGCAGACCTGCTCGGCGGGATGCAGGCCGCTCTGATCGACGCCGACCTGCGCCCCTATTCCTCATACAAGTTTCAGGAAGACTGGAGCAACGAGGTGAAGGTCTCGCCGGAGGTGGAACTGTTCGCATTCCGCAGTGCGCGCGCGGGGCCGGGTGGCGACGCCATCGACGTGAAATTCACCGGGGCCGATGCCCAAACGCTCAAAGCGGCCTCGGAGGCGCTCAAGGCGGGGCTGTCGAATCTCGACGGGGTGTCCGGCCTCGATGACAGCCTCGTCTATGACAAGGTGGAACTGGTCCTGACCCTGACCCCGCTCGGGAAGGCGCTCGGCTTTACAACGCAAGGGCTGGGCAGCGAGTTGCGCGCAAGGCTGACGGGGATCGACGCGGCAGAATTCGCCCGCGATGCGCGGCAGGTGACGATCCGGGTCGAGCCGCCCAAAGGCGAGATCGGAGCGGATTATCTGGAGACCGCCCGTGTCCGCGCGCCGGATGGCAATATCGTCACGCTGGGCGAGATCGTGAATATTCGCAGCCGTCAGGGCTTTGCCTCGATCATCCGGCAGGACGGATTGCGCGTGGCCTCGGTCACGGGCGAGATCGACGACGCGCCGGGAGTGCAGGCGGCGGTCTATGAGGTGCTGGAAGGCGCTTTGCTGCCCGCCATCGCCGCCGAATACGGGGTCCAGTATCAGACGGCAGGAGCCGCCGAGGACGAGCGCGCGTTCCTCAGTGATGCGGGCTATGGCTTTCTGATGTGCCTTGCGGGCATCTACCTGACCCTCGCGTGGGTCTTCGCCTCCTGGGTGCGCCCATTCGTGGTGATGGCGGTGATCCCCTTCGGCCTGATCGGAGCGATGTGGGGGCATTACTGGATGGGGCTGTCGCTCTCGATGTTCTCGGTCGTGGGGCTGATCGGGATGTCGGGGATCATCATCAACGATTCCATCGTGCTGGTGACAACCATTGATGAATATGCGGAGAAACGTGGGCGGATCCCGTCGATCATCGCGGGGTCCACCGACCGGCTGCGGGCCGTGTTGCTGACCACGATGACGACGGTGGGGGGATTGACGCCGCTGTTGTTCGAGACGTCGCGGCAGGCACTGTTCCTGAAACCGACCGTGGTGACATTGGCATTTGGGCTGGGCTTTGGCGTGGTGCTGGTGCTGCTGCTCACACCGTCAGTTATGGCGGTGGAGCATGATGTGCGTATGGCGCTGAACTCGCTGCGCCATCTGCTGCGCCTGCGCGGGAAGCAATTGACGCGGCGGCGCAGGCGCTCGACTGCCGGACGCCGCCGCCTGACCCGGACGCAACAATTGGGGCGGCGGTATGGGCAGCGGGCGGAGCCGTTTCCGAAGGCGGCGGAGTAGGTCTACAGGGAGCGGATATAGTCGGCAGTAAACGCGCCGTAGCCGTCTTCAACCTCACCCAGATGCTCGCGGGCAAGGCCATGCAGGGCGGGCAGCTTGTGGAAGGGGACGGCGGGGAGCGCATGGTGCTCGGCGTGGTATGGCATGTTCCACGCGAGGAAGCGGACGGCGCGGTTGGTGAGGGTCGTGCGGGTATTGTCGAACATGCTGGCCACCGCCGGACAGCGGGCGTGTTCGGCCAGCAGATAGAGGCGCAGAACCGGGAAGCCGATCAGCAGGGGGCCGGGCCATATCCAGATAAGGGACGGCTGCGCGATCAGGGCGGCTGCGGCAAGCGCGTAGAGGATGAGCAGGAGGCGGGCCTCACGGCGGAGGCGGGGGATGGTGCGGGGCGGCAGATATTCGGCATCGAGCGGGCCGAAGGCGTTGCCCCACAGCACCGATATTTTCGCGCGCCAGTAGCCAATGGCGGAGATGTGCCAGATGTAGGCGGGCCATGTCTCGGGCTTGTCTGCACCGATGAGTTCGGGGTCGCGCTCGGGGTCGTTGGTATGGCGGTGATGGGCGAGGTGGAAATAGCGGAACCACAGAAAGGGCTGGACGAGGAGGGCCGCGCAGGCATGGCCGGTGATCTCGTTGAGCCAGCCGGTGCAGAAGGGCGTGCGGTGGGTGCATTCATGCTGAAGCGTGAAGAGGAAGGCCATGGCGATGCCGAGCAGTGGGACGAGGAGGGGCCAGAGCGGGATGCGCGCCGCAATGCCCGCTGCGAGCAAGGCGATCAGGCCGATATGGGCGGCGAGATGGAGCAGCGCGGGGCCGTCCGACAACGCGGTCAGATCGCGGCGGGCGGCGGGGTCGAGGCGGGCGAGGAAGTCGGTATGGGTCACTGGCTTCTCTTTGATCGGGCGGCGTCAGCCCATTCTATCCTATGCGGGGCGCACCTCACAGGATTGTCAAATTCTGTTTTTTGAAAACCGTGACACGATGCTTATCTCTGCACTGCGTCTAGAAGCGCGAAGCATTCAGGAGAACACCATGAACGCCACCAATCTCATTCGTCGTAAGTCCGGCAAGATTGCCGTTTCCGCCGCTATCGCCGGGGCGCTCGCGCTCGGGGCGGCTTCCGCCATGGCGGAGAGCGCCGGAAGCAGCACGGGCAGCTACAGCTATCAGGGCCAGGCCGCAGCGGCAAAGGCAGGCAGCAGCACCGGAAGCTACAGCCACTCCGGCGACAAGGCTGCCAAGGCCGCCGGAAGCAGCACGGGTTCGTATACCAGCACGACCGCCGGAAGCAGCTACACGGGCACGACGGCAGCCACCAGCACCGAAAGCTATTCGACCGTCCCCGCGAACACGGGTGTCGCGACAGGCACAGCCGGACCTGCCGGCAACTATATCAGCATGGGCGAGTACAAGTGGAACTGATTGCGGGATGAATGCGGAACCATCCGGCTTTCCGGTAATCGGGCCCGCATTTCGCTCCTACTCGATCTGACAGCGGGGACGCCGTGACGCGGCGTCCCCCTTTTTTATGCGGCGACCTTCATGCATTTGCCTCTGCCCTTCATTTGCCTTGCCGTTCTGGGGTCGAGCGTCCTGCTCACCATCGTGTCGTTCGATCCCGACGCGCTGGCGTCAATCACCGGGCTGACACTCGGGCTTGCGGGGCTGGCATGGCTGGGATTGCCCGCATCGCTGCGGCGGGGCGAGGTGTCGCTGCTGCTGGCGGTCGGGGTCGGGCTGGCCATGCGCCTGATCTATTTCGGGTCGGAGCCGATCCGCGAGATCGATTTTCTGCGTTATCTCTGGGATGCCGGGGCCGTTCACGCGGGGCTGAACCCGTTTGCAGTCGGACCCGCCGATGCCATTCTAGGGCGGGCCGGGCCGGAATGGGCAGCGTTGGTGGCGCAGTCGCGCGGGGTTGCCGAGGCAATCAGCTATGGGAATCTCGCCACAATCTATCCGCCCGTGGCGCAGGGGGCGTTCTGGATCGCTCATCTGATCGATCCGTGGGGGATTACCGGGCTGCGCGTCGTGTTTCTGGCGGCTGAACTGGCAGGGATCGGGCTTCTGGTGCTGTTGCTGCGGGAGCTGGGCCGGTCGGCGAGCTGGATCGCGATCTACTGGTGGAATCCGCTGGTGGCGAAGGAGCTGATCAATTCCGCGCACATGGATGCCCTGCTGCTGCCCGCGCTGGCCGGAGCGCTTTTGCTGGCAGTGAAGGCGCGTCCGGTTCTGGCCGGGGCCGCATTGGCGGTTGCCGCCGGGGTCAAGGTGTGGCCGCTAATCCTCGCACCGATCCTGATCTGGCAGGGGCGCTGGCGCGTCTGGATGAGCGCCGGGGTCGTGCTGGTATTCGTTACCGCCGTGATTGCGGTGCCGATGATCCTCGGGCGGCTGGACGGGCAGTCGGGGCTGGTCGCCTATGCGGGCGGGTGGGAGCGGAACCATGCGCTGTTCGGCGCGCTACGGGAGGCGACCGCGCGGACGCTGATGGACGAGAACGGGTTCATCTCGATCAATCCCAATTCGGTCGTGCGGGTCATCATCGCGCTCGGCCTCGCGGTGACGGCCATCGCGCTGGGGTGGCAGGTGCGGAACCGCCGGGCGCATATTCCCGCCGCCGCGCTGACCGTCGCCGCGCTGCTGCTGTTGCTCAGCCCGACGGCGTATCCGTGGTATTACGTCTGGATCCTGCCGTTCCTGTGCATCGTGCCGGTGCGGGGGCTGATGCTGCTTGGGGTGTTGTTGCCGTTCTACTACCTGCGCTTCGACATGGTGGATTGGGGGAATGCGCCCGTCTTCGACCGATGGATCGTGTGGCTGGAGTTCGGCCCGGTGCTTGCTTTGCTGGCCTATGATCTTCTGACACGGCGCAGGGCGGCATGAGACAGACACAGCATTGCACGGTCATCATCCCCGCGTTGAACGAGGAAGCGTCGATTGCCGGGGTGATCGGGGAGATCCCGGATTGGGTCGACCGGATCATCGTCGCCGATAACGGCTCGACCGACCGGACGGCAGAGCGGGCGCGCGAAGCGGGGGCCGATATCGCCGATGCGCCGCAGCGGGGCTATGGCAGCGCGTGCCTCGCAGGAATCGCCGCCGCCGGGGAGACGGATATCGTGATCTTCGTGGATGGCGATCTGGCCGATTTTCCGGAACGGATGGATACGCTGGTCGATCCGCTGGTGGAGGACGGGGTCGATATGGTGATCGGGTCGCGGGTGCTGGGGGGAGCCGAAGCCGGGTCGCTGACCACGACGCAGCGGTTCGGGAACTGGCTGGCCTGTCGCCTGATCAGGCTGTTCTGGGGGGTGCGGCACACCGATCTGGGGCCGTTCCGGGCGATCACGCGGGGGGCGCTGGAGCGGCTGAACATGCAGGACCGGGATTTCGGCTGGACCGTGGAGATGCAGGTCAAGGCGGCGCAGCAGGGGATGCGGGTGATCGAAGTGCCGGTGCCCTACCGGAACCGGATCGGCCACTCGAAGATATCCGGCACGATCCGGGGGACGTTCTCGGCGGGGACGAAGATTTTGTGGGTGATCTTCAGGAGTGCGGTGGGGCGGTGAGGGGTTATTGGCTCATTTGGGACTGCGCGGCGCGGATGTCTTCGGGCCAGCTCGATTTGATGTAGTCGAGGATGGATCGGATTTCGTCATCCGTCAGGATATCGCCGAAACCGGGCATTCCGCTGACGAAGTTGGTCATGTCGGCCATGGCTTCCTGTCCGCCGAGCTTGGTGTAGGTGAAGAGCTGCGCGTCGGAATGGTGCCATGTGTGGCCCGTGCGATCATGGGGCGGGGCACGCAGGGTGCCATCATCATTGCGCGTGCGCCAGTCGGCCTGCCCTTCGAGATTGGCCCCGTGGCAGGCGGCGCAGTTTTCGGCGTAGAGGGCCGCGCCCTGTGCGAGGCGGGTGTCGCCGGTCTGCGCGCCCTCACCCTTGGGGATGAGGGCATAGGCTCCGACCCCGGCAACGACGAGAATGAGAGCGTTCGCGACTATCCGTTTCATCGTTATCGTCATCGGTCCTTCACGCCATCCTCGCCAGCATCCAGAGCGCCATCGCGACCATCATCGCATTTTCGGTGAAGGAGATGAAGCCCAGCGGCACATTGCTGTCGCCGCCCACGCAGGCGCATTTCAGCTCGCGCTTGTCGATATAGACGGCCTTGAATACCGAGACCGCGCCGAGCCCCCCGATGACCAGCGCGACCGGGGCCGAGAGCCATGTCAGCGCCCCGGCCAGCATCAGAATCCCCGCACCCGCCTCCAGAAAAGGATAAACGTAGCCGTAGCGCACCCAGCGCCGGGCCAGCAGATCGTAGTTCAGGAACATCGTGCTGAAGGTCT
>CALHLW010000162.1 GCA_938034615.1 uncultured Neomegalonema sp. | reverse complement strand
CCTTCAATCGCTCCGTGGTCGATGACATGGTTGCCGTGGAGGTGAAAGCGGTGCGCGAGGCGGTCGGCATCATGGACGTCACGGCCTTTACGAAGGTGATGGTCGAGGGGCCGGGCGCCTATGCACTGCTGGATCGTCTGACCGCGAACCGGATGCCGCAGAAGTACCCCTCAAGCAGCGAAGCGGTAGGGGAAAAACTTGGCTCGATCACGCTGACCCACATGCTGAACCGCGCGGGCCGGATCGAGCTGGAGACGACCATTGTGCGGATGGGCGAGGACAGGTTCTATCTCGTCTGTGCCGCGTTCTTCGAACAGCGCCTTCTCGATCATCTGGCGCATCATCGCGGCGGCGAGGACGCAACTGTCACCGCACTGTCCGCCGAGTGGTCCGCGCTCTCGCTCAATGGACCGAAAGCGCGGGACGCGCTGTCGGCCTGTACAGATGCGAGCCTGTCGAATGCTGATTTCCGTTGGTTGTCAGCGCAGGAGATCACCATCGCGGGGCATGAAGTCTGGGCTTTCCGCATGTCTTATGCGGGTGAGTTAGGATGGGAATTGCACATGCCCAATGCCGCCTGCCTCGATGTCTACACCGCACTATGGGCTTCGGGTGAAGCGCATGGCATCGCCGATTACGGCAGCTTTGCGATGAACGCGATGCGGATGGAAAAGGGCTTCAAGGGTGCAAGCGAGTTGACCAACGAGGTCACGCTTGCCGAGGCCGATGTCCTGCGCTTTGCCCGCACCGACAAGGACTATCTTGGCCGCGACCGCACACTGAATACCAACCTTCCGTGGATCTGCGCCTATCTGGAGATCGAGCCGGATGGCAAGGCCGATGGCCATGGCGGCGAGGCCGTCTTGCTGGAAGGCCGTGTGATCGGCTCGACGGCGTCGGTGGCCTATGGGCCGAGCGTCGGCAAGATCCTCGCCTTCGCCTACCTCAAGCCACACGCCGCAAAACCCGGCATGGCGCTCGAGGTCATTATTCATGGCAAACCGCGTTCCGCGCGTGTCCTCGGCGAACCTGCCTATGATCCACAAAGCCTGCGCCCCCGGACGGATACCGTAGCGGAGGCCGCAGAATGACGTTGCCAACCACCATGCGCGCGATGGTCACGATGGGCCATGGCGATCTCGACCAGATGGTCTTCCACGAGCAATGGCCCCGACCGGACCCGTCGGCGGGAGAAGTGCTGATCCGTGTCGGGGCTTGCGGTCTGAACAATACCGATGTGAACACACGCTCGGGCTGGTATTCGAAAGCCGTGACCGAGGCGACGACCGGCGGGGCGTTCGAGACGGTGAACGACGACGATCCCACATGGGGCGCGGCCCCGATCAGCTTTCCGCGCATTCAGGGTGCGGATGTGTGCGGGGAGATCGTTGCCGTAGGCTTGGGCGTCGATCCGGCGCTTACCGGTGAGCGGGTCATCACCGATGGATGGTTGCGCGATCCCGACGATCCGCATGACATGAACAAGACCGGCTATTTCGGTTCCGAGCGTGATGGCGGTTTTGCGGAATACACGACGACTCCAGCCGCCAACGCTATCCCGATCAACTCCGACCTGACGGATGCCGAACTTGCGACGTTCTCCTGCTCGTATTCGACAGCGGAAGGGATGCTGACGCGGGCGAGGGTCACAGAGGCCGATACCGTTTTGGTGCCGGGCGCGTCGGGGGGCGTCGGTGGAGCGCTGGTTCAGCTTGCGAAACGGCGTGGCGCGCGGGTAATCGCTATGGCATCCGAAGCGAAGCATGACGATGTCGCGGCGCTGGAGCCTGATCTGATCCTGCCCCGCGCTCCGGATGACCTGCGCGCAAATTTGCAGGGCGAGAAGGTCACGGTGGTCGCCGATGTGGTCGGCGGGCCGTACTGGCCGCAGCTCATCGAAATACTCGAACGCGGTGGCCGCTACACCTGTTCGGGCGCGATTGCGGGGCCGATGGTCGAACTCGATCTGCGGACTTTCTACCTGCGTGACCTGACCTTCACCGGCTCGACCGTGATTCCGCCCGAAGTGATGGTCAATCTCGTCCGCTATATCGAGCAGGGCGAAATCAGGCCTGTGCTGGCCACCTCCTATCCCCTGGATCAGCTCAGGAAAGCGCAAGCCGCTTTCATCGCAAAGCAGCACACCGGCAACATCGTGGTCATTCCATGAAGATCACGCGGATCAGGGTCTACAAGACCGATCTGCCCTATGTCGGCGGTGCCTATGTCTGGGGCGCGGGAAATGCGATCGAGGTGGCGAAAGCCAGCGTCGTCGTGCTGGATACCGATGCGGGTGTGCAAGGATGCGGTGAGTTCACACCCTGCGGCGAAAACTACATGGTTGCCCATTCCGAAGGGGTCGAAGCGCTGGCGCGCCTCGTCGCGCCGACCCTGCTTGGCGAAGACCCTCGACAGGTCGGAAGGGTCGAACAGATTCTCGATGGCCTCGTTCAGGGGCATGGCTACGCAAAGGCCCCCTTCGACGCCGCGTGCTGGGATATCCTGGGCAAGGCTTGCGGCCAACCCCTCTGGATGCTGCTCGGCGGCAAGCTGACAGAGGGGGCCCCGATGTATCGGGTCGCACCGCAGAAAGCGACGGAGGAGACTCTGGCCGAGATGCGGCGCTATCGGGCGGACGGCTATCGACAGTTTCAGATCAAGGTCGGCGGTGACTGGGCCAGCGATATCGAGCGCATCGAGGCGGGTGTTGCACTCTTGGAACCCGGTGAGAAAGCCATGGCCGACGCCAATCAGGGCTGGCGTGTCGATAACGCGATCCGGGTTGCGCGTGCGACCCGCGATCTCGACTATATCCTCGAACAACCGTGCCAGACTTACGAGGAGTGCCAGCAGGTGCGGCGTGTGGCGCAGCAACCCCTGAAGCTGGATGAATGCATAACCGGCATGGCCGCCGCACAACGCATCGTCGCGGATCGCGGGGCGGAGGTCTGCTGTCTCAAGATTTCCAATCTCGGCGGTCTGTCAAAGGCACGTCGCGTGCGGGACTTTCTGATCGATAACCGCATCCCTGTGGTCAGTGAAGATACATGGGGCGGTGAGATCACGAGCGCAGTCGTTGCCCATTTCGCGGCCTCGACACCGTCAGAATACCTTCAGAATACGACCGACCTGATGAACTACAACACACGATCCACCGGCATCGGCGGTGCGTGGAGCGAACGCGGCAGACTCTATGCGCCGGATGTGCCCGGCCTCGGTGTCACCCCCGATTTCGACAGCCTTGGCCCTCCGGTCGCAGAGTATGTCTTATGAAAATCACGCGCCTTTCCGTCTACCGGATCGACCTGCCGCTGGAGCATCCCTACTGGCTGTCCGGCGGGCGACTCAAATTCGAAGTGCTGGACGCGACCTTCGTGAAGATCGAGACGGATGCGGGGATCACGGGCTGGGGCGAGGGGACGCCTTGGGGGCATACCTACGTGCCCGCGCATGGCCCCGGCATCCGCGCCGGGATCGAGACGATGGCTCCGTTCATTATTGGTCTCGATCCTCGCCGTGTGCTGGAGCTGGAGCGCGCGATGGACCTTGCCCTGCCGGGGCATCTCTACGCGAAATCTCCCATCGACATGGCTTGCTGGGACATTGCCGGTCAGGCCGCCGGAATGCCGATTGCCGACCTGATGGGCGGCGGCTCCCGCACACCGCGCCCGATAGCCTCCTCGATTGGAGCAAAGACCGTCGAAGAGACCCGCGAAGTGATCGAGCGGTATCGCACACGCGGTTATGTCGCTCACTCGGTCAAGATCGGCGGCGACGTAGAGCGCGATATTGCCCGCATCCGCGACGTGGAAAGCATCCGCCGCCCCGGCGAGATCGTGCTCTATGACGTCAATCGCGGCTGGACCCGGCAGCAAGCCCTGCGCGTCATGTCCGCAACCGAAGACCTGAACGTGATGGTCGAACAACCCTGCGAAACGCTGGACGATATCGCGGCCATCGCCGGAAAACACGCCACGCCGGTCAGCGTCGATGAAAGCCTCGTGACGCTGCAGGACGCCGCCCGCATCGCTCGCGACGGGTTGGCTGAGGTTTTCGGCATCAAGCTGAACCGCGTCGGCGGCCTGACCAAAGCCGCCCGGATGCGCGATATCGCGCTGGCCCATGGCATCGATATGTTCGTCATGGCGACGGGCGGCTCGGTGCTGGCGGATACCGAGGCGCTGCACCTCGCCGCGACCATCCCGGATGCGAATTGCCACGCCGTCTGGGCCTGTCAGGACATGCTGACGGTCGATATCGCCGGGGGCCGGGGGCCGCGCAATGTGGGCGGTCATCTGCACCTGCCCGAAAGCCCCGGACTCGGCGTGCATCCCGACGAGGAGTCGCTCGGTGATCCGGTAGCGGTGTACCCGTGAAGGTCGCGCGCCTCACCCTGTGGGCGGTCGATCTGACCAGTCACGAGACCTATTACATGGCCGAGGGCAAGACCTGCGCCACGGTAACGACCCATGTGCTGTGTCTGGAGACGGATACGGGGCTGAAAGGCTGGGGCGAGGTCTGCCCGATCCCGCATTACCTGCCCGCCTTCGCGAAGGGCGTGCCGAGCGCGGTGGCAGAGATGGCCCCGGAAATTCTCGGCATCACGCCCACAGGGATCGACGCGCCGATGCGAAAGCTCGACGGGTTCCTGCCGGGCCATTCTTACGTAAAATCCATCGTCGATATGGCGCTCTGGGATCTCTACGGGCAGGCAACCGGGTTGCCGCTCTACCAGCTTCTGGGTGGACGCACCCGGCGGGATATGCCGCTCTATCACTCGATCACCTGCATCGCGTCGGACGAGATGGCGCGCATCGCGACCGAAGCGCAGGCGACCGGGATCGAGCAGTTTCAGGTCAAGCTGGGCGCGGATGCGGACTGGGAAGCGGATGCCGAACGTCTGGCCAAGGTGCGTGAGGCGGTCGGCCCCGGCCCGCTGGTCTATGGCGACTGGAACTGCGGGGCCAGCCGCCTGCACGCCACCCGCACCGGACGGGCGGTGGCGCATCTGGACGTGATGCTGGAGCAACCCTGCAAGACGCTGGAGGATTGCGCGGCAGTGCGCGCGGCCACGGGTCTGCCGATGAAGATCGACGAGGGCGCATTCGATCTCGCCACCCTGATGCGCGCGCACGAGTTGGGATGCCTCGATGCCGTGGCACTCAAGCTGTCGAAATTCGGCGGGCTGTCGGCCATGCGCCGTGCGCGTGATCTGGCCGTGCATCTGGGGGCCGAAATCTGCGCCGAGTGCACCTGGGGGTCCGATATCGTTACTGCCGCCTCTCTGCATTTCGCCGCCTCCACGCCGCATGGTTCTTTGCTTAACACCTGCGATCTGGCGTCCTACGTCGCCCCGCGCCTCTGCCCCGATGCCCCCACGCGCGAGAACGGGCGCATCGCTCCGCCCGAGGGGCCGGGGCTGGGCGTCACACCCGATCCCGTGAGCCTCGGCTCCCCGATTATGGAGATGGCCTGACCATGCAGAAACTCCGCACCCAGGACGAATGGATCGAGCGCGCCCGAAAGGTCTTGCCCGCCGGTGGCTTTGGCAATTTCGACCCCGGCATCATGATCGCACGGGGAGAAGGCAGCCGCGTCTGGGACGAGAACGGCAATGAATACGTCGATTATCTCATCGGTTCCGGCCCGATGCTGCTGGGCCATGGCCATCCGGAAGTGATTGAGGCGGTGCTGGAGCAATTGCCTCTCGGTATGACCTTCTTCGCCAACAACAGCAAAGGGGTGGAACTGGCCGAAGCCATCGTGGAAGCCGTCCCCTGCTGCGAACAGGTGCGCTTCACCGCTTCGGGGGGCGAAGCCGACATGTACGCCATGCGTCTGGCCCGTGCCTATACGGGGCGCGAAAAGATATTGAAATTCGAGGGCGGCTATCACGGCATGAGCGCGGAGGCGCAGATGAGCCTTGCTCCCGAGCAGCGCGTCAACTTTCCACAGGCGGTGCCCGACAGTGCGGGCATTCCGCAGGGCGTCGCCGACAGCATGCTGATCGCGCCCTTCAACGACCTCGCGGCGGTCGAGACGCTGCTCGGCGAGCATGACGATATCGCCGCGATCATCGTCGAGCCGCTGCAACGGATCATCCCCGCCGAACCGGGCTATCTGCAAGGGCTGCGCGATCTGTGCGGCAGGCATCATGTCCTGCTGATCTTCGACGAGATCGTCACGGGCTTCCGTCTCGCCTATGGCGGCGCGCAGGAGCGGTATGGTGTGACCCCTGACATCTGTACGCTTGGCAAGATCATCGGTGGCGGCTTTCCTCTCGCCGCTCTCGGGGCCAGCACCGACATCATGCGGCATTTCGACAAGGCGGTCGTCGGCGCAGAGAAATGGCTGATGCAACTCGGTACGTTGTCCGGCAATCCGGTGGCTGCTGTCGCGGGTCTGAAAACGAAGGAAGTCCTGCGGCGCGACGGTGCCTATGACAGGCTGAGGGCGACCGGTCGGCGCTTGCAGACGATGCAATCGGATGCCTTGAACGCGGCGGGCATCCCCCACCGCCTCTGCGGCGATGAAACCCTGTTCGATCTCTACTTCACCGAGGCGCCTTGCAAGGACTACCGCTCGGCAAGACACGACGACCCCGCGCGCAACGCCCTCTACAACAGCACCTTGCGCCGGAACGGTATCTTCAAGTCACCGGGAAAACTCTACCCATCCCTCGCCATCAACGAAGAAGATCTCGCTCGAACCGAAGCCGCTGTTGCGAGTGCTGTTCGAGCCATTTGTGGTGGTTGAATGATGACACCTAATTCGTCGCGACATCGGAAATAGCCACAAGTAAACTTGATGCAGCCTGAAGCGTCACGGAAACTGCCATGACTGAACAAACCGGCACACACACGAGCAAGGCACGTCGGGTCTGGAATTTCACGCCCATCCTGCCGATTAAAGTAGCGCCTTACTGGAGTTGGCCACTTCGGCCCGTGGAGTCGATACTTTATCTTCTGCGGAGCTGGAACCCGGTGGGATTGCGCTGTCTGTTTCTGATCGGCGCAATCGTGACTTGGGCATTCTTTACACCGGAACTCGCGCGCGCGGAAACGCTTGCCTTCGGGTGGATCGCTGAGGTCTGGCTGCGCAACTTCATCATTTTGTTCGTCGTTGCCGGTGGGCTCCACCTGTTGCTTTGGCGGTTTGGCGTGCAGAAGGATGAATACCGCTACGACATGCGGCCCATGATGAAGGGCGCACGGACCTTCTGGTTCAAGAACCAGGTTTGGGACAACATGTTCTGGTCCTTCGTTGCGATGCAGTTCTGGACCTTCTGGGAGTGCTTCGTCTGGTATGCCTACGCCAATGGGTGGGCGACAATGATAACCTTCGGATCCAACCCCGTTTGGTTCGTCACGCTCATCATCCTGCTCCCGATCTGGGCGGGATTTTACTTCTATGCCCATCACCGTCTGCTGCATGTCGGTTTCATGTATCGCCACGTGCATTCCTGGCATCACAAGAACATCAACACAGGTCCGTGGTCTGGGCTGGCGATGCATCCGGTGGAGAGCTTCATCCTCATGTCGGACACATTGCTCTTCCTGCTTGTGCCGGCGCATCCGGTCCATGTCATATTTCTGTTGTTCCACCACGGAATTGGTGCCCCGACCTCACATACCGGGTTCGAAAAGCTCAAGATCGGGAAATCCGCAGGTATCGAAGTCGGCGATTTCTTTCACCAACTGCATCACAAGTTCTTTGACTGCAACTACGGCACCTGGGAGACCCCTTGGGATACGTGGTTTGATACGTTCCATGACGGAACACCCGAGGGCGATGACCTTGTCAAACAGCGCCGCCGTCGAATTTGGTCAACGTAGTAGAGGGCACGCTTGCATCATGAGATGTACCCACCGTTTGCAGTGCAAACCTGCATGGCAAGTTCTGGCCAGACCCTACCGCTTGCTGCGATTCATTTAAACGGCATTGATGCGCTCGTCTCCACCGTCGCTGCCACGGCGATCATGCTGAACTCGCGACGGTGTTGAACGATTGCATCACCACCGTTTATGGAGAGAGAGCAGGAAGTCTCCTTCGGGCCGACAATCGCCGTCACTGCGAAACACGATCGGGACCGCGCCGGCTTAAAGGCCGTCGCGGTGCTTGGTATTCATGCGGCGACGCCGCTTCTGATATCCTGCAGATCGGTGAGGAATTCGAAGGCCTGCAGGAGAGCGTCAAGCTCCATGCCGTGAATCTTGTCGGCGATGCTGCTGCCCGCAGATCCTTCGGTTGAGCAGAACGCTTGGGTAGTCTCAGAGGCTGCGAACTTCCACGCCATCCCCGCCAACCCGCGCAGCGCCCGGTCCTCGAAGTACCGCACCTTCCGCGCCCGGATCGGCCGCGCGTTCTGCGGCAGGAGGAGAATGGTATCCGGGCCGATCCGGTTGATCTCGTCTTCGGAGAGCAGCCGGGCGGCGGAACGCTGTTCGGTGCGGGTACGGCTGAGGCCGGACTTGCCCAAGGTCCGGCTGGTGCTCTCCTGGGCCGTGACCATTTCACGGGTGCCAAGGGACCGGGAGAGCATGGCCTTGGTGCGCGGATCATTGACGGACATGTAGGCATGAAGCTGGCAGGCATTCATAAGCCCTTCGGCTCCGGCTCGCCCATATACCTCTTCAAGGTTGGGGAGGCCCTGCACGACGAAGAGCATCCGCCCGCCATAACCGCGTAGCACCGTGGCG
>CALHLW010000161.1 GCA_938034615.1 uncultured Neomegalonema sp. | reverse complement strand
GCGACATCTTCGTGCGGATGCCCGGCCCTGCCCCCTTGGACCGCTGCATCCGCATCAGCACGGGGACCGACGCGGAACTCGATCTCGCGGCGAAAGCCTTGCCGGGGGCGTTGGAGGCGGCGAAAGCGGAGTGAAAAGATGAACGTGCGACCCTTGCGAACCGAGGCCGATTACGACTGGGCCTTGGCCGAGATTGAGCCGTATTTCGCTGCCATCCCCGAGCAGGGAACACCGGAAGCAGATCGTATGGAAGTTCTGGCCGAGTTGATCGCCCGGTACGAAGATCGCCATCATCCGATTGCGGCGACGTCAGCGATCAAGATCGAGGAATAGATACCCATTCCGGCGATTTGCCGATCCGGTCGAGCAGGAAGTCGATGAACACCCGAACCTTGGCCGTCAGGACATTCGATCTGGGGTAGAAGAGCCAGAGGGCCGTATCGTCGTCCAGTTCATACTCGGGCAGCACGCGGATCAGGGTGCCGTCCCTGAGTTCGCGAGATACGCTCCACAGGGAGTTGGCAGAGATGCCCGCACTCGCGAGTGTCGCCGCCCTATGGCTAGACCCGTCATCAAGGACAAGGCGGCAGTCGCTGGCCTGTGGATCAAACACACCGGTCCCGCCATCGCCCGCGATCAGGCGTCTCGGCAGGCGATCCCGAAAGGCCAGAAGCCTGTGGGCCGCAAGGTCTTCCGGCTTCTGCGGGACTCCCCATCGTTCGAGATAGGCCGGAGAGGCACAGAGGACGCGGGTGTCATCGGCGAGTTTGCGGCCCTTGAGGCTGGTATCCTCGACCACCATTGCCCGTAGGGCGAGGTCGAAACTGCCGTCTATCAGGTCGAATTGGGCATCGGAAAGGCGACAATCGAGCGTGATACCCGGGTGCAGGGCCATGAAATCCGGCAGGATCGGCACGATGTAGAGCTGGGCAAATGTGCTCGGGGCCGCAAAGCGCAGGGTGCCGTTCACGGCCGCGCTGCCCTGCCCCAGCGCGGCACGGGCGGCGTCTTCCTGCGCAATCATGTCCCGCGCGTAGGGCAGGAATTCCGCCCCTTCGAGAGACAGGGCCACCTTGCGGGTAGAACGATGCAGCAGGTCGGCCCCCAGCGTTCTCTCCAGTTTGGCGAGCTTCGCGCTGGCCACGGCGGGGGCCATTTCGAGGGCGCGTCCGGCGGCGCTGATATTCAGTTTTTCGGCGGAGAGGATGAAGAGACGGACGCTGTCGGTATCCATTTTATTATATCCAAATCACGAATTATGAAGCTATAAATGCGGCATTTATATACTTTTCACAAGATGCATATTCCTCCTCATCGCAACGGGGAATACCGCCATGAAATACGAAAACTTCACAACCTTTCGCGTCATGATCGAGAACGCCATAGCTTGGGTCACATTCGATTATCCGCCGGTTAACATACAGGGCCTGCCTATGCTGGCCGATCTCGATATGCTGGCGCAGAAGCTTGAAGCCGACCGCAGCGTCAAGGTCGTCGTTTTCCAGTCTGCCAATGATGACATCTTCGTCGCCCATGCCGACACCGAATTCCTGAAGGATATGTCGGCCACGGCAGTCTCGCGCGATGAGGTCAAGCTGCTCGACCTTCAGCGGGTGCTGGAGCGGATCAGCCGATTGCCACAGGCGACCATCGCCAAGATCGAGGGTTTCGCCCGTGGGGGTGGCCATGAATTCGCGCTGGCCTGCGATATGCGCTTTGCGGCGCGCGGCAAGGCGAAATTCATGCAGATGGAGGTCGCCATGGGCATCCTGCCCTGCGGCGGCGGTGCCTCACGCATGGCGCGCCAGACTGGGTTGGGCAAGGCGCTGGAAATCATTCTCGGCGCGAAGGATTTCGACGCGGACGAAGCCGAAGCCTTCAGCACGGTCAACAAGGCGCTCGAACCCGATGAGATCGGCCCCTATGTCGAGGCCCTTGCGGCGCGTATCGCGCTCTGGCCATCGGAGTCGATCAATGCCTGCAAACAGGCGGTCTACGAATCCGTCGACAGGCCCATCGACGACGCGCTGAAAGCCGAAGCCTACTGGCTCTATCAGGCAACCAGCCAGACCCCGGCGCTCAAGCGCTTTGCCTGGGCCGACGAGAACGGCGCACAGTTCGACATGGACAACCAACGCACGTGGGAAAACCTCGCTGTCGGTGTGCAGGACGTCAATTGAACCCTATCTAAGTCAGGAAGATACCATGACCTATTATTCCGTACTGGACGTTACCCCCACCGATGACAGCTGGGTGGGCGATTATATCGGTACCGCAAACCGGCTCGTCGCCGAACATGGCGGCAAGTATATCGCCCGCACATCGAGCCACGAACAACTCGAAGGCGACACGCAAGAGGCCGCGTTGCGGATCATCATCGAATGGCCGTCGAAGGAAGCCGCCGAGGCATTCATACACGACCCCGGCTATGCGCCCCATCTGAAGGCCCGCACCGCAGGATCGGTCAGCCACCACTACCTGATCGAAGGCAAGGACGATCTGGCTTAATTAAGGGAGATGACAGGAATGCTCGACCATGTCGATTCAGCCAGCTTTCCGGCGATCAACCGGGGCTATGATACGACCTTCCGTCCGGGGCGGTTGAGCGTCGGTGTGGTTGTGCCCATCGCAGCCTATCCCGACAGCCGCGCCCCGGATATGGCGCGGCATCTGGAACGGGTACAGCTTGCGGAAAGCCTCGGTTTCGCCGCCGTCTGGCTGCGCGATGTGCCATTCGACGTGCCATCGTTCGGCGATGCGGGGCAGACGTTCGACCCGTTCGTCTACCTCGGGTTTCTGGCCGCACGGACCGAACGGATTGCGCTCGGGGTTGCCAGCATCATCCTACCGCTGCGCCATCCGGCCCATGTGGCAAAGGCGGCGGCGAGTGTGGATGTGCTGTCGGGCGGTCGGCTGATCCTCGGCGTCGCATCGGGCGACCGGCCCGAGGAATATCCAGCGATGAGCATGGATTTCCCCGATCGCGGGGCGCGGTTCCGCGAGAGTGTCGACTATATCAGGCAGATGGCGGAGGATTTCCCGGCCTTCGAGAACCACCATGGTGCGCCGCGCGGCATGGACATGCTGCCCAAGCCGGTCGGGGCGCGTCTGCCGCTGCTCGTGACCGGCGGCAGTCAGCAGGAACCGGGCTGGGTTGCGGCGAACAGCGACGGATGGATGACCTATCCGCGCAATCCCATCCATCAGGCGCAGGTTATTGCAGACTGGCGAACACGGGTGAGGGCGGAGGGGATCGACAAGCCGGTGATGCAGCCGCTCTATGTCGATCTGGTGGCGGATGACCCGGATTCCCCGCCGCAACCTCTCCATCTGGGCTTCCGGTCGGGCGTGAACCCGCTGCGAAACTATCTGAAGACCCTGGAGACCATCGGGGTGAACCACGTCGCGCTGAACCTGCGCTTCAACCGCGCCAATATCGAAACAACATTGACCCGTCTGGCAGAGGACATCCTGCCGGGTTTCACGGATTGAGGATCACATCATGACGAAGACCATACTCATCACCGGCGCGACAGACGGCATCGGGCTGGAAACGGCAAAGATGCTGGCTGCCGACGGCCATACTCTGCTGCTGCACGGGCGCAATCCGGCGAAGCTGGACGACGTGGTGAAGGCGCTGGGCGGGGGCGTCGAAACCTATGTCGCCGATCTGTCCGACATGGCGGAGACCGAGACGCTGGCCGAGGCCGTGATCGCGAAACATGACAGCCTCGACGTGCTCATCAACAATGCGGGCGTCCTCAAGGTGCCGGAGCCGGTCGCCGCGAACGGGCTGGACATGCGCTTCATGGTCAACACGCTCGCGCCCTATGTACTGACGCGGAAGCTGTTGCCGATCATGGGGGCGTCGGGGCGGGTGGTGAACCTCTCCTCGGCGGCGCAGGCCCCGGTCGATATGCGGGCGCTGGCGGGGGAAGTACGCCTCGACGATATGGGCGCCTATTCCCAGAGCAAGCTGGCGATTACCATGTGGTCGCGGGTGATGGCGGAAGAGTTGACCGATGGCCCCGCGATCATCGCCGTCAATCCCGGTTCGCTGCTCGCCAGCAAGATGGTCAAGGAGGGGTTCGGCGTTGCCGGAAACGACCTGAGCATCGGGGCCGACATCCTGATCCGCGCAGCCCTGTCGGAGGAATTCGCGGAGGCATCGGGGAAATACTACGACAACGACGCAGGCCACTTCGGCCCGCCGCACCGGGATGCGCTGGATGCGGGGAAGTCGGCGGCGGTGGTCGAGGCGATGGAGAAGGTTATCGCCGGTCTGGCGTAAGGCGCTTCTCGAAATAGATGCGGTCGAACCCGTCTTCCATGCGGCGAGCCGTCTGCGCGTACCCGAGATAGGGATAGAGCGAGAGGTTCGCCGTCATCTTCGCATTCGTGTAGAGGATCACGGCAACGAGCCCCGCCGCCCGCGCCGCGTCCTCGCAGAAAGCGATAAGGGTCTTGCCGATGCCTTGCCCCGCCGCATCGGGATGCACGGCGATGTTTTCGAGGAACATCGCGCCATCCTTCTCGAAGAAAACGATGAAGCCTCCATCCGCCACCCATACCTGCCTCGCCGCGATCTGCGCCCTGAAATCGGCAATCATCGGGGCCGGTTCACGGCCTATCGCAGCGATGTAGGGACTATAGGCCGCCCGCGCGATAGCGCGGATCGCGGGCTCGTCCGCCGGGGTCGCAAGGCGGATCATGGGAAAAGTTCGGGGACGACGAAGTCTTCGATCACCTTCACGGGCAGCTTCCACGCATCCAGCTGATTGTAATTGCCCGCGAAGACGGCGACGATCAGGCCGAGATCGGTATTCACGCTAAGGCGCTGGCCTCCATTGCCGAAACCGGCGGCCCAGTTCGGCGGGTCGCCCACGGGGGAAAGCCACCACAGGTAGCCATAGCGCAGGCTGGTCTGCTGGAGTTTGGCATGGGGGGTGAACGAAACATCCAGCCAGTCGGCGGGGACGATCTGTTCGCCCTCCCATTCCCCGCGTGCGACCACCATCCGCCCGATCTTCGCCATGTCGCGCAGGGTCAGGCGCAGGCCGGAGGCAGCGGACGGCACATCATCCGCACCACCGACCCAATCGAACGCCTCGATCCCGAGCGGGTCGAAGAGCTTGGCTTTCGCGTAGACGTCTATCGGCATCCCGGTGCCATCCGCGATCAGCTTGGCGACAATGGCGACCGCGCCGCCATTATAGGTCCACCAGTCACCCGGCTCGTTGACCATCGGGCGATCCAGCACATAGCGATAGCGGTCTTCGGCCAGTTCCATCGCGATTTCGCTGTTGCGCGGGTCGGAATAGGGCAGGTCTTCGTTCCACTCGGTGCCCATCCTCATCGACAGGGCATGGCGCACGAGGATGGCGTCGCGCTCCGGGTCGTCCACCAGATCGGCGTAATCGGGGAACTGCGCGATCAGCGGCTCATCGAGCGGCGGCACCTTCCCCTCGGACAGCGCGATACCGTAGAGCAGGCCGACCACGGATTTCGTGACGGAGCGCAGATCATGCAGCGTATCCGGGCCATGCTCGCGGGTGCCGAGGGGCCGACCCCAGCGTTCATCCTCGCCAGGGAAATAGCGCTCAGCGATGACCGCGCCTTTGCTGAGGACGAGAACGCCGTGCAGACCCGGCAAGTCTCCGGCTGCAAAAGCTGCATCGAGTTTCGCATCCATGGTGGTTTCCTCCGCTGCGGCAGGCAAGATGGGGAGCATCAAGGCCAAAAGAACGGGTAGGAACTTCATCACAGTTCTCCGGTAGGCATTTGTGTTGCGGTGCACTAAGTGAAACCCGATCAATCAGGTAACAATGTGCCAGAAAATCCGCACTCTTGGCGGAATTTCTGGCTCACCTTGATCGGGTTTCGCTCTATCTTGCGCCCCGACACAGGAATTTCGAGGAATCTAACATGCTCACGGGAAAAGTTGCGGTCGTTACCGGATCGACCAGCGGAATCGGCCTCGGGATCGCGAAGGTGCTGGCGGACAAGGGGTGCATGGTCGTCATCAACGATCATACCCATTCCGACGACGCCCGCGCGATTGCCGCCGATCTGGCCAAGGAGACGGGCGCGGAAGTGCGCTATGTCGGGGCGGATATGTCCAAGGCCGAGGAGTGCGCCAATCTCATCACCGAGGCGGAGAAGGCCTTCGGGCGGGTCGATATCCTCGTGAACAATGCGGGCATCCAGCATGTCGAGAAGATCGAGGATTTCCCGGACGGGAAGTGGAACGCGATCATCGCGATCAACCTGTCCTCGGCCTTCCACACCACGAAGGCGGCGATTGCCGGGATGAAGGCGCGCGGCCACGGACGCATCGTCAACATCGCCTCGGCCCACGGGCTCACCGCCTCCCCCTTCAAGAGCGCCTATGTGGCGGCGAAGCATGGGGTCGTGGGGCTGAGCAAGGTCACGGCGCTGGAGGCGGCGGAGGCGAAGGTGGACGTCACCTGCAATGCCGTCTGCCCCGGCTATGTCTGGACGCCGCTGGTGGAGGCGCAACTGGAGGACCAGATGCGCGCGAACGACATGACCAAGGACGAGGTGATCGACAAAGTCATGCTCACCCGCACCCCCACGCGGGAGTTTGCAACGGTTGAGCAGATCGGCGAGACGACGGCGTTCCTCTGCTCGGACGGGGCCGCGCAGATCACCGGCACGACGATCTCGGTCGATGGCGGATGGACGGCGATGTAATCGCCGCCACTCGCTGCCCTTCCTCCCCGTCAGACGTGCGGATAGAGCCGTTGCGGGGGGATATGCAGGCGGGCGCGTTCGCCGGTTGTGATCTCGCCCTCGCGCTCGACCCAGGCGGTGACGCCCCGGCGGCCTGCGGCATGTTTCGGGAAACTCATGCCCTGCCCCGGCCTGTGATCCTCGATGGATTGCGCGGCGATGCGGCAGGGGGCGTTTTCCATGTCCACGACGAGCGAGACACCACCCTCGAAGATCAGGCGCGAGGCCGGGGGAAGCTGCGTCAAGTCCGGGATACCCCGCATCACCACATTCGCGCCCAGCCAGCGCGGGTCGATGGTATCGAGACCCATATCGGCGGAGATACCCCCGATCTCCTCCTCCGACAGGATGCAGATCTGGCGCACATTGCGGATTTCGGTATTGCGCGGGTATTGCAGCTTCACGCGGGTACAGGACGGGCGGGTCAGCCCGCCATGGGCCTCGCCCTCGAACCCGGCAAAACTGGCACGCACTGAGTCCACCGCGCGGCTGGACATGCCGTCCAGACGATCAGGATTGACGAAGAGGCCGACGGTCTCGCCCTCGATATCGCTGGGGGTCAGGATGGGCATGGCACGCTCCGGGGCAGAGAGGATGACGATGTCGCCGGACGCTACAGACGGGACCTGTCGATGTAAAACATCTCAAATTTGAGAAATCCTGCTGTTGCATCTGAACCTTGTTTTTACTTCAAGTTAGCTAGCGTCACGCGATCATCGTGGGGGCGCGAAAACGGAGAGAATGAGAGACCATGACACGGCTAGTCCTTCAAGAGCCTGCCGATGCGCTATTGAGAGCATGGCACGAAGCACGCGGCGCGAATGCCCTGCCCCACGCCCGCTTCGCCGACCCCATCAGTCTGCGCCGGTGGGTCGGGGATATCAGTATCCTGCATCTGCACGAGGGCAAGAAACGGTTCTTCGTCTCGCTGCATGGGGCCAATGTCGCCCGGCATCTCGGCCCCAATTTCCACAAGAAGTACCTCGAAGAATCCGTGCCGGAAGCGTCTCATTGCGACACCTTCGCGCCCTATGAATTGAGCATCCGCACGCGGCAGCCATCGTATTCCATCCAGCGCGCGGCGCTGGAAAGCGAGCTATTCAAGAGCCTCGAACGCATGATCCTGCCACTGTCTCTCGACGATCCCGAGACTGTCGGGCGCTTCCTCGTCTGGGTTGCCCCGATCGAGGCGGGCTCGGCGACGACGACGTCGGTCTACGTGCCCTTCGACGAGCACGAGATCACGGCACTCGGGCTGGGCGAGCCCCGCAAGACGAGCGAATTGTTCCTGTTATCCGAGCAATACATGCTCGATGAGCGCGCCGCCTGATCTCCACAGTCGCTTTTTCTACCCCCTTTCCCCCGTCACCCTTTCAACGTAAGGTGTTACGGGATCGGGTTGAGACGGGAAGGAAGCCGCGATGGGACTGGAGTTTCTGGCAATTGGCATGGGGCTGGTCCTCGCGGCCCTGCTGCTGCTCGCCCTGTTCAAGAGCTTTATTATCGTTCCCCAGAGTCAGGCTTTCGTGATCGAGCGTCTCGGCAAGTACAGCCGGGTCGCCACCGCAGGCCTGCATGTTCTCGTCCCCTTCATCGAAACGGTGCGTAAGGAAGTGGATATTCTCGAACGCCCACTCCCGCCCATGCATCAGGACGCGATCACGAACGACAACGTGGTGATCGAGGTCGTGGTGGCCGTGTTTTTCCGGGTCGTCTCGCCCGAACGCATGATCTACCGCATCCGGGACATCGACTCGGCGGTGACGACCACCGTGGCCGGTATCGTGCGCTCGGAAATCGGTACGACGGATCTTGATAAGGTGCAATCGAACCGGGCCGACCTGAACCTCGCGATCAAGGAACAGCTAGAAGGGGCAACACGGGACTGGGGCGTGGTCATCACCCGCGCCGAAGTGCTGGACGTCAACCTCAACGAGCGCACCCGCGAAGCGATGATGCAGCAGCTCAATGCCGAGCGGAAGCGTCGCGCATCGGTGACGGAAGCCGAAGGGTCCAAACGCACCATCGAGCTGAATGCCGACGCCATGCTCTACGATGCCCGCAAGCGGGCCGAAGGGCGCAAGGTCATCGCCGATGCGGATTCCTACGCTATTCAGGTCGTCTCCACCGCCATCGCCGAACACGGGATACAGGCCGTCGAGTTCGAGGTGCGAAAAAGACAGATCGAGGCGATGACAAAGGTTGCGGACGGCACGAATACCCGTACCGTACTGATACCCGCCGAAATGCTGGAGACATTCGGACGCGCGGCGGACCTGTTGAAGAAGAGGTAGGTGATGGACTTGCTCGCGAACTGGAGTTTCCAACCCTATTTCTGGTTCATGGTCGCCTTTGCACTTGCCGGTCTGCAATTATTGACGGACGAGTTCTTCTTCGGCGGAGCGTGTATCGGCGCCTTCCTGACCGCCGTGACCCTGATGGTGGTCGAACAGGAGGTCGTGTTGAAACACGTCAATCCGAGCCTGCCCTATGTCCTGTGTGGTCTCGGAGGTCTACTGGGCGCTATCCTTCTGCGTCTGGCCGCCCGCAAGCAACAGGCTGGGCCGGACATCAACGAAGAACCCTATGACGGCGAGAACGACTGACGGTCGGTGAGAGGGCTACAGCCGAAAATCGGTGCAGGACAGGCGGGCAAATTCTGCTAGGTACACGTCTGTGTCGCCGTATCTCAGGGAGCGCCCCATGCCCGAATTCCGCAAGATCCTCATCGCAAACCGGGGCGAAATCGCCATTCGGGTCAGCCGCGCGGCCAATGAATTGGGCAAGGCGACGGTTGCGGTCTATGCGGAAGAGGACAAGCTGGGACTGCACCGCTTCAAGACCGACGAGGCCTATCGCATCGGCGAGGGGCTGGGCCCGGTCGAGGCGTATCTGGCCATTGATGAGATCATCCGGGTGGCTAAGGAAAGCGGGGCCGATGCCGTGCATCCGGGTTATGGCCTCCTGTCAGAAAACCCTGATTTCGTCGATGCCTGCCACGCCAACGGCATCACCTTCATCGGGCCAAAGGCCGAGACGATGCGGATGCTGGGCGACAAGGCCAGCGCACGGCGGGCGGCTATGGCTGCCGGGGTACCCGTCGTGCCCGCAACCGAAGTGCTGCCCGATCCCGATGAACCGGGCGCGATGGACCGTATCCGCGCCATGGCCGACGAGGTCGGCTACCCGCTGATGCTGAAAGCAAGTTGGGGCGGCGGCGGGCGCGGAATGCGCCCGATCCACGGGCCTGATGAACTCGACGCCAAGGTGCGCGAGGGCCGACGCGAGGCGGAAGCGGCCTTCGGGAATGGCGAGGGCTATCTCGAAAAGCTGATCCTCAAGGCGCGCCATGTCGAGGTGCAGGTCTTGGGCGACAAGCAGGGAACGCTGCTGCACCTCTACGAGCGCGACTGCTCGGTCCAGCGGCGGAACCAGAAGGTCGTGGAGCGAGCGCCCGCCCCCTACCTGACCGACGCCCAGCGCGCCGAGATCAACGAATTGGGCCTCAAGATCGCGCGTCACGCGAATTACGAATGTGCGGGGACCGTCGAGTTCCTGATGGATATGGACACCGACGCCTTCTACTTCATCGAGGTCAACCCGCGCGTTCAGGTCGAGCATACGGTGACGGAGGAAGTGACCGGCATCGATATCGTCCGGGCGCAAATCCTGATCGCCGAAGGCAAGACCATGGCCGAGGCGACCGGGGCATCGGCGCAGGGCGACGTGCACCTGAACGGCCATGCGATCCAGTGCAGGATCACGACAGAAGACCCGCTGAACAATTTCATCCCCGATTATGGGCGCATCACCGCCTATCGCGGGGCGACGGGGTTCGGCATCCGTCTCGATGGCGGCACGGCCTATTCCGGGGCGGTCATCACCCGCTACTACGATTCGCTATTGGAGAAAGTGACAGCCTGGGCACCGACTCCCGACGCGGCCATCGCGCGGATGGACAGGGCATTGCGGGAGTTCCGCATCCGGGGGGTCGCAACGAACATCGCCTTCGTCGAGAACCTGCTCAAGCATGAGAGTTTTCTGGACGATACCTACCACACCAAGTTCATCGACGAGACCCCTGCCCTGTTCGAATTCGAGCAACGACGCGACCGGGCCACGCGCCTGCTAACCTTCATCGGCGACATCACCGTGAACGGCAACCCGGAAGCGGCAGGCAGGCCCCGCCCCCCTGCCGATGCCCGCGCGCCAAAAGCGCCCCGCGCATCGAATGCGCCGGATGGTCTGAAACAGGTGCTCGACGCACAGGGGCCGAAGGCCGTCGCCGACTGGATGCTGGCGCAGGACCGGTTGCTCCTGACCGACACCACCATGCGCGACGCGCACCAATCCCTGCTGGCAACCCGGATGCGGAGCATCGACATGCTGCGCGTGGCCCCGGCCTATGCGGAAAAGCTCCCGAACCTCTTTTCAATGGAGTGCTGGGGTGGGGCGACCTTCGACGTGGCCTATCGCTTCTTGCAGGAATGTCCTTGGCAACGCCTGCGCGAGATGCGCCGCGACATGCCGAACCTGCTGACACAGATGCTTGTGCGCTCGTCCAATGGAGTCGGCTACACGAACCTGCCCGATAATGTCGTGCAACTCTTCATCCAGAAATCGGCAGATGTGGGCATGGATGTCTTCCGCGTCTTCGATCCGCTCAACTGGGTCGAGAATATGCGCGTCGCCTGTGATGCCGTGCTGGAGACGGGCCGTATCCTGGAGGCTTCGTTCTGCTATACGGGCGATATCCACGACCCGGACCGCGCGAAATATTCGCTGCAATACTACGTCAAGATCGCAAAGGAACTGGAAGCGCTCGGCGCGCATGTCCTCTGCATCAAGGACATGGC
>CALHLW010000160.1 GCA_938034615.1 uncultured Neomegalonema sp. | reverse complement strand
CCCGATATCGAATTCTGGGGAATATGACAACTCCCTACCGGCTTCTCCACGGCTTCGACCCCATCCCCGAATCCGAAATCCAAGCCGAAGCCCGCCGCATCCCCATCGACCACCCCGACGATCCCGTTGCCGAAGCGGAGCGCGCAGTGGAGCGGCTACGGACGTTCAAAACTTCCCGCCAGTATCGGGAGTGTGTGAAAGCGGAGAAGGCGTTGAAAGCCCTGCGCGCTATGGATTTATAACCTTATTTGGTGAGTTTGCGCCATAATACCGGAATTCACGCGACAGGTATTGGAGGCGCTGCGCCAACCCATCGAATCGGGCGAGACGGTGGTGGCCCGCGCCAATGCCCATGCGCGCTATCCGAGCCGGGTGCAACTCGTCGCGGCGATGAATCCCTGTAAATGCGGGCATCTTGGTGATCCAGCCATGGCCTGCTCCCGCGCGCCGAATTGTGGCCTCGACTATCAGGCGCGCATTTCTGGGCCGATGCTTGACCGGATCGATGTACAGATCGAGTTGCCCGCCGTTTCTGCCGCCGATCTCTCCCTGCCGCCCGCATCGGAAGGATCGGCGGAAGTCGGGGCGCGGATCGCTGCCGTTCGAGCATTGCAGGCGGAGCGGTATCGTGCCCTCGACGTGGAGGGGGTGCGCCTGAATGCCCATGCCGATGGGGATGTGCTGGACGGCGTTGCGCAGATGAGCGCTTCCGCCCGTTCGTTGCTGCTGAAAGCATCCGAGGCCTTGCGCCTGAGCGCGCGCGGCTACCACCGTGTCCTGCGCCTTGCGCGGACCATCGCCGATCTTGACGGCTGTGAAGAGATCGGCGACACGCAGATTGCCGAGGCCACCTCATATCGACGCGCGCCGATCCTTCGCTGAAACGTTCCAGCAGCAGCTGATGTACGATTTTATAGACGTATACAGATGTTTAAGTCTTTGGATTGAATAATGATTGTTCTTGTTCAGTGTCAAGATTATCGCTAGACCGACGACTAAGGCGACTCGTGCGTCATTTGTTAAGTGTGGACTGCTACCTCTCGTGGCGTTCGCAAATCGAGGTCTGTTTCAGTATGTCGCAATCGCCGTCCAAGATTCTCGTCGCTGAGGATAATGCAGTCAATGCACGCCTGATCGTCGCGATGTTGGAGCGGGACGGCCATGAGGTGACGATCGCGGCGGATGGCGGCAAGGCGGTTGCTCTCAGCCGAATCGAGCATTTCGACCTCATTCTAATGGATGTGAACATGCCCGAGATGGACGGGCTTGAAGCCACGCGCCAGATCCGGGCGGGAGCTGCACCGACGCGCGATGTAAAGATCGTGGCCCTGACTGCCGATGATGACGGCGCAACCCAACGCGATTGCATCGAGGCGGGGATGAACGCCTTCCTGACCAAGCCCATCGAGATGGCCGAGTTGATGAAGATCCTCAACCCCCGCGCCAAGAAACCCAAACGCGCCTGATTTTCCGCTCTTTCGTGTCTTCATTTCGGCCCCCGATCTTCATCGGGGGCTTTTTTTAATCAGTATCCTCGAAGCGATACGTCCTGTGGCTTCTCGCTCTGTCGTCCGAACCAAGCCAGCATCGCATTGCGGATATACGGCCATCCGAGGGTCGTGACGACGAGGATGACCATGAGGAGGAGATTACCGAAGATCGGCCCGAAAATCGCCGGATAGACCCGACCGAACAGCACGAAATAATAAGCGATGCCGAACGGGATATGGATCAATACCACCAGCTATCGCGGCAGCAACGAGACCCGCATGGATTCAAGCCAGTGGTAGAGATGCGCGAAGAAGAAGGGTGGGAACAGCACCATCCATGATAGCCAGAGGACCGCCTCCACCCGCCGCTTGGTCGGCTCCGCTGCCAATGCCGCCCGCGCCGAGCGCCGAGCAGCCCCCAGCCGGAACAGGTCGAACTGCGCGTACGCGAGCCTCGCATGGGCATCCGCGTCCATCGGTGCGTCTTCGGCCATGCGTTTGGAGGCCCGCTCGCGCCCCAGCATATCGTCGGCCTTGCCCGCGATCATCGCGTCGAGCATCGCGTTATGGGGCGAATCCGGGACCAGTTCCTCAAAACGACGGCGGTAGTGTTTAGCGCGTTTGAGCGACCCGTATTGCGTCTGCCAGATCGTGTGCAGCAGCGTCGCGTCGAGGGGTTGAAATGGGAAATCTTCCTCGAATTTCTCCACGGCTTTGGCCGCCTCCCCGCCCCGGCCCGTATGAATCAGGGTCAGCGCGTGGGACAGGCGAAGCCCCGCATGATCCGGCCAGCGCGCCAGTGCTTCCCGGCACAGATCGAGCGCCTTGGGGTATGCTTTCGCCGCTAACTCGATATCAACCATCAGGTCATGGACGGCCACATCATCTGACCGCTTCTCCATTGCCTCGCGCGCGATCTTGCGGGCGGCATCAAGGTTTCCGGCCTCAATATAAGCGCGGGCTGTGTTGAAAGGCGTGCTCATATCGGCCCCGTTCAAGAATGCGCGGTGCAGCGAGCGCCGGGTCGTGGCACCCGCGCCAGAAAACCCCGCTCACCGTTTAGCGAGCGGGTGAAGATCCCTTCTACCGCTTGGAGAGCGACTATGAACAGGGCCTCATAGGCTTTCCCATCCGTTACATCGGGATTTGCGCGGCGTAGCATGATGCGGTTACGCGGCACGGTCGTCGCGTCGCCCATCGCCTCGCGCGCCGCTGCCCGCCATGTCTCGCTCATCGAAATGGAGGTGCGTGCCACACGATAACCGGTCTCGGTCAGGACGACCGTATCGCCCCCTAGCGCCATCACGATCCGTACGGCGCTGTGTCCGTCTGGATGGGTCACGACCACCGGATCACCGGCGCAGACCGCGCCCAGATCCTTGGTAATGTAATGGGCGTCCGAGGTCAGCAAGGGCTGCATCGCCGTGCCCTTGACATGGATAACCGACCAAGGCCCAAGCTGAAACGGCGCGATGATCAGGACGAGCACGCCGAGCCAGAACGCCCAGAGGTGACTTTCCAGCCACTCGCCGATCCGCTCGCCTGTGTCATTGTCCCGATCCTGCGCGACCATGGCTCTACTTCGCGTATTTCTTCAGGAATTCGGCCAACTCGTCATAAGTGCCATCGCCATTCGCATATTCCGCGAAGTTACGGGCCTGCCCCAGCCATTCACCAACGGTCGAGCGCACTTCGCGAAAGGCTTCGCGGAAATGGGCATTCGAGATCGGCTCGATCTCGTCGTCCGAGCGGCTCTCCTCGATGGCGTAATCCACCGCTGTCTCGATCAGCGCCCCCAGATCGGCTCCGGAGAATCCGCCCGTCTTTCCGACCAGCGCCTCGACATCCAGATCCTTTGCCACAGGCCGGCCTTCAAGAGCACCCTTGAGGATGAATTCGCGGGCCACGCGATCTGGTGGCGGCACGAAGATCGTACGGTCGAAGCGTCCGGGGCGGCGGAAGGCGGCATCCAGCGACCATGGTACGTTGGTCGCACCGAGGAACAGCATTCCCTCGTTATCGCCCGCGAATCCGTCCATTTCGGTCAGAAGCGCCGAGACGACGGTGTTTACGCCCCGACTGGAATCGTATTGCCGCCGTTGGGCCAGCGCTTCGACCTCGTCGAAGAACAATACGGCAGGTCGTGAGCGCCGTGTTTCCTCGAACAGGCCTGCGATGCGCTTTTCCGCGTTGCCGACATACTGGTCGAGGATATCGGCGGCCCGTACATCCTGAAATGAAGCATTGCATTCCGTGGCCAGTGCCCGCGCCAGCATCGTCTTGCCGCATCCG
This sequence comes from uncultured Neomegalonema sp., assembly GCA_938034615.1. GTDB lineage: Bacteria > Pseudomonadota > Alphaproteobacteria > Rhodobacterales > Rhodobacteraceae > JAHDDY01. The sequence goes on along the minus strand of CALHLW010000160.1, from coordinate 3,280 downwards.
GTCGGGCCGTACATGAGCACGCCGCCCCCCGCCTTGCGCTTGAATTTCTCGAACAGGGCGCGCTTGTCGCGGAAGGGGTTGATGATCTTGCGCCGGACCTGTCGCTTTACGTCCTCCAGCCCGCCGATATCATCGAAACCGATCGACGGACCTTGCGGCTTCGGAGCCTCGCCATGAAGTGGCACCACGTTCGTGTTCGTCGCTACCGCCGGTCGCCAGAGTGCAGCAAGCTGGGGCGAATCCGCCTTGTCCAGCAGTGCGGCCGCCTGCTCACGCAATTCCGGCGATGGGCAGGCCCCCGGATCGAGCCGACCAAGGGCCGCAACGATCACCGAACTGTCCGGTGCCGTGCCGAGCAGGACGACGAGTGCGCGGAAGCTCGCCTCCATCGAGGGATTGGATTTCACCAGATCGACGAGTGATGCGATATCGGCTGTGAGGGGCTGTGACATCCTTCAAATGTATCACGCCCCGGTTAAACCTGCATGAAGCATGATTGTTACAATCGCCCACGGCTCATCACGGAAACGAGTTGTGGAGTGAAGGAACGTTCCGTTCTCTGTCGGGGTTCTCCTCATATCAAGATCATAACATCAGCAACGTCCCTCTAGGAGAACCGAGACATGAAAACCCTGATCGCTACCGTCGCTGCCATGGCCACCGTCGCAACGCTCTCCGCTGCCCCTGCAATGGCAGAAAATACCGCCTACCAACAGCAGGCAAAGCTTCAGCAGATCCTCGAAATGCAGAGGGCTAAGCATCGCGCCCCCAAGCATTACAGCACCCCCACGCAGCGCAAGACTGAGCGCGTGATCTCGACCCGGATGCTCACCAGTTCCGAAAAGGCGCAGCAGCGCCTCTCGCGCGCCCAGCCTGATGCGGCCAACGGCGGTCGCTGACCCTTACCTACCTGTTCCTCCCTCTTCCCACTTGCCCCGGTACTCAGGTGCCGGGGCTTTTTCGTTGTCGTGCGCTGCTATGAAGGGATAAGGATGCGCCCATGTTCACGCGCTTCTTCCTTACCCTGAAACAGGCCCGTATCCCCGTCTCGCTGCGCGAATACCTCTCGCTGCTAGAGGGGATGAAGGCCGGTCTCGTCACCTACGATATCGAGGGGTTCTATCACCTCGCCCGTGCCTCGCTGGTCAAGGACGAGCGCCATCTCGACCGCTTTGATCAGGTCTTCTCCGAGGTGTTCAAGGGTGTCGAGGCCGTGGGTGGCACGGGGGAAGAGGTCGAGGAACAGCCGATCCCCGAGGAATGGCTGCGAAAGCTGACCGAGAAATTCCTCACCGACGAGGAAAAAGCCGAAGTCGAGGCGCTGGGCGGCTGGGACAAGCTGATGGAGACGCTGAAAAAACGCCTCGAAGAGCAGCAGGGCCGCCATCAGGGTGGCTCGAAATGGATCGGAACCGGCGGCACTTCGCCGTTCGGGGCCTATGGCTACAACCCCGAAGGCGTCCGGATCGGCCAGCATGAAAGCCGCCACCGCCGGGCCGCGAAAGTCTGGGACAAGCGTAAATTCCGCAATCTCGACGACAGCGTGGAACTGGGCACCCGCAACATCAAGGTCGCTCTCAAGCGCCTTCGCGTTTGGGCAAGGTCAGGGGCAGATGAAGAATTGGCCCTCGACGATACCATCCGCTCGACTGCCGAGCGCGGCTATCTCGATGTCGTCACCCGCCCCGAGCGGCGCAATGCAGTCAAGCTGGTGATTTTCCTCGATGTGGGCGGCTCGATGGACGATCATATCAAGGTGGTCGAAGAACTGTTTTCCGCTGCGCGCAGCGAGTTCAAGCATCTCGAATACTACTATTTCCACAACTGCCTTTATGAAGGCGTTTGGCGCGACAATGCCCGCCGCTGGACCGAGCAGATGTCCACATGGGACGTGCTCAATACATACGGCTCCGACTACAAATGCATCTTCGTCGGGGATGCCAGCATGTCCCCCTACGAGATCGCCGTGCCTGGCGGGGCAAACGAGCACTGGAATCAGGAATCCGGAGAGACCTGGCTCCGCCGCGCCTTCACCCAATGGCCGGGATACGTATGGCTGAACCCCGTTCCCGAGTCCCACTGGCGCTATACACATTCCATCGGAATGATCCGCGAGATCACCGAAAACCGCATGTTTCCGCTGACGCTGGACGGGATCGGCGCAGCGATGAAGGAACTGGTGTAGGACAGTTTAAGCGACGGCGATGGCAGCTCTCGCTTGAGCGACATACCGGGGTAGCGTCACCCGTGCTTCCGTTCCAGCCCCCGGTTCGCTCGACAGGGTGAACGTGCCGCCCTGTGCCGAGGCCAGCGAGGCGACGATGGGCAAGCCCAGCCCCGTCCCCGGTTCGCTGGCGGTTTCGACGTTCGAGAGGCGCCCGAAAGGCTCGATTGCGCGGCGGATTTCATCCGCTGTCATGCCGCAGCCCCGGTCGTGGACGGTGAAGACGATCTCTTCCGCATCGCCCGTACAGGTAAAGGTGATCGGAGTATTCGCCGGTGAGTATTTCACGGCATTGCTGAGCAAATTCAACAGGATCTGCTTTGCGGCGCGTCGATCGGCATGCATCGTTCCTGCCGCGAAATCGCAGACCAACTGCTGCCCCTTCGCTTTTGCCTGCGGCTCGATCAGCCCCCGGACATCGTGAAGCAGGGTCACAAGATCGATGCGTTCGACATGCAGTTCCATCTCACCCGCTTCGATCTTTGACAGGTCGAGCAAGTCATTCACTAACGATAACAGATGCTTGCCGCTTCCATGGATCGTCGTCGCATACTCCTCCAGATGTGCCATCTTGCGCTCGGACGAGAGGGCGTCGGGATGCGCGAGCAGTTCCGAGAACCCGATGATGGCATTGAGCGGCGTGCGCAGTTCGTGGCTCATCCGCGCAAGAAAGGCCGATTTCGCGTTATTGGCCTCTTCGGCCGCATGACGGGCGATTTCCAACTCGCGCGTACGCTCCTCCACCCGGTCTTCCAATTCATTCCGGGCGGCATCAAGCGCGCGGCTCGTGGCATCCAGTTCGGCAACACGGGTAGCCAGTTCGTCGCGGGTCTTGCGTAGGCGCTCGCTCGATTCCTGAAGGTATTTGATCGTCGGCATCGATTGCAGAATCAGGGGCGTCGCGGCGATAAGCGAGGTGATTGCAACCACAACGAGCAGATTTTCGGGTAGTCGACCGTTTACCATCCAGAACGCCGCCGCCGATCCGATCAGCCCGAAGGCGAAACACACGAACGTCAGGACGACGAGCGCGACCGGCAGGCTGTACGACTTGAA
>CALHLW010000159.1 GCA_938034615.1 uncultured Neomegalonema sp. | reverse complement strand
TCTCGTCATGGCCGCCTTCGGAATGGGCGCAGGGCAGGTGACGATCCATATGCCGACCCGCATCCGGCGCGAGGGTGAGGCCGATGCATTGGACGGTCAGGCCGCACTGGTGCGCGCAATGCTGGAGGGGACGGGGATCGGGGCGGATCGCCTGATCGTGGTGGAGAGCGACGATCCCGATGCTCTGACCGATGCGCTCTATGGCGATGCGTCCGATGCGCTGGGCCATGAACCGATCAGCCCGGTAGGCGACAAACGCACGGCCACGCGCCTCTCCATTGCTGCGATGGCACCGGAAAGTCAGCCCTTCGACCTGCCGGATGGCGCGCCCTATGGCGCAGTGCAGGTGAACGAGAGTGCCTGTACGCTCTGCCTAGCTTGTGTGTCGCAATGCCCCGTCGGGGCGCTGCTCGACAACCCTGACAAGCCGCAGCTTCGCTTTCGCGAGAGCGCCTGCCTGCAATGCGGCATCTGCGAGAATACCTGTCCGGAGAATGCGATCACCCTCAAGGCCCAGTTCGATCCGTCGAACGCGGCGCGGGAACCGCGTGTTCTGCACGAGGACGAACCTGCACTCTGCGTTGAATGTAACAAACCCTTCGGCTCGCGGGGAACCGTGGAGCGGATCATCGAGAAACTGGGCGGCGCGCACTGGATGTTCGACAACCCCGAGCGCACCCGCGTCATCCGCATGTGCGATGATTGCCGCGTTAACGCCGTCTTCCGCCAGACCGACAATCCCTTCCAGATGGGCGAGAAGCCCCCCGTTCGGACGACCGAGGATTATCAGAACGCCGATAACGAAGATGCGATCCCGAAACGCAAGTTCGATGCGTGACGGGGGCGCGTAGCGCTCTACTTCCCCGTGAAACCAATCATGGGGAGTTGAAAACATGACCATCACCCGACGCTCTGGCCTCATCCTCGGTGCAGGGGCGCTGGCCGCGCCCTTCGTGCTGCGCGGCACGAGGCCCGCCAATGCGAAAGCGAAGATGATGGGGCCATCGCGCCCCGGCCACATGCGCTTTCCGCATGGCGAATTCGAAGTCACGACCCTGTTCGACGGCATGGTGCAGCTTCCCGGCCCCCATCCTATCTTCGGGCAGAATCAGGACGAAAAGTCCGTGGCTGATCTGGCGATAGCCAACAACCTCGATCCCGGAAAGATGGAAATCGGATTCACCACGACGATGGTGAATACCGGAAACGAGCTGATCCTGTTCGACACCGGCAACGACGCGACCAAACGCGCCACCGCTGGCAAGACCCGCACCCAGATGGAGGCTGCGGGCTACAGCCCTGAGGATGTCGATATCGTCGTCCTGACCCATTTCCACGGCGATCATATCGGCGGGATGATGGTGGACGGAAAGCCCGCTTTCCCGAACGCCCGCTATGTGACGAGTGCGACCGAGTACGACCATTGGATCGGCAAGGAAAACGAGCTTGCCCTGTCGAACGTCCAGCCCTTCGCGGAAAAGATGACGTTCCTGAAAGATGGCGAGGACGTGGTGTCGGGCGTGACTGCCATGGCCGCCCACGGACATACGCCGGGCCATACGGTCTATCACGTCGAGAGCGGCGACCGGCGCGTGCTGGTGACGGCGGATACGGCCAACCACTTCATCGCGTCGCTGGAGCGGCCTGACTGGCATGTGAAATTCGACATGGACAAGGAAGCGGCTGCGGCGACCCGCAAGAAGGTATTCGGAATGCTCGCCGCCGACGGCATCCCGTTCATCGGCTATCACATGCCGTATCCGGCGGTTGGGTTTGTGAAGGAAAACGGCTCGGGCGGGTATTCGTATTCGGCGGCCGGTAGCCAGTTGTTCCTCTGAAGGTGGTGTAGCGGCGTAAAATTTCTGTCATTCCCGCGAAAGCGGGAATCTTTCTCCACTGAGGGAGATGCCATCTTTTGAGGGCATGACGATAGGGACTATGTCTCCCGCTTGTGGCCATCGAGGTCGCGGGCGGCCTTGGCATCCACTGTTGCGCGGGCCTCGCGTTCGTGCTTCGATACCCCGAACCGGGCGGCGTTCGCGTCGCCCGTTTTTGCGTTCTCCTCGCGGGTCTTGCGCTTTCGGGCCTGACGCAGATTGACGATTTTTCCGGTCATGCCGTGACCCTCTGGCGGTGGAAGACGAACAGGCCGCTGCCCACAATGATCGCGATACCGAGCCATGTCATCGCATCGGGAAAATCGCCGAAGAAGAGAAAACCGTAGAAGGTCGCGCCGATGATCTCAAGATATTGCAGGGGCGCGATGAGACCCGCATCCACCCGCCGCAACGCGAAGATGATCGCCGTGTGACAGATGATGGCGACGGCGGCGATGACTAGCAGCAGACCGGCCTGCTCCACCGTCGGGATGACGGCTTCGGCCACGCCGCCTATATCGGCGAAGAACAGGATCGTGCCGAGCAGAACGGTGCCGGAAAGCCCCGCCATCGTCTGCATGGTCCAAGCATCCGTCGTACCGGACAGGATTTTCGTCAGAACCATATAGCCCGCGAAACAGAGTGCCGCGCAGATGGGCAACAGGGCCGTCGCGCCGACTTCCGCAAAGCTGGGACGGATGACGATCATGGCTCCCGCAAAGCCAATGGCGACCGCGAGGATGCGACGCCAGCCGATGCTCTCCCCGAGAAAGATCGCGGAAAAGAGCGTGAGGATCAGCGGCTCCACGAAGAAGATGGCGGCAACATCGGCCATGGGCATCGAAGCGAGCGCGCCGAAGAAGAACACGGTCGCCCCGGCAATTCCTGCGCCGCGCAGCATATGCAGGCCGAATTGCGGGGGGCGCAGGGCGCTCCACCCGCCCCGCAGGACGATGACCGGGGCGAGGACGACGAGCGTGATGACGAAGCGGGACCACGAAATCTGGATCGGCGACATCTCTGCCGACAT
>CALHLW010000158.1 GCA_938034615.1 uncultured Neomegalonema sp. | reverse complement strand
GAAGGCCGCGCCTACAAGGTCGGCAAGTTTCCCTTCATGGCCAACGGGCGCGCGAAGGCGCATTTCGCGACGGACGGGTTTGCCAAGGTGCTGGCCGACAAGGAAACGGATCGCATTTTGGGCGTTCACGTCATTGGCCCGTCGGCGGGGGAGCTGATCCACGAATACTGCGTGGCCATGGAGTTCGGGGCGTCAGCGGAAGATATCGCGCGCACTTGTCATGCGCATCCGACGTTGTCCGAAGCGATGCGCGAGGCCGCGATGGCTTGCGGCGACGGGCCGATCCACGCCTGACATTGGCGACTCTGGAACCCTCTCCCTTTTGGGCTACCGGATTCACACATCTCGTTCGTATTCGCCATATAGAGTGCATAGTCATTCCGGCGAAGGCCGGAATCCAAGGTTCCACAAGCCTTGAGAGTTTTGTGTATAAACGGTGATCGCAAGGTGTGCCGAGAAATGGATACCACGGTCAAGCCGTGGTATGACACTGTTCTGATTGCGGTATTTGAAGAATGCAAGAATTCAGCGCGAAACTGACAAGAGATGTGTGCATCCTGTAACGCTTGTCAGAGGACAGGGTGAAGGTTCTCTCCTCTGGCGTTGTCCGCTCCGGTTGAAAGATCGCTCCCTCATGCCGGGGGCTTACCCGCTGTGATTTTATGCGCTTTTGACTTTCACGGTAATAAGCCGTGTGTTGGCGATATGCTTCGCGCGGCCTATCTTTGCGCTCTATCTCTCGAACGACGGAGCGCATCCCATGAAATTCGGTGTCGGACAGGCAGTCACGCGCAAGGAAGACCTGCGGCTTCTGCGCGGGGCGGGGCAGTATGTGGATGACGTGACGCTGGAGGGGCAGGCCTATGGCGTGTTCGTCCGTTCTCCGGTCGCTCATGCGCGGATCACCGGGGTCGATCTGGCGGAGGCGCGGGGTGCCGAGGGTGTTCTGGGCGTCTATGCGGACGGGGATGCGGGGATCGCGGACCTTGCCGATGCCGCGACGTCGATGCCGGTGAACAATGCCGATGGCAGTGAGGGGTTCTATCCGAAACTGCCCAATCTGGCGCGCGGCAACGTGCGCTATGCAGGGCAGCCGGTGGCGTTTGTGGTGGCGGAGAGCCTTGCGGCGGCGATTGCGGCGGCGGAACTGGTTGTCGTGGATTATGACGAATTGCCGGTGGTCGTGAATGGCGAGGCGGCATTGGCCGAGGGCGCGCCGCCCCTCTATGAGAATGGCAATCTCGCCTATGATTGGGAAATCGGGGATCGGGCGGCAACGGATGCGGTGTTTGCGAAGGCCGCGCATGTCTCGCGGTTGCGGGTGGTCAATCCGCGTATCGTTGTGAATACGATTGAGCCGCGTGCGGTAAATGCTTCGTATGACAGCGAAACCGGGCGCTGGGATATCTGGTGCGGCACGCAGGGTGCTCATGCGATGAAAGGGCAGATTGCGGGTGTGCTGAATGTCGATGCAGATCGCTTGCGCGTGCGGACGCCCGATGTGGGCGGGGGCTTCGGCATGAAGCTGATGCTGCATCCTGAATATGCCGTGGTGTGCAAGGCGGCCGAATTGCTTCGTCGTCCGGTGAAGTGGACGGCGGATCGGTCGGAATCATTTCTTGCCGATCTTCAAGGCCGTGATCTCGTAACGGAGGCTGAAGCGGCTTGTGATCGGGATGGAAAGATCCTCGCTATGCGGCTGAATTCCGTGTCGAATCTCGGGGCGTATCCGTCGCGGGCGGCGCCCTCCTGTCACACAAACTTCTGCGGTGATCTGGCGCCAACCGTCTACCAGATACAGACCGTTTTCAACCGCGTGCGCGGGGCCTATACGAACGTCACGCCGATGGATGCCTATCGCGGGGCGGGGCGGCCCGAGCAGAACTACATCATGGAGCGGCTGATCGACCGGGTTGGGGCCGATCTGGGGATCACGCAGGATGAGATACGGCGGCGCAATCTGGCGACGGTGGACATGATGCCCTGGACGACGGCGCTGGGGATACCCTTCGACAGTGGCGACTTTCCGGCTTTGTTGAGTAAAGCCATCGAAGCTGCTGATTTCAAAGGGTATGAGGCGCGGCGGGATGAGGCGGCGAAGCGGGGGAAACTCGGTGGGGTCGGCCTGATCTTCTACATGGAACGCACGGGTGGTTCGCCGGTGGAGAATGCGCGGGTGCAGTTGATCCCCGGCGAAAACGGCGCACCGAACGTCGCCCGCATCTGGGCCGGAACGCAATCGACGGGGCAGGGGCACGAGACGGCCTTTGCGCAGATCGTGCGGGAACGGCTCGGCATCGATTTCGAGGTGATCGAGTGGGTGCCGGGTGATTCCGATGGGTTGCCAGCGGGTGGTGGCACGGGCGGCTCGCGCTCGCTGGTCATGGCGGGGCGCAGTTTTCTGAAAGCCACCGATGACGTGATCGAAAAGGCCCGCGCAGGGGCGTCGGAGGCGCTGGAGGCGGCGGAGACCGATATCGAATTCCACGCGGAAGAGGGCGGCGAGTTCCGGGTGGCGGGAACAGATCGCACCGTCGATCTCTTCACGGCGGTTTCTCATATGCCAGCGGACACGCATCGCGAGGAGGTAGGGATCATCGGGGAGGGCGGCGTGAACGAGCGCACGGGCACCTTCCCCAATGGTTGCCATATCTGCGAAGTCGAGATCGATCCGGGGACGGGGGATGTGGATATCACCCGCTATTTCGTGATGGACGATTTCGGCAATATGGTGAACCCGATGCTGGTGATCGGACAGGTGCAGGGCGGCGTGGCGCAAGGCATCGGCGAGGCGCTGTGCGAGGAGGCGATCTATGATCCCGAGACCGGGCAGCCGCTGACGGGTTCCTACATGGATTACACCATGCCAAAGGCCGACGATATCCCCTTCATATCAGTCGATTTCTCGCCTGTGCCGTGCACGACCAACGAGTTGGGCGTGAAGGGCTGCGGCGAGGCCGGGACGGTGGGGGCTGGCCCTGCCGTGATGTGTGCGGCGCTGGATGCCCTGCGCCCCGTGGGGGTGACGGAGATCGATATGCCGCTGACGCCGAACAAGGTGTGGGCGGCGATGCA
>CALHLW010000157.1 GCA_938034615.1 uncultured Neomegalonema sp. | reverse complement strand
GCCTGTGGCATCGGGGTGCCGGTGAATACGCCAGAGGGCGTGCGGGCGGTGGAGGTCGGCAATCCGGTGCGGGATGCGGCGCTGGCGGTGTCGGGGCGGGATTATGAGCCGCCCTCCTCGGATGGTCCGGTGCGGTTGCTGGTGTTTGGCGGATCGCAGGGGGCGAGTGTGCTGTCGGATTTGCTGCCGCCTGCGCTGTCGTTTCTGCCCGATGACCTGCGCGCGCGATTGCAGGTGACGCAGCAGGCGCGGTCGCTGGAGATTGCGCCGCTGGAGGAAAACTATGCCGCCGCCGATGTGACGGGGTTGGAGGCTGCGCCGTTTTTCGATGATATGCCCGAACGGATCGCCGGGGCGCATCTGGTCATCGCGCGGGCGGGGGCCTCGACCTGTGCGGAGCTGGCGGTGATCGGACGACCCTCGATCCTGATCCCCCTGCCCACCGCCATGAGCGACCACCAGAGCGCCAATGCGGCGTGGCTGGCCGAGGCGGGCGCGTCCGTCGCCGTGGCGCAACCGGGCCTGACGCCGGAGGCACTGGGGCAGGTGATCGGGGAACTGCTGGGTGATCCGGGGCGGTTGGCCGGGATGGCGGTAGCGGCGAAGGGCGTGGGCAAGCCGTATGCGGCGGGGCGATTGGCTGATTTGGTGGAGGAGGCTTCGGAGTTCAGGCCTTCTGCGTAGATCGCCCGCTCCCTTCGGGCGCGCCCCACCCTTTTGTCCCTCCTCGCAAGCGAGGAGGGAGACGAAATTTGCGACGTCAGTACGATGGGACCGCTACCGGGGAGAGGACTGTTTCAGCTTTCTTCCGCCTCCAGTGTGACCAGCGTATCGCCGTCGGAGACTTGATCGCCTTCGCCGACAAGCACCATCGCCACGGTTCCGGCGCGGGGGGCTTTGAGGGATTGTTCCATCTTCATGGCTTCCATGATTACGAGGGTTTGGCCTGCCTCCACTGCATCGCCTGCCGCCGCCGAAACGCGCAGGATCGCGCCGGGCATGGGGGCGAGGATGGCGTCGCCGCCGGGTCCGGCCCCTGCGGCAACGGCGAGGAGATCGACCGTGCCATAGGCCCATGACTGGCCGTCGATCATCACGAGGATATCGCTGCCGCGCCACAGGGTTTCGGCAGCGCTGCGGCGCCCGTCTATCTCGACATGACCTCCAGTGCCAAAGACCACCTCGCGCACCTCACCGTCGATCTTCACGCTGTAGCGGCCCGGTGCGTGGATGCGAATGCTGGCCTCGATCGGCTCGCCATTGCGGAGGATGGTGACGGAATGCTGGGCAGGACCCCATGCGCGAAAGCCGGAGAGGGATTGCCACGGATCGGCTTTATCCCCATCCCCCGGCAGGCCCACCGCTTTCAGGGCCGCAAGCGTGTGGGCCTCGGGTGGCACCGGCTGTTTGGGGGCGAAGCGGTCCATGCCGCGTTCGATCAGGCCGGTATCGACCTCTCCGGCAGCGAACTCCGGGTCGGCAGCAAGGGCGCGCAGGAAATCGACATTGGTGACGGTTCCGGCGATGCCCGTGGCGTCGAGTGCCGTGCGCAGCCTTGCCAACGCCGTCTCGCGGGAGCGATCATGGACGATGATCTTGGCGATCATGGGATCGTAATGGGCGGTGATGGTATCGCCCTCGCGGACCCCCGTATCGATGCGGGCCTTGCCTTCTGGCATCGTCAGACGTTCCAGCCGTCCGGTGGCGGGCATGAAGTTCTTCGTGGCGTCCTCGGCGTAGATGCGCGCCTCGAAGGCATGGCCGAGCATGGGAATGTCGTCCTGTGGCGGCACGATGCTTTCGCCCGCCGCCGCCCGGATTTGCCACTCCACGAGGTCGATGCCGGTGATGGCTTCGGTGACGGGATGCTCGACCTGAAGGCGGGTGTTCATCTCCATGAAATAGAAGCGGTCAGTGCGCAGCCCATCGCTGGCATCGACGAGGAACTCCACGGTTCCTGCGCCCTCGTAACCGATGGCTGCTGCTGCGCGCACGGCGGCCTCGCCCATGGCGGCGCGCATTCCGGCGGTCATGCCGGGGGCGGGGGCTTCCTCGATGACCTTTTGGTGTCGCCGTTGCAGCGAGCAATCGCGCTCGAAGAGATAGACGGGAGGATTGTGTTTGTCGGCGAAGACCTGCACCTCGATATGGCGGGGGCGACCGACGTATTTCTCGACCAGCACATGCCCGTCGCCGAAGCTCTTTTCGCCTTCGCTGCGGGCGGCGGCGAGGGCCTCGGCGAATTCTTCCTTCACATCGACCCGGCGCATTCCCTTGCCGCCACCGCCCGCGCGGGCCTTGATAAGGACGGGGAAGCCGATCTGCTGGGCTTCGATGGCGAGGGCTTCGCCTTCCTGTTCCTCACCGTGATAGCCGGGGACGACGGGGACGCCCGCCTCTTCCATCAGGCGCTTGGCGGCGTCTTTGAGGCCCATGGCGCGGATTGCCGATGCGGGGGGGCCGATGAAGGCGATGCCTTCTTTCTCAAGCCGTTCGGCAAAACCGGGGTTCTCGGAAAGGAAGCCGTATCCGGGGTGGACCGCCTCGGCCCCCGTGCGCTTGCAGGCGTCGATGATGGCGTCGATTTTCAGATAGCTGTCGGCAACGGGAGCAGGGCCGATCCGCACGGCTTCGTCGGCGGTGGCGGTGTGCAGGGCGTCGGCATCGGCGTCGGAATAGACGGCCACGGTGCGGATGCCAATGCGCGACGCCGTTCGCATCACCCGGCACGCGATCTCGCCCCGGTTTGCAATCAGGATTTTTCTGAACATGACGCCTCCGCAGATCCCCAGGCCGCAAGGCTAACGCCTCACCTGCTCCGTGTCCTGCGAAAATCGGTCAATCGATATAGGTATCGCTTCGCACCCCCGCCCGTTCGTAATGGATGGGCAAGGCGCGCCCGTAGAGTTGCTTGCAGCGTTCGGGGGTGGCGACCATGTCAGGCTGTTCGACATAGGAGAAGATGGCGACGTAGCGCGGGGTCTTGCCATGCAGGGGCGCGACGCGGTGGAGGGAATAGCGGCCCCGGAATATCTGGAGATCGCCGGGTTCGAGGTGGAGCGTGCGGACCGCATCCGAGGTGCCATCGAGAACGCGGGCGACTTCGGCGAAATTCTCGCCCCCCGCCCGGATATTCGCGGCGTAATCAAAGGCCCCGCCCTGATCCGCATTCTGGATCGCCAGCGTCACGGTGAAGTTGTTGGTGTCGAAATGCCACGGAAACCCGTTCCCCTCCTCGGCGGCATTCACGATCACGTCGGCGAGCGGATCGGCATAGGGATGAAAATTCTCTTCTTCCAGACATTCCTGAATGAAGGCGGTCAGGACGGGGTATTCGTAGAGACCGCGCAACGCGCTCCCCTTCGGGAAATTATCGGCGGGAATGAAGGCGTTCGAGCGGTCGAAGAACCGGCGGCGGGGATCGCTTTCGGGCAGGGAGGGATCGTCCTTCGTGAAATAAGCGTTCGTGCGGCTGAAGGAGCGAAAGCCTTTATCCGCCACCCCCTCGGCCTGTGCGCGCAGGGTTTCGATGCCGGTGGATGTCAGAAAACCCTTCAGGACAGCGCATCCGTCATCGGCCAGATCAGCGCGAACCTGCGAGAGAATTGCACCGCGCGCCCCGCCCGGTTTATCGACGGGATAGCGATTCAGATCGATCAGCGTTTCCGGCTCATGCATGGTCTTCCTCCACAGGACAAGACTATGGCGGGCATGAGCCAGATCTCGCCTGATCGCGACGACAGAACTGTCGTATTTCGCGTGTACGCATTGCCTGTTGCCGCGTTTCCGATCCCGGTTTAGCGTCGGGGTACGGAATAAATGCTACAGAATAACAGGGAGACTTCCATGGCCGACATGAAGACATTCGAGAAGCTTGCGGGCGAGGGGCGCGTCAATCGCCGCGAGTTCATTCAGGCGGGGATTGCGGCGGGCGTGACCGTCGCCGCCGCCTCCACCGCCTTCGACAAGGCCGTTGCGGCCACGCCCAAGAAGGGCGGCGATTACATTCAGGCCCTGACGGGTGGCTCGTCCTCCGACAGCCTCGATCCGGCAACGACCCTCGACAGCTTCATGATCAACGTCAATGCGGGTCAGTTGCACAACAACCTGACCGAGATCGGCTCCGACAACCAGCTTCGCGGCGAATTGGCCGAGAACTGGGAAGCGAGCGCCGACGCGAAGACCTGGAACTTCAAGCTGCGTAAAGGCGTCGAATTCCATAACGGCAAGACGATGGATGCCAACGACGTGGTCGAAAGCTTCCGCCATCACATGGGCGAGGATAACAAATCCGCCGCCAGCGGCCTGATGAAACAGGTCGAGGAGGTCAAGGCCGACGGCGATAATGTCGTCTTCGTGCTGTCGGGTGGCAATGCCGACTTCCCGTATATCGTCTCGGATTATCACCTCAATATCTGCCCCGCCAAGGATGGTGGCGGCGCAGCGTGGGAAGAGGGTGTCGGCACCGGCGGCTATATGCTGGAAGAATTCGATCCCGGCGTGCGCGTGAACGTGAAGCGCAATCCGAACTACTGGAAGGAAGATGCCGCGTATTTCGATACGGTGCAGAACCTCTTCGTTTCCGATGCGGCGGCGCGGACGTCCGGCGTGCGGACGGGTGAACTGCACTCCATGTCGAATATCGACATTGCGACGGCTCCGCTGCTGGCGCGGGACAAGAACGTCAAGGTGCTGTCCACCTATGGCAACAAGCATGTCGTCATGCCGATGGATTGCCGCGCGGACCCCTTCTCGGATAACCATGTCCGCCTTGCCATGAAACACGCCATCGACCGCGTGGAGATGGTCGAGAAGATCACGCGCGGCTTCGGCGAGGTCGGCAATGACTTCCCCATCGGTCCGGCCAATGTGAACCGCGCGACGGCAGAGGAAATCCCCCAGCGGTCCTTCGACCCGGACAAGGCGAAGTTCCACTTGAAGAAAGCCGGGATGGACAGCCTGTCGCTGAAGTTCCACGTCGCCGATACCGCCTTCGAGGGCGGGGTCGATGCGGGGCAGCTGTTCTCGGAAAGCGCGAAAAAATGCGGGATCGACCTCCAGATCGTGCGTGAGCCGGATGATGGCTACTGGTCGAATGTCTGGATGAAGAAGCCGTTCCTTGGCGGCTATTGGGGCGGTCGCCCGACAGAGGACTGGATGTTCAGTCAGGTCTACTCGTCCGGTGCGGAATGGAACGAGAGCTTCTGGGACAATCGGACGTTCAACAAGCTGCTGGTCTGGGCGCGCTCGGAACTGAACCCGGAGAAACGCCGCGATATGTATGTCGAGATGCAGCGCATCTGCCACGACGATTGCGGCTCGATCATCCCGATGTTCATGGCCTACACCCATCTGGTGCGCAACGAGATCGGCATGCCCGAACAGGTCGCGTCCAACTGGGAACTCGACGGTCACAAGAACGCTGAGCGGTGGTGGATGGCGTAAGCCTCTCCGCACTGATGAAAGACGTTACCCCCTGCGCAAGCGGGGGGTGGCAAAAGAAATTTTTCGATGCCTATTTTTGTTGCGTGTATTTGAATAGTTTTTAGCGGTATTCGCGCATCATTTTATGATGATCGCGATTTTGTCCCATATTCCGAAGCTTCTCTCGCGGCTCGATTGCTTCCTTGCACGCCTTGACCGAGGCGGATTCTGTGTGCTTATGCTCATGGCAGCGGCGATTCCTGCCATGGTTGTTGCGCGCGGTTTCTATGGGTTGTTCGGAGTGTCGCTGCCCGAGCATGTCGATGCCGTATCCGGGTTGAGTGCGATCACTGTCGCGACCCCCCTCGTCATTCTGTGTGTTTTTACGATCCGCCGTCTCGATACCGCCCGGACCGACTTTCGCGATCAGGCGATCGTTCTCGACCAACGCAATGCCGAGCTTGCCGTCGCCGAAGCGCAGTTGCGGGAGGTCAACGAAACGCTGGAAAGTCGCGTCCAGAAGCGCACCGCTGCGCTGGAGAAGGCGCGGCTCGTGGCCGAAGAAGCCAATGCGGCCAAATCCAACTTTCTCGCCAATATGAGCCATGAGTTGCGCACGCCGCTCAATGCGATCATCGGGTTTTCCGATATGCTGCGCCAGCGTCGGATGCTGTTCGGGGAGTCGTGTGACGACCGGATCGATGATTATGCCGAGTCGATCCATGGGTCGGGGGGCATCCTTCTTTCCCTCGTCGATGATTTGCTCGACCTTGCCCGGATCGAGGCGGGGCGCGTGGATATCGTGCCGGAGCATCTGTGCATCGAGCGCTTGCTCAACGATGCAATCCTCCCGCTTTCCCCGCAGGCGGAAGCGCGTGGGCAGCGCATCGAGACGCATATCGACTGTGCTTCGCAGTATGTCGTGGCGGATGCCCGTGCGATCCGGCAAGTGCTGGTCAATCTGCTGTCGAATGCCCTGAAGTTCTCGTCGGAGGAATCGACGGTTCGCGTGACCGTGGTTGACGATGCGGGGGGTGTTTCGTTCCGAGTGACCGATACCGGCATCGGCATGACGGACGAGGAAGCGCAATCGGCGGTGAAGCCGTTCTCGCGTCTGTCGGAAGCGCATATCGCTGCCGGACAGAGCATTGGCCTCGGCCTCTCCATCGTCACGGCATTGGCGGCACTTCATGATGGCTCCTTTGCGCTGGAGAGCGTGAAAGGAGAGGGGACGACGGCGATCCTGCATCTGCCCGTCGCCGCCGGGCGCGCCGTGCGATCCGCCGCCTAGAGCGATTTGCATTTAGGTAAGACAGGGGTATCGGTTTTCGCGTTCGAGTTGCAAGCGAGAGGCAGCGATAACCGATCCGACTTGAATGCAAAACGCTTTGGCTCTTTCGATATTGCCCTGCGACCCCGAACGCGCAACACTTTCCAGGTACAATCCTGCGAAAGGAGCGCCCCATGGACGCCGTCTTCTCTCGTCGAAACCTGATCGAACCTGCCGCGTTGCGCGGAATGATGGGGCGATCCGACATGCGCGGGGCCGTGCAGGCGGGGTCGCATTTCGGGGCGATCCTGCTGAGCGGGTGGCTGCTGTTGCTGACTTGGGGGAGTTTTTGGGCTGTGCCGGTCTTCATGGCGCATGGCACGCTGATCAACTTTCTATACGCGGGGCAGCATGAACTCAGCCACAACACGCCGTTCAGAACGAAATCGCTGAACGAGTGGGTGGGGCGCGTGATCGGGTTTCTGATGCTCTATCCGCGCACCTTCGATCAGATCCAGCACCACGCCCATCACCAGTATACGCAGGATTGGGAGAAGGACGGGGAGTTGGTGCGCCAGCCCTACACGCTGCGCTCCTATCTGCTGTGGTTCCTCGGCCCGACCTATTGGTATAGCCGGATTGGTCGCATCTTGCGGCTGGCGCGGGGGATCGTGGTGGAGCCGTATATCCGGCCCGATCAGGAAGCCGTGGTCGTGCGCGAGGCGCGCTGGCATGTGGGGCTCTATGGGCTAATCGCGGTGGTTTCGGTGGCGGTGGGGAGTTGGGCGGCGGTCATGTACTGGCTTGCGCCGATGATGCTGATGAAACCGGTCCATCAGTTGCAGAACACTATCGAGCATCTGGGCCTGAGCCACGAAGACGACATTCTCCAGAATACCCGCTCGACCGATACCAATGCCCTGATGCGGTGGATGTGCTGGAACATGCAGTATCACACGGCGCATCATAGCTTTCCGGCGGTGCCGTTCCATGCGCTGAAGGGGCTGAACGAAACCATCGAAACGCGCCTCGGGCATGAGGTTCATCGCATGGGGTATATCGAGTTCCAGATCGAAGTGATCCGCAAGCTGTGGGGTGGGAAATCTGAGGCTGATTATCCGAGCGACGAGGTCTGGATCGCGCGGGGGCCGACGGGGCGGATGGTGGCGGTGGATTGATGGACCTTCGCGTCTTTCAGTCGCTCTGGGCGATGCAGCCCTATGACGACATCGGAACGGCTTTCGATCGGGTGAAGGACGCCGGTTTCGAGGGGATGGCGATTGATCTCGGGGCTTCGGATGTGGCGACGGCGATGACGACGCTGCCGCATTTCGAGCGGACGGGACTTACCCCGTTGATCGTGGCGTTTCCGAAATCGGTGGTGGGTTTGCGCGAGACGCTGGTGATGGCGCGAGATTTCGGCGCGCCCTTCGTGGTGGTGATCGGGCAGGTCTTTCCGCTGACGGTCGAGGGAGCGATCCCGATCATCCGCCGCTGGATGGATATGGCCGATGAGGAAGGCGTTTCGATCCAGTTCGAGACGCATCGGAACTGCATAACCAATGACCTGTTCGCGATGCTCTCGCTGATGGATGCGATCCCGGATATGCCGATCTGTGCTGACCTGTCCCATTACGTGGTGGACCGGGAATTCTGGTATCCGCTGTCGGATTTCGACCGGGGGCTGGTGAGCCGGGTTCTGGCGAGGGCGAGCAGCTTTCAGGGGCGGGTCGCGAGCCGCCAGCAAATCCAGCTACCGCTCGCCTTTCCGCAACACCGCAAATGGGTCGACCTGTTCGAGGGCTGGTGGGAGGAGGGATTCCGCAACTGGCACCGTCGCCATCCGGGGGAAGCGCCGGTCTTTCTGTGCGAGTTGGGACCGCCGGAATATGCGATGACCGGGGCGGACGGTATGGAACTGTCGGATCGTTGGGCCGAAGCGCTGGTCTTGCGTGATACCGCGCGGGCGATCTGGGCGCGGGTGGTGGCAGAGGGTTAGTTTTCCTTTGGCGGCTCCGGTGGAACGGGCAAAATGCCGATGCCGTCCTCGACGAGGGACTTGGCTTCGTCGGGGGTGGCCTGACCGCGAATGGGGGTGTGGTCGATGAGGCCCTCGTGCATGTCGCGGACCTGTTCGGGGAATTTGCGGCCCACATCGGTGGTCTCTGCCATGACCTTGGTGCGGTATTCGGTGATCATCTTGGCGATTTCGCGCGGGGCCGGGGTGTTGGTCATCGCCTGAGATTTCTGGCTCTTGGTGACGCCGGGGGCCATGAGCGCCTTCGTCACCGCCGTCGAGCCACATTCCGGGCAGGAGACATGGCTCGCCCGCGCCAGCGCATCGAAGGTGTCGCTGTCGGCGAACCACATATCGAAATCATGAGCTTGATCGCATCGAAGGGCGTAGCGGATCATCATTCTTCCCAGAGCGGTTACGGGGTTTAGATAGGGTCACAGGGTCGGGCTGGCAATGGCGCTGACCTGCGCGCGATGCTACATCGAAGCATGGGAATGATTACCCCCCTCGTGCGTGCCGTCACGGCGACGCGGCTTCACGACATGGCTCTGACCGGCCTCGCCGCAACTCTTGGGGCGTGGGTTGCGCCGCTCGGCAGTGCGGTCGGTGGGGCGGTTGCAGGGGCAGTGGTCGTGGCCGCGCTGCGTCTGGCGATGCCGAAAGGGGACTGGCTGTCGGAAGGCGAGCGGTTGGGCGCGCCCGAAACGCCCCGGATCGTGGAGGATCGCACGGTGCTCGACCGGCTGCCCTTGCCGGTTCTGCTGCTTGACGGGGACGGGGTGGTGACGTTTGCCTCTGCCGAGGCTCATGCGCTGTTGGATCGTGATCCGGTGGGTGAGCCGATGGCGACGGTGTTCCGCGCCCCTGCAATCCTCGCGGCGGTGGAGCGGGTGCTGTCGGATGGGGCGGATGAAACCGTCGAATTCACGGCCCGGCGTCCGCGCCGCCGGTATCTGCGCGCGACGGTTCGGGCGCTTGCGGGGAAGACTCGTGCCGTGCTCGCGCTGGCGGATGTGAGCGAAGTGCATCGGCTCGATGCCATGCGGATGGATTTCGTCGCCAATGCCAGCCATGAGCTGCGGACGCCTCTTGCCGCGATCACGGGGATGGTCGAGACGCTGCAAGGCCCGGCCAAGGATGACGGGGCCAATCGCGACCGCTTTCTCGGCATCATTGCGCGGGAGGCGGCGCGGATGGCGCGGTTGGTGGACGATCTGCTGTCGCTCAGCCGGATCGAATTGCAGGCCAATGTCGCCCCGACGGCGCGCGAGGATTTGCGGGCCATCGTGGCCGAGGCGGTGAGCGCGACATCACCGCTCGCGGCAGAGAACGGCAATGTGTTGCAGGTGGCGCTGGGCGATGGGCCACTTGAGGTGCGGGGGCAACGGGACGAATTATTGCAAGTCTTCCACAATCTCATCTCCAACGCGATCAAGTATGGCGGGGGCGACCGCCCCATCGAGATCACACGCGTGGAGCAACCGGAAGGCTGGATCGGAATCACCGTGCGCGATCATGGCGAGGGGATCGAGCCGAGCCTTGTGCCGCGCCTGACGGAGCGGTTCTTCCGGGTGAACAAGCGCGAGAGCATCTCGCGGGGCGGTACGGGGCTTGGCCTCGCTATCGTGAAGCATATCCTGACCCGGCACCGGGGCGAATTGCGGATCGCCAGCACGGTGGGGGAAGGCTCGGTGTTTACGGTGAGGGTACCGCGCGCTTGACATTAGATCCTTTTTTGTTTTCATATGTTCCTGTTATGATCGCAGGAAGGATGAGATGGACTGGACGAAGTGGGATTGGCAGGCATCGGTAGACCGCTATCGCAATGACATTGCGCCCATCGTGGCGACGATGATCGCGATGGCGGGGATTGCCGGTGGCCGAATCGTCGAGACCCTGCCGAGGCATGTTCATCTCGCGATCCTCGATCTGTTGCGTCCTGCGGAGGCCATCGTCCGGCGCATCATCGTCATGGCCGCGCGGGGTCTGGAGGTGTCTTCATCTGTAGGGACAGGCCCGGTAGGGAAAATACCCCGTGGGGAGGGTCGGGGAGACCGTATCCCGGCCTTTCCGCTGTTCGATCCGCGCAAGGCTCTTGGCCCGAAGCGGAAGACGGCACCCGGATACGGACCGCGCGTCTGGATGATCGGTGGGGAGAATGACCCGGCCTTTATGAAGCGAACTCCACTGCCCGACGATCCGGTTCCGGCGGCGCGTCTGTGTCGTCGGTTGCTGTCATTGCAGGCGGCGTTGGAGAATATCCCGAGGCAGGCGCGCCGGTTGGCACGGGCCTTGGCGCGAGCTTCACGCAAGTGGGATCAGCCGATGCGACGGGGTCGCCCACCGGGACATCGAGCGCATGGCAAGGATGATATCGATGAGATTCTGGCGAGCAGCCAGGTGATGGCCTTGATCGCGATGCTGCACCTCAAGCCGGGGTAGGGTTTTGCGGTTTTTTGTGCTGTGCGACCGTCTTCCGGCTGTGGGAGGGGGAGTGTTGGTGTGCCTGTGCCGGATTTCGATCCGGGGCCTGTTCGCGGCGGAGAGAGGCCCCGGATCGAAGTTCGGGGCAGGAGGTAGTCGTCTATTCCGATTCACTTATTCCCATTCGAGTTCCTTGTAGGCGCTGGTGACGTTGCGGGGGTGGAATTCATCGAAGAGAACCCAATCCTTGCGGTGGTCCTCGCCGATGGTTCGCACGGCCTCACCCATCGGCGTCCCTTTCGCAATTGCGGCGCGAACGTCTTTCGTGACGGAGGCGAGATAATTCTGCATCGGGGCGAGGCCGTCGGGCCAGTCCAGCACAGACGGGCCATGGCCGGGGATGACACCCGTGACTTCGCGGTCCGACAGGGTCTCCATCCGGTCGATCCAGCCGGCGATCGAGCCGTCGAGGGCCGGGGTATGACCCGCGAAGAGCAGGTCGCCGAGGAACCAGAGGCCGGTCTGTTCGTCGAGGACCGTGAGATCGTTGTCGGTATGGGCCGTGGGGTGAGCCTCCAGCCGCAGGATGCGCCCGCCGAGGTCGAGAGCGCGCGTGCCCTCCACACCCTCGTCGGGCAGGATGATGGCGCTGCCTTCGAAACCCTCCTCCCCCACCAACCGGCGCAGATTGTCGGTATAGGTCTGGGCGCGGGCCTTCAGGGCGCGGTCAAGCTTGCGGTGGCCGATGATCGTCGCGCCCGCATCTCGGAAAACCTGAGCTCCGAGAACGTGGTCGGGATGCATATGGGTGAGGATCAGGTATTTGATCGGCAGGTCGGTGCGCTCTCGGATGTGGAACATCACGGCTTTTGCTACCGCCGCCGAACCGCCCGCGTCGATCACGGCAACGCCCTCCTCCCCAATGACAAAGCCGATATTAGAGGTGTCGTTGAGATTGGCGGGGGCCGGGATGGCATGGCGACCCCGGTGAACGAAGACACCCTCCCCGATTTCCTCGACAGCGAAATCCTCAAGCGGTTTCGGAGCCTTTTCGGGGGTGATGCAGCGCCAGCTTTTCAGTTCGAGATCGGGATGGTCATCAGCCCATTTCTGCGCATGGACCAGCCCCTCGCGCATACAGCGCATCATGTTCATCTCTTCGCCGAGATGCAGGCGGCGATCCATACACAGCGCCGCATTGCCGTCGATGCAGACCGCGAGCAAAAGCTGATACATGGGGATTTCTCCATCTTTCGGGATGATTTTAGGAACCCTGATCGTGAAATCGTGATTGCAGGCTGGCAAGAGGATGTGACATTTTGACGACCTTAGGTTAGGCTACGCACACGAAATTCCCTCGCCGGAGAACAATCAAATGTTGAAAACGGCCCTTTTTGCCTTCGTCACCGTCGGGATCATGCATGGCGCCCAGGCAGCGGACAAGCGCGATAATCCGCTCAAGCCCAGCGAAACCTGGGATGAGCTGCGCTATGATGTGGTCGGGGACCGGGAAATTCTCGACGGCAGCGCGTTTCTGGAAATCGACGCGCCCTATCGTGCCCATGATGCAGCGACGGTGCCGATCACCATTCGCGAAACCGAGGGCAGCGACAAGGATTTCGTCAAGCTGACTTTCATCGTCGATGAAAACCCCGCGCCCATCGCTGCCGAATTCGAGTTTGGACCGGCCTATGGCGACCTCGACATGGAAACGCGGATGCGCGTGAATGCCTATTCCAACATCCGCGCACTGGCCGAAACGGCGGATGGCGAAATCTACATGGTCGGCAAATACGTGAAGGCATCAGGTGGCTGCTCGGCCCCGGCCATGAAGGATGCGGACGCCGCGACGGCGGGCATCGGCAAGATGAAGCTGCGCTTTTTCGATGCCAAGGACAACGCGCCGAAAGCGTCGGGCCTGCGCCGCGAGGCGCAGGTAATGGTGCGCCACCCGAACTATTCCGGCCTTCAGATGAATCAGGTCACGCAACTCTTCATCCCCGCCTATTTCGTGGATGAAGTCGAAGTGATGCAAGGCGATCAGCTCGTCATGAAGATGACGGGCGGTATATCGATCAGCGAAGACCCGTCCTTCCGGTTCAAATATATCGAGAACGGAGCCGGAAAGATCGTCGTGAAGGCGAAGGATACAGATGGCGACGTCTATGAGCGGGAATTCGCGACGGCGACGGATTCGTAGTTTTCCGCGAGCTATTTTCTCTTCTGGAATTAAAGGATTCTGTCACCCCGCGACTTGATCGCGGGGTCAATTTTTCAGCGCGTATTCACGATGGACTCCGCGATCAAGTTGCGGAATGACAAAGGTTTCTCGCGCATGACACGATTGTCAGAAACAGCGGATCTCTGCTTCGGCCTGCGCGCGGCGGAGGTCGGCGACCATAGCCTTCAGATGCGGTGCTGTGCGAAACATCGACATGCGTTCGCCACCGACGAGGCTCATGGACATGACGGTCTCGGCCTCGACGTATTTTTCGTAAGGCAGGATCGACGCGATCACATCGACGGAACACGCGCATTTCTCCAGTGCCTCACGGCTCTGTCCGTTGGTCGCCATGCACCCGAAAACGTAATCGGCGCGGGCGACAGTGGGGTAGTCGTTCTCGACAGCGACCTGGGCGTGGGCAGGAAGGGTCGTGGCGAGAATGATCGCGGCAGCCAGTTTCATTGGTTCTTCTCCGCGATGCCGTCGAGGACGATGGACTCGCGGAAGCCGCCTTCCTTCGCCTTCGGATCATCAATGGCACGCATTTCGATGATGCCGCCCGGAACGGCATCCGACAAGATGAACGCCACTTCCATCTCCGCGAAGTTCTGGAGCCGGTCCTTCAGCTTTTCGGATGCAAAAGGACTGTAGGCGATGCGGTTCGCTTTAAGCGGCTCTCCGTCGCGAACGATGTCGATTTCCGAAATCTTGGTGCCGCGCTGGAAAGCCTCGACGATGCGGTTCTTGATATAGAAGGGGCTTCCGCCCGTGCTCTTGGCCACGGCCTTCGCCACGGATTCGAGGAAGAAGACGAGCATTGGATTGCCGCCATCATCGGTGAACGGGCTGAGTGTTACATTCCGCTCACCCTCCTTGAACGAGACGGTGACGACGCGCGAGTCCTTGCCTTCGGTCTTGTCGCCGACGGCGACTTCGATATCGCGTTCAAGTGCAGCGATCATGTCCGGGTTGTGAGTCTCGCGAATATGGGTGAAGGCGAGGGTCGTGCCGCTTTTGACATTGCTCAGGTTTTCAGTGTCGAAGATGCGATCGACGGCTTCGTCGGCGAATGCGGGAGCCGAGAGCGTCAGGCAGAGCGCGGCGGCCCCGAGAAGGCGAATGATCGGTTGCATGTTCGAATTGATCCTCATGTTTCAGCCAGGATGAAGCCACGCCCGCGCACTGTGCGCAGGGCAACTCCGAAATCTTCCAATGGTGCGAGTTTTCGGCGCAGATAGCCGATATAGACATCGACGACGTTCTCGGACGACCCCTCCGTCGTTGCCCAGAGCGTATCGTAAATATCGCCGCGACTGCTGAGCGTGTTCGCGTTCGCGGCGAGGAATTTCAGCAGGTCGGCCTCGCGTTCGGTGAGCGAGACGGATCGCTCGCCATTGGTGACGGCGCGGAGCGTGTCGTCATAGGTCAGTCGACCGACGAGAGGTCGGGGCGTGTCGCTGCGCCCACGCCGGTTTTCCTGAACGCGCAACCGGGCCAACAGCTCGGCATATTCGAAGGGTTTCGCAATGTAATCGTCGGCCCCGGATTCCAGCCCCTCGGTCCGATCCTCGACCCCCGACAGCGCGCTGAGAATCAGAATCGGGCCTTCCATGCCGCTCGCGCGCAAGCGGCGGACGAGATCGGTGCCCCGGTCGCTGCCGAGCATCATGTCAACGATTGCGGCGTCGCAGGGCGTGCGGGAGGCGATGTCCATCGCGTCCGCTGCATCATGGGCGATGAGCGGGCGATAACCGTCAGCGGACAGCCCCCGCGACAGGGCGGAGGCAATGTCGCTGTCATCCTCGGCGATGAGTATGGTCTTTCCGGCGTTCATTCGTCCTCTTCGAGCAGACGTGGCAACGAGAGAGTTACGGCAGTGCCGCGCCCCGACGGCGCAGGGCTGGCCACGTCGATACCCCCACCCTGACTTTCCATCACCCATCGGGCGAGAGCAAGGCCGACGCCGAACCCGGCGCCCGCCCGCGCGGTCTTGCCGCGTTCAAAGCGGGTGAAGACGCACTCGACCTCCTCCGCCGGTATGCCGGGGCCTTCGTCGGTGATGGTCAGGGAAAGGGATTCCCCGCCGATTTGCGCCACGACGGTGAGGTGGCCTTGCGAAGGAGAATGGCTGATCGCGTTCTCCAGAACGCCAGAGATGACCTGCCGCGTCCAATCGGCATCGCCCAGCGTGGGCAGCGGCAGGTCAAGAGCAGTATCGAGCGTGAGACCGCGCCGGGTGACGAGACCGGCCACATCCTCGCTCGCGTCCCGCCCTGCCTTCGCGAGATCGAACAGGGATTGATCGAGATCGATCCGGCCCGATTCGCTGCGGGCGATGCGCAGCATGTCTTCGACGCGACGGTTGAGACGGCGCGCACGGGCGTGGATGACGTCAAGCGATGCCTTGTAATCCGCGTCGGTCAGGCCCGATGCTCGCTGTCCGACCTCCGCCTCGCCGAGAATGACGGTAAGCGGCGTGCGCAATTCGTGGCTGACATCCGAGAAGAAGCGGCGGCGGTTTTCGTCGATGATGGCGAGCGTATCGTTTGCCTCGCGCAGGGCCATCGTGCGTTCCTCGACGATTTCCTCCAGCCGCGCCCGGTCGGCATCGACACCCGCGCGGCGGCGATCCAGCCGTGCAGCCATGCGATTGACGTTAGCGAACAGAAGGCCCAACTCATCACGCCGATCAATCGCGAGGCGCGTATTCAGTCGCCCGCCACCGGTGAGAGATGCTGCCTCCGTCGTGGTTCGGATGCGGCGCAATAGCGGGGCGATGAGCGTGCCCTGAAAGAGCAGAAAGGCAAGGATCGCAAGAATACCAACGCCCAGAGCGAGGATCATGAGGCGACTGCGCAACGTCTCGATGGCCGCGAGGGCTGTGATGCGCTCGCGCCGTTCATCGTTTATCGCCGCGTCGAGCAGCGGCGAAAACTGGGTCGCGAACCCATCGAGTCGGGCGCGCAGTGGCTCGACTCCAGCGCTGGGGTCGGCGTCTTCCATCGCGCGGGCCAGCACCCGGAACTGCGCCCGCATCCTCGCAACGCTGATGCTGAACGTCGCGCGGCGATTGACTTCCTGCTCGTCGGTCGCTTTGCCGACATGCTCGGCAAGCGCCTGCTCGATCCGCCCGAAACTCTCATCGACGATCTCGCGCCGTGAGTAGAGGCGGGCGTTGCGGGCATCCCAGGTGATCGACGTCGCGTTCGCCGCGTCGATGGCCACGACCGCATAATCGCTCACCCGCGCGGACAGGGCGGAGAAGAGTTCCATCCGCTGCTGCGCCGCCGTGACCTGATCAAGACGTCGGGCTGTCTCGGAGGCGGCATAAATCATGGAGGCAGCGGCAAGCAGCGCCAGCACGGCCATAAGGCCGGAGCCGACAAGCATCCTTGTGCGGATCGAGAACGTGGGCAGCCGGGGGATCATCCCCCATATTGCGCCACTATTTCAGCGATAGCGCAAGGGCGTTAAAGCAAATCGCATTCAAGTTGGATCGGCTTTCGCTGCCTTTCGCCTGACGGCTCGCCCCCTGCGGGTCGCCCCCTGCGGGTCGCCCCCTGCGGGTCGCACGCAAAACCCGATGCACTGTTCAACCTAAATGCAATTTGCTCTAGGTCACGCACTCATAAAATTGTAGCGGATTGATCGCAGTGGTGATTCAAGCTCCTTGAAGGAGTTTGCCATGTCCCAGCGTCGTAACGAGATCACGGATTTCGAGTGGTCGATTATCAAGCCCTTGCTGCCGAACAA
>CALHLW010000156.1 GCA_938034615.1 uncultured Neomegalonema sp. | reverse complement strand
CGCCAGTCCATCGCCTTGTGATGTTCGACCTTCTTCGTGACCTTGGGCAGGACACCCGCTTCTTGCACCGCCGTAACCGGATTCTCGCCTTCGCGATGCCCTTTCGATTTGGCCACGTCCAGCACCGCCTTGATGCGCTGGGCTACACGGCGCGCGGTTTCGTGCTTCGCCGTCCAGATAGGGGAAAGGCAGGACAGCACTTCTGGCTGGCCAATGGCAGAGACAGGCAACCGCCCGATCTTGGGGAAGGCGTATTCCGCAAGCGTGTTGATCCACTGTTGACCGTGTTTGGGATTCTTCCATGTGGGCAGGCGTTCGATATGAACCTGTTTAGCGATTTCCTCGAAGGTCGGGATTTCCTTGGTGGCGTTGTAGCGAGGGTTGAGGCCCTGCTTTGCCATGCGGCGGTATTCTAGCGCCCGCGCCCGCGCATCGTCCAGCGTGACGATGTTCGCTCCGCCCAGCCCGAAATCTGTTCGGAGCGGTTTGCCTTCGCGGTTCTTCTGCCCCTTTACCGTCACCCGAACCACCCAGCGCCGCGCACCAGAGGGATCGACCACGAGATAAAGCCCGTTGCCATCGGCATGACGCCCAGCGCCCAGCGAGCGCACGAGTGCCTTGGTCAACTTACCGGATATTGCAGACATTCGATTTCATACCACAATTCATACCACACAACGGGCAGAATTGAGCATAATCGAAGAAAAGTCAAAATGAAGGTATTTTTGGTAAATCGCTTTAGAATCAGCATTCAAAGCGGTTTCGAGTGACCGTATGTAACTCAAAAATGTGGTAGATTGGCGGAGAGACAGGGATTCGAACCCTGGGTAGGCTTGCACCCACAACGGTTTTCGAGACCGCCCCGTTCGACCACTCCGGCACCTCTCCTCCGAGGCAAGGCTTTTATAGCCCTTCGCGCGGGATGCAAGCGTTTCATGCGCTTGCGGCCCGATGCTGGAGTGTTCGTCGATCAAGTTGAGCAGCGAATTGCCACCCAAGCTGACAGACGATCACTCTGGTCAGATAGTTTTCGTGCGTGCCTGCTCCTCCTCGACGCAGGGTTTCAGGCAGCGCATGGCGCGATAGAAATTGCCTTCGATGCAGGCGCGCCGCGCTTCGCCCACCATGCGCTGGCGGGTCTGGTCGGCGCATTGGGCGGCCAGCGCATCAAGGGCGATGCCGATATCCAGTGGTCCCCCCGGCTTGGCGATCTCGCCTTCCAATGCCTTCTGTGCCGCATAATAGGCACGGCTGGCTGGACCGATCACGTCGGACTCGCCAAGCGCTTCGCGCAGACGCAGCACGGCGGCATCCTCCGACCGGATGACGATCTGCGTGCGGCGAGGACCATTCTCGACGATGACGCCGTTGATCAGCACCTGTTCGCGCGGCGCGAGCTTGAGGGCGAGTCCCGGCATGTGTTCTTTCCTCGGATGAACGGCGCGGTCGATGCCGGTATGAGGGAACAATACAGGTCTTTCCTCAAGACCGCGTAAATCGCCGACCCCGAAAGAGGGAGCGCATCACCAACGGTGTGAAATACATCGGGAACTGGTAGAGCGCGACGTAGAGTGAGAAGAGTGCGCTTTCCGGCACGGCGGCGAGGAACAGCGTGACGTTGCGGTTGCCCCAGAGGATGCCCGTTGCCCCGGCCACCGCCTCGCTCGTTACCCGCCGGGCCGCGCGATGGGCGAGAACCTGCATCCCGAAATTGACGACCGCCACGAGGATGAGGATGGCGAAGGCCAGTAGCGGCTCGCTTGCCACCCGCGCGACCACGCCATCGAAGACGGGCAGCAGGAAGAACAGCATCCCGATGGCCGTCACCCCGTCGAAGGCGACCCGGTGGTGTTCGATCCGCTCTGCGCCGAAGCCTCGCCGGATCGCCAATGCGGCGAGCGTGCCACCGAGGATGATGAGCGCGAGTTGCCCCGCGAGCCGCAGCCCGTCGAGCGCGACGGTATCCCCGAGCAGGAGCAAGACGACCAGCGGCCCGACGAAGGGCGTCAGCAGGCTGGCGACGATGCAGACCTCCAGCGCGACTACGGCATCCAGTCCCATCATCAGGCACAGACCCGCCGCCGAGGCGATGGGCGGGGCCGCATGGGCATAGACGAGCGCCATACGCCACTCGTCCGGCAATCCGAGCAGGGCGGCTAACCCATAGAGGATTATGGGTGTCACGACGATGATCGAGAAGGAGAGGCCGAGGGTTCGCACGATCCGCTTGGGCGACAGCGCGCTGCGCGCCATGGTGGGCAGGTCGATCCGCATCATCGCGAGCGTGAAGATCATGCCGACGAAGAACGGCAGGGCGGGGCGCAGGGCTGCGCCGATATCCTGGAATAAGAGCGCGCCGAATATCCCGCCCACGAGCGTCCACCGCGCATTACGGCCCATCCATTCCAGGAACGAGAGGCCCGCGCGCAGGGCGGAGGTCACGGAGAGTTCCGCATACTCTCCGGCAGCCAGGTGGCAAGTTCGGGAACGGCGACCAGAACGATGACCATTGCGACCATGATAAGGAACATCGGAAAGGCCGTCTTGGCGATATAGCCCATCTCATGTTTGGTCAGGCCCTGCATCACGAACAGGTTGAAGCCGATGGGCGGCGTGATCTGTGCCATCTCCACGACCACGACCACGAAGATCCCGAACCAGATCATGTCGAAGCCCATCTCGCGGAAGGCCGGAATGTTCACCATCGGCTCGATGATTGCCATGGTCAGAACGACCGAGGAGATGCCGTCGAGGAAGCAACCGATGATGATGTAGAACAGCGTCAGGGCGGCGATGAGCTGGTAGACGCTCAGATTCTGCTCGGCGATGAAGGCGGCGAGGGCACGGGGCAGGCCGGTGAAGCCCATGGCCAGCGCGAGGAAGGCGGCCCCCATCAGGATGAACGCCACCATCGTCGAGGTCCGCACGGCCCCCATCAGCGAGGCTGAGAATGTCGAAAGCGTCAGCGACCGTTGCAGCGCCGCCATCGTCAGCGATCCGATGACCCCGAACGCCGCCGCCTCCGTCGCGGTTGCATAGCCGAGATACATCGATCCGATGACCAGCGTAATCAGCAGCAGGACGGGGATCAGGAAGCGCGAGGCATAGATGCGGTCCCGCAGCGATACGGCGGATTCGGGTTGAGGGCGCTGGCTGGGGAACAGGTAGTACCACGCGATCACATAGGCCATGAACATCACGGCCAGCGTCAGGCCGGGCAGGACGCCCGCCATGAACAGTTTCGAAATGGATTCGTTGATCGTCACGCCATAGACGATCAGGGCCAGCGAGGGCGGGATCATAAGGCCCAGCGTCGCGGCCCCGGCCAGCGTTCCGATCGTCATGAATTCGGGGTAGCCGCGCTTGCGCAGCTCCGGGATCGACATCTTGCCCACGGTGGTCAGCGTGGCCGCCGACGAGCCGGAGACCGCGGCAAAGATCGTGCAGCCGACGATATTGGTATGCAGCAATCCGCCGGGCAGCCGCGCCATCCACGGGGCCAACCCCTTGAACATATCTTCGGACAAGCGCGTTCGGAACAGGATTTCCCCCATCCAGATGAACAGCGGCAGGGCCGTCAGCGTCCAGCTCGATGACGAGGCCCAGATGGTCGTTATCATCGTGTCGCCTGCCGGACGGGTGGTGAACATCTCCATCCCGACGACGGCAACGCCGACGAGGGCAAGCGCGACCCAGACTCCGGTTCCGAGCAGCAGGAACAGAACAAAGACGAAGATGATCGTGAGGTAGAGCTCTTCCATCAGGTGGCCTCTGTGGGCGGGAGATGCGGGTCATCTTCGACGGTTTCGGCTTCGATATTCGACGTGCCGATAAAGAGGATGCGGAAGAAATTGTCCCAGACGGCAATGGCCAGCAGCACTGTGCCGATGCACATGGCAACCTGGGGTATCCAGAGCTGCATCGCGTCCTGTCCTTGACTGATATCGTTGATTTTTTCGGACTGGATGGTGGCTTTGATCGCATAGCGGGCGAAATAGGTGGCCAGCAGCGCGGCGATGCCGAAGCACCAGATCTCGCCATAGCGCCGGTGTCGGCCCAGCGCGGTCAGCATCAGGTTCACGCGGATATGTGCGCCCGCATTCAGGGCATAGGCAAGGGCGAAGAAGCTGGACGCGGCCATGCAGTAGCCTGCGTAGTTCGTCGAGCCGGGAAAGGCGATGCCGGACCAGCGACACACCATCTGCGCGACGATGATCCCGAGCATGGCCAGCAGGAACAGAGCCGAGATTATGCCGCCCAGCGTGTAGAGTCCATCCAGCGCCTTGCGAATGGAGGGCCTGCGGGTAGCTTGCCATGTGAGCAGCAGGACGAGGAGAATGGCGGGAATGGCGATCAGCAATGCCTGCGTCGCGCGCCAGTCGCAATCGACCCCGAGAATCTCGACGGCGTCGCAGACGCCCTTGGCGATTGCCTTCATGGTGTATCCACGATCCCGTTCTCAGGATGGTTCCGGCTGGAGCGCCGGAAAGAGCGCTTTCTGCGCTGGGAGGGGTCTGCCCCGGATCGGGTCCGGGGCAGGATAGTGGATCGTTACTTCGTGGCTTCTTTATAGGCTTTCACGACCGCTTCACCGGATTCCCCGGCGGCGTTGAGCCATTCGGTCGTCATCGTCTCGCCGATGACCTTCAGTTCATCGACCAGCTCTTCGCTTGCAGGACCGACCGTCATG
Organism: uncultured Neomegalonema sp.; assembly: GCA_938034615.1. GTDB lineage: Bacteria > Pseudomonadota > Alphaproteobacteria > Rhodobacterales > Rhodobacteraceae > JAHDDY01. Next base: position 8,124 of record CALHLW010000156.1, on the reverse strand, counting down.
CCATTCGAGGCAAGGCCCTTCATGGTGAAGTCGGTGTACTGCTTGGAGCGCCACAGGCCGGAATAGGCGGCCAGTTCGGCGCAGCCCATGACGACGTTCTGGACACCCTCGTCGAGGTCATCCCAGGAATCCATGTTGACCATCACCGAGTTGCGGGGCAGCCAGCCATCGACTTCGTAGAAATGGGTCAGGCTTTCCCAGACCTTGCGGTCATAGCCGGTTGCGCCGGAGGAGATCATGGATTCGGCAACGCCGGTCGCGAAGGCCTGAGAGATTTCAGCCGCTTCGATCTGTACAGGCACCATGCCGGTCAACTCGGCCAGACGGGCCGTTGCGGAGTTGTAGGAGCGGAATTTGATCCCCTCCATATCCGCGACGTTGTTGACTTCTTTCTTGAAGTAGAAGCCCTGCGGTGGCCATGGCACCGAGTAGAGGAGTTTCAGGTTCTGCTCTTCGAGGGTTTCTTCCAGCGTCTCGCGGGTGGCCGCGAACAGCGTTTCGGAAGCATCGAAGGACGACGCGAGGAACGGGATGCTGTCGATGCCGAAGATCGGCTCCTCGTTCTGGTGTGCGGAGAGCAGGCGCTCACCGATCTGGACCTGTCCGGTCTGGATCGCGCGCTTGATCTCGCCGCCTTTGAATAGCGAGCCGCCCCCGTGCACGGTGATGTCGAGTTCACCGCCGGTTCCGGTCCGCACGCAATTGGCGAAGATCTTGCCATTCTGGGTATGGAAGTTGCTGTCGGAATAGGCCATTGGCATATCCCATTCTTCGGCGGCTATCGCTGCGCCTGCCGAAAGCGTCATGGCTGCGGCCATTCCGAGCATTGTCTTCATGTTGGTCTCCCGAACTCTGTTGAGGGCTCTTCCATCGAAGGAACCTCACCATGACGTAAGCGTGTGTCAACTGTCGGGCGAAAGAATGTCGTTGGTTTCGTTAACAATCCCTGAAAATCGTTGCTTTCCGGGCCTCTGGAGCGCAATTCTTTCAAACTTTATTGATTTTGTTGCTGTCGAACTGTGTCAGAAAAGCGGATTGCTGCATGAGTGATGCCCTGAAGGTCGCCGTGGTGGGCGCGGGAATCGTCGGGGTCTCCACGGCGGAATGGCTGCGCCGGGACGGTCACACCGTCACGGTGTTCGATCGCATCGAGCCGGGGACGCCGGACCAGACCAGCTATGGCAATGCAGGGTTGCTCGCCCGCACGGCGGTGATTCCCGTCTCCGTGCCGGGCCTTTTGCGCCATGTGCCCTCCATGCTTTTCGATCCTGATGGCCCGCTTTTCCTGCGCTGGTCTTACCTGCCGCGTCTCGTGCCGTGGCTGATGCCGTTTCTGAAGAACGGTCGGGAGGGGCGCGTGCGGGAGATCGCAGCGGCGCTCGATACGATCCTGGGTGATTCGGTGGACCAGCATATCGCGCTGACCAAGGGCACGGACGCCGCGCGCTTTATCGAAACCGGCGAATACGCCTATCTCTACAAGGACCGCGCGGGCTTCGAAAAAGACGCTTGGGGCTTTTCCATCCGCCGCGAATTAGGCGCGGAATGGGACGAGTGGGACCGTGCGCAGATCGTTGAGCGTGACCCGCATCTGTCCGAGGAGGTTGGCTTTGCTGCCGCGCTCAAGGACCATGGCTGGATTCGCGATCCGGGGGCCTATGTGGCCGCTCTCTTTGACGCCTTCCGGGCGGGGGGCGGCCTCTTCCACAAGGGCGAGGTCAGCGACATCGCTCCCGGCGACCAAGGCGTTACCGTCACGGTGGCGGGCGAGGCAGAGCGCTTCGACCGCATCGTCATCGCCTCGGGCGTCTGGTCGCGTCGCATGGCCGAACGACTGGGCCACAAGGTTCCGCTGGAGGCCGAGCGCGGCTATCATCTCGTCCTCGAACAGCCGAGCCACAAGCCGCCGATCCCCTATATGATCGCCGACGGCAAATTCGCGATCACGCCTATGGATGCCGGTATCCGCTGTGCGGGAACGGTCGAGTTCGGCGGCATCGATGCTCCCGCCAAATACGAGCGCACGAAACTTTTCGAGCGCCGCATCCGCCGCCTCTACCCCGACCTCGAATGGAGCGGCACCCAGACATGGATGGGCCGACGCCCCTCCACCCCCGACAGCCTGCCCCTCATCGGCGAGAGCGAGAAGGCGAGGGACATCTGGTTCGCCTTCGGCGCGCAGCATGTGGGCCTCACCTCCGGCCCCAAGACGGGGCGTCTCATCGCGGACATGATCGGGGGGCGCACTCCGAATATCGACATGACACCGTTTGCCACGGGCCGCTTCGACGGGGCATAAGCGGCAGCACGAAACAATCATCAGGGCCACACGATGTATCAGTCCTTCGAGACCCCGTCCCATGACCGGGGCGCCGCGCGTCTCGCCGACCTGCGCGCTGAACTTTCCCGCAGAGGGCTGGCCGGGTTCATCGTTCCCCGTGCCGATGCGCATCAGGGCGAATACGTTGCCGCGCGCGACGAGCGGCTGCGCTGGCTGACGGGGTTCACCGGCTCGGCGGGGCAGGCCATTGCGATGCAGGGCCGTGCGGGCGTGTTCGTGGATGGGCGCTATACGATCCAGGCCGCGGCCCAGCTTGATGCGGCGGCCTATGAGACGGTTGCCATCGCCGAGACGGAGCCCGGCGCGTGGCTGCGTGAGGTGGCGCAGACCGGCGACGTGATCGGCTTCGATCCGTGGCTCGTCACCCCCCACCAGCGCGACGGATTCGAGAAGGCGCTGGCTGCGAAAGGCGCGACCCTGCGCGCGGAACCGGATAACCCCATCGACGCGGTCTGGCCCGACCAGCCTCCCGCTCCCATGGGCGCGGCGGAGGTGCATCCGGCCAAATTCGCGGGCGTCGCGTCCGAGGACAAGCGCAGGGAAATTGCCGGGAAATTGAGCGCCCGCAAACTCGACGCGGTCGTCCTGACCCTGCCGGACTCGATCAATTGGCTTCTGAATATCCGGGGCAGCGATCTCAGCCATACGCCGGTCATGCTGGCCGATGCGATCCTCCATGCCGATGGCCGGGTCGATCTGTTCGCCGATCCCGACAAGATGGACGAGACGGTGCGCGCCCATCTCGGCAGTCGCGTGACGATCCATGAGCCGGGTACGCTGATTGCCGTGCTGGGCGGGAGTGGCCTTACGCGCGTGGGACTGGAGCGTGCCAGCGTGCCCGTCATCGTCGAGACCGCCCTGCGCGATGCGGGTGCCGAGATCGTCTGGATGCGCGATCCCTGCACCATGCCGAAGGCTCGCAAGAACGCGGCGGAGCAGGCGGGAACCCGCGCTGCCCATCTGCGCGATGGGGCGGCGATGGCGCGGTTCCTCGGTTGGCTCGACAGCAAGTCGGGCGAGGGCGACCTCATGGAGATCAAGGTCGCCAAACGGCTGGAGCAATATCGCAATGAGACCGGCCAACTTCGAGATATCAGTTTTGACACCATCTCAGCCTACGGCCCGAACGGTGCGCAGCCGCATTACCGGGTCAGCCGCGAGACGAATCTGCCGCTATCGGGCGGCTCGCTCTATCTCATTGATTCTGGAGGTCAATATCCGGACGGCACGACCGACATTACCCGCGTCATCGCCATCGGGGAGCCGCAGGACCGCCATCGCCGCACCTTCACGCTTGTCCTGCGCGGGATGATCGCCGTTTCGCGGGCGCTGTTCCCGAAAGGCTCGACCGGGGTGCAGCTCGACACGATGGCCCGGATGCCGCTGTGGGCCGAGGGGCTGGATTTCGATCATGGTACGGGGCACGGCGTCGGCTCGTACCTGGGGGTCCATGAAGGCCCCGCGAGCCTGTCGAAACGCGGCACCGTGGCGCTGGAGCCGGGGATGATCCTCTCCAACGAGCCGGGATATTACAGTGAGGGCGACTTCGGGATTCGCATCGAGAACCTGCTGCTGGTCACGCCCCCCGCCATCCCGGAGGGCGGCGAGCGCGAGATGATGGGTTTCGAGACCCTGACGCTGGCCCCCATCGACCTGCGCCTCGTGGACCCCGGCCTGATGCGGCCCGACGAGATCGATTGGCTCGATACCTATCACGAGCGGGTCTATGACGCGCTCTATCCGCTGGTGGACGAGACGACACAGGAATGGCTGGAGCGCGCGACGATGCGGGTGGGCGATTTCGCGAAACAGCAGGTGCCGGTGGGGTAATGGGCTGGTGCCCTCGTTGCCAGAGGTGTTTAGCCATCTCGCATGTCTCGCCAAAGGTTTTGGGTGATCTCTGTTGCTGAAATCGCCCGGGACAGATGCGCGCTTTGCCCCGCCCAGGCTTGAAGGCAGTCGATATTGTCTTCCTTGGTCGCGTTGTCGCGCATCGCCTGCGTCAATGATCGTTGAACCGGGTACGGCGCAGCGGCGGGGGCATCGGGTGCCTCCATCGCCAGTGCGTATTTCGACGCGATGGCGCGTCCGGCGCGGCCCGAAAACGCGCGGGTCAGGATCGTGTCCTCCGGTCGCGTCTTGCCAATCGCATCCGCCCATGCAGGCGCAATTCCTGCCTCTGGCGCGCGCAGAAATCCCGTGCCGAGCTGCACTGCCGATGCCCCGAGCATCAAGGCTGCAAGCGCCGTTCTCCTGTCGGCGATGCCCCCCGTCGCGACCACCGGAATATCGACGGCATCCACGATTGCAGGGACGAGCGAAACCAATCCCACGCCCTGCCGCATCGCCTTGTCGGGATCGAAGGCAGCCGAATGACCGCCCGCTTCCGCGCCCTTCGCGACGATCACATCCGCCCCTGCCGCCTCCGCCATCACGGCCTCGGCAACGGTCGAGGCAGTGGCGAACCACTTGATGTTTTTCGCTTTCATACGGGCAACATAACCCGCGTCGAACACGCCCATGATCGAGGAAATGACGGTGGGCTGCGCCGCCAGCATCGCCTCGCATTGCGCGTCGAAATCGGGCGGCGTTGCGTTTGCGGCGTTCTCATCGACGTCCGGACCCCATTGTCCGAGAAAAGCGCGCAGCGCGTCTTCGTGATCCTTGTCTCGGGAGGGGGCCGCGTCGGGAATCCAGAGGTTCAGTTGAAAGGGACCGTCCGTCTGGGCGCGGAAATCGGCTGTCCATTGCGCAATCTGTTCGGGCGTCATCAGCAAGGCACCGCACGCCCCCATACCGCCGCCTTTCGCCACAGCAATCGACAATGAAGCCGGACAGGCTCCGGCCATGGGACCAAGAAAAACCGGACAAGCGGCACCCAAGGTCGCAGCGAACTTCGTGCTCCGCTCGATCGATGCAGTCATCATGGATGTCATGGCGATATTCCCTCTGGTGCGCGGCGGGCATCTGGCGCACTACTGATTATGTAGCGCATCTAGAATTGCTACATAATAACTGGGCGGAAGAATGGGCTGAGGATGTCCGTTGATGGTCAGACGCCGCCATTCTCTGCGCTGCATTCGAAGGGCAATAATGCTCTTCATGCGGAATGATACAGCGCCAAAGCTGACCGATATCCAACGTGACCCACCACCCAGAGTGCAGGTCCATTGCATGTGCTAACCGTTCCGGGGCAGAACGTCATCATGTCGAGTTTGATGATGGGAACGGAATTTTGCGGGTATTGATTATCGGTGGCGGCGGGTTCGTGGGGCATAAGCTGGCCCTGCGGTTGATCGAGCGCGGGACGTTGCGGGGTGAGGACATCACGCATCTGGCGCTGGCCGATATCGGCGCGCCAAAGGCTATCGAGGCGGATTTTGCCGTGACAGCCCATGCGCTCGATATCGCCGACCGCGAGGCGGTGGATGCGATCCTCGAAGAAGACTGGGATGTGATCTATCATCTGGCGGCGGTGGTGAGCGCGCAGGCGGAAGAGGATTTCGTGGCCGGGATGCGCACGAATTTCTTCGGGACGTTCAATATTCTGGAAGCGTGCCGGATGCGGGTGCCTACGCCGGTGGTGGTCTATGCCTCCAGCGTGGCGTCATTCAGTACGGATGTGCCGCAGCCCATTCTGGATTGGACGGCGACGACGCCGCAGACGAGCTATGGCACGCAGAAAGCGGTCGGCGAGTTGTTGCTGAACGATTACAGCCGCCGGGGGTTCATCGACGGGCGGGGGGTGCGGTTGCCGACAGTCGTGGTGCGGCCCGGTAAGCCGAATGCGGCGGCGTCTTCGTTTTTCTCGTCGATCATCCGTGAGCCGCTTCAGGGAGAACCGGTGATGTGTCCGGTGGCGACCGATCAGGAGGTCTGGCTGGCCTCGCCTCGCGTGACGGTGGAGAATCTGGTGAAGGTGGCGGAGATCGACAGCGCGGACCTCGGGGGGATACGCAACTTCTCGCTGCCGGGGATGACGATTACGGTGCAGGGTATGCTCGATGCGCTGAAGGCGGTGGGCGGAGAGAATGTGCTGGGCCTCGTGGATCATGAGATCGACCCGACAATCGAGAAGATCGTGCAGGGCTGGTCGAGCCGGTTGGAGACGGACGTCGCGGATAAGCTGGGGCTGGACCGGGACGAAGATTTCGAACGGATCGTGCGGGACTTCATGGAAACGGATATGCGGCCCGCCGGGGCCTGACGCAGGAGGGAATCATGGACGATATGCTGGGGCGGTTCGATGCGGATGCGGGGAAATCCTACACGCTGCCCGCGAAGATGTATGTCGATCCCGAAACCCTGCGCGCCGAGACCGAGGCGATCTTTCTCAAATCGTGGATCTATGTCGGGCATGGCTCGGAACTGGCCGAGCCGGGGGATTACGTGACGGCGGAGATCGCGGATCAGCGGCTCTACGTGATCCATACGGAAGGCGGGGAAATCAAGGCGTTCCATAATGTGTGCCAGCACCGGGGGCATTCGTTGCTGCGCGGTAAGGGGAAAGCCCGGAAGCTGTTGGTGTGTCCCTATCATGCGTGGAGCTATGACCATGACGGGGCGCTGATTGCGGCGCCGAACTGCGCGCAGGTCGCCGGGTTCGACAAGTCGGAATTCTCGATCCCGGAAATCCGGGTGGATCGGTTTGCGGGGTTCGTGTTCGTCAATCTCGACCCGGAGGCGCGGCCCATGGCGGAGGTCTATGCGGGGGCGGAGGAGCGGCTTCTGGATCTGTGCCCGCAGGCGGAGACGCTGAAGACGGGGGGCGATGTGGTGTTCGACATCGCGGGCAACTGGAAGAATGTCGGGGATAATCTGCTGGAATGTTACCATTGCTCGACGGCGCACAAGGCGTTCGTCGATCTGGTGGAAATGCCGACCTATGAGGTTGAAACGCACGACCAATGGTCGATCCAATGGGGCGGGACGCGGCCCGAGAATACGGCCTATGGGTATGATCCGCAGACGGAGGACAAGACCTTCGCGACGCTTTATCTGTGGCCCACGCTGGCCTTTGCGAAGTTTCCCGGCACCATGGGGCTTGGGACATTCTCGTTCATGCCGACCGCCCCCGAGGTGACGCATCAGGTCTTCGCCTACCATGCGCCCGGTGAGGTGCAGACGGAGACCGAGGACAAGGCCATGGCGTATTTCCGCGATGTGCTGGGGCCGGAAGACGTGGACCTCGTGGAAGACGTCCAGCGGGGGCTGCACTCACGGGGGTACAATCAGGGGCGCTTCATGGTGGATGCGGAGCGGTCCGAGATCAGCGAACACGCGGCGCATCACTTTCAGAATTTGGTGGCGCGGGCTTTGGGGGGTGGGGTTTAGGGCGATGTCGAGACGGTAACGCTTCTGTCCGGATCAGCCGTCATCCGTGGTTCGGTTCATACCGGTATTGCCGTGTCCAGAACCTTCACGCGGATATGGGGGCGGCAAATCCATCGGGGTGCGAACGTCTACCCGCACTTGCAGAGCCTCCTCCAGCGCCCTCACTTTTGTCATTCCCGCGTTCGTGTGCGGGGATCTTTCATGCACCGAGAGATGGAAGTAGCGGCTGGAGATCTCCGCTTTCGCGGGAATGACAGTGTAGGGATGACTCGCGCCCCGCTTAAACCGAGGGATGGTAAGGCACCGGTCCAGGGGAATCGCATATGAGAAATAGGTGTGGCGCTTTGGATTGAGATGGATTCTGTAGCAGGTTCTGAAGAAGGAACTTGCGATGTCTTTGTTATCGATACTCGGAGAGATACCTGACCCTCGGCAAGGGAATGCGCGTC
>CALHLW010000155.1 GCA_938034615.1 uncultured Neomegalonema sp. | reverse complement strand
CCCATCGGACACGACTCCCGCATCCGCAGGATCACCAGATCGGTCTCATAGATGAACTCCCCGATATCCTCGTCCCGCCAGATATACGGATCGTTGATATCGGGTATGAAATCCGCCACGATATGCGTCTGCTCACCCATGGTCTACTCTGCCGCCATATTCAGGAAGCCGCCCGATTGCCGCTTCCAGAAGCTTGCATAGAGGCCATCGATCTCCAGCAGGGTGTCATGCGTACCATCCTCGACGATCCTGCCCTCATCCATCACGACGATACGGTCGAGATGGGCGATGGTCGAGAGGCGATGAGCGATGGCGATAACGGTCTTGCCTTGCATCAGGTCCGCCAACTCCTCCTGAATCTCCGCCTCCACCTCCGAATCGAGCGCACTCGTCGCTTCGTCCAGCACGAGGATCGGCGCGTCCTTCAGGATCGCCCGCGCAATCGCGATACGCTGCCGCTGACCGCCCGACAGCTTGACCCCCCGCTCGCCCACATGGGCGTCGTAGCCTGTGCGCCCCGCCGGGTCTGACAGGTCAAGGATGAAGTCATGCGCCCGCGCCCGCTCCGCTGCCGCCATGGCTTCCTCCGGCGAGGCATCGGGGCGACCATAGAGGATATTGTCCATGACCGACCGGTGCAGCAGCGCCGTATCCTGCGTCACCACCGAGATATTTGCCCGCAAGCTGTCCTGCGTCACCCGCGCAATATCCTGCCCGTCGATCTCAATGCGGCCCTCTTCCAGATCGTAGAAGCGCAGCAGCAGGTTCACGAGCGAGGATTTCCCCGCGCCCGAGCGCCCGATCAAGCCAACACGCTGACCGGGGCTGACCGTCATATCCAGATGCCGCACCCCGCCAACCTCGCGGCCATAGAGAAAGCGGATATTGTCGAACGCGATCCGCCCCTCATCGACCACCAATGGCACCGCCGCAGCCGCATCCACCACGTCCCTCTTGCGCGAGATTGTCTCGAATCCCTCCATCGCCACGCCGATATTCTGGAACAACTGCGCCAGCGACCACATGATCCACGTCGTCATCGCCGAAATCCGCAGCATGATCGCCGTCGAGGCCGCCACGGCCCCCACGCTCACCTCGCCGAGGCTCCACAGCCACAGGCCCATGCCGCAAACCCCTGCAACCAGCGCCGTATTGATGACCAGCAACAGCAGATCCATCAACGAATGCAGCCGCATCTGCGCCTGAAACGTCGTGTAGGTGTCCTCCACCGCCTGGCGGGCGTACTCGTCTTCACGGTCGGAATGGGCGAACAGCTTGACGGTCTGGATATTCGTGTAGCTGTCCACGATCCGCCCCGTCATCGTCGAGCGCGCCTCCGACATCGCATAGGCCGCCTTGCCGGAGCGCGGCACGATGTACCAGGCGATGGCGGCATAGGCGACCAGCCAGATCACGAACGGGATCACCAGCCGGATGTCCGATCCGCCCAGCAGGATGAACGTCCCCAGCACGAAGAACAGCGAATAGGCCAGCGCGTCGATCACCGTATAGATCGCATCGCCCACGGCAGGGCCGGTCTGGATCACCTTCTGCGCGATCCGCCCCGCGAAATCGTTCTGGAAGAACCCGACCGACTGGCGCAGCAGATGCCGATGCGCCCGCCAGCGCACCAGCGCGGCCACGGGCGTCAGATAGGTCTGGTTCAGCGCGAGAACGGCCACGAGTTCGATCACGGGCCGCAAAAGCAGCACCACGAGGGCCATCAAGGCCAACTCGCCGCTGTATTCGGCCCAGAAATTCGCCGGATCGGTGGTCCCCATCAGGTCCACCAACCTCTCGATATAGCGGAACATCAGCATTTCGAGCAGCGCCACGGCGGCGCTGAGGATCAGCGTGACGACGATGACCTTGCGCACCGGCCACAGCATCGCGACGAAATACCCACGCAGGGTCTTCGGCATCTCGGCACTGACGTCATAGGGCTGAAAAGGGTCTACGCGGGTCTCGAACCAGCGAAACATAGGAGTCTCCATCGGCAATCAGGGGGCAGGGCACCTGAAGGCGACGGAGGATAGCGCACTACCCGGTCGTCACCGTATCGGCACCCTTGGAAGGGGAGCGGAAAAAGTTCATGGATTTATCCGGGTGTCTCTAAACATGAAGGCGGTTTAGGCGTTTTTCGTAAAGGGTTCAACCCTTGGGTCATTCTTGGTGACGGCAGAAATTTCTACCGTCTTGTCGATGATTGCTCGAACGCCGGAATTGTCTCCGCGCGCCCTTGATGCGCTCACGCCTGCATTCGCCGGACCATTGCGATCAATTCCTCCCGCTTGGCGGGCTTTTGCATAACGGGCGCGTTGGAGACTTGCGGGGATAAAGTGTGGTGTTCACCATAGCCCGTGACAAAGGCGAACGGAATATTCCGGCGCAGCAGGTCCAGGGCGATGGGTTCGCTCGTCTGGCCTCGGCCAAGATTGATGTCGAGGATTGCGCATCGCGGTTGTTGCGCCTCGATCATACTCATCGCATTTTCCGGCGTCGCGACGGTCTGGATGTTCGTGTATCCCTCTGCCTTGATTTGGGCGCGCATTCCCTCTGCAATCATGAAGTTGTCTTCCACGATCAGGATCAATCCATCCATCGATTCTTCCTGTGCCTCTTCAGAATTTTCCGTGGCTGTCGGTGTTTCGGTTTCAGGGTAGCCGTGTGATCGGCCAAGGGCGCTTGAGGGTAGTTGCAGACGGGCCTGCAAGCCGCTTTCGGCATATTCAACCTCGGCTTTTCCTCCGAGTTCATAAGGCACGGCTTGGGTAATAAGGGTCGTTCCAAAGCCATTCGTGAGCGGTGCTCTAACCGGTGGACCGCCTGTTTCCGACCAGTGGATTTCGATGCCGCTATCAATCTTACGCAGGTCGATCATGATCCGACCCTCCGGGGAACTGAGGGCTCCATATTTCACGGCATTCGTCATCAACTCGTGAACAACAAGGGCAAAGATCGGTGCTGCTTCGGCTTGTACGCTATGATCTGGCCCGTTCAGACTCAGGCGTTCTTCACCCGGTTGCAAATGAGGTTCGGCCTCGAGATTGAAAATACGGAAAATCGATACTTCGGAGTTTGCCGATCCTGCACCGATATCGTGAGCGATGGACAAGGCATTGATGCGGGCTTCGAGTGCTTCGAAATAGCGTTCGTGCGAAGCAGTGGTGTTCTTGGTTTGCTGGGACACGGATTTGACGAGAGTCAGGATGTTGCGAACCCGATGATTGAGTTCATTGATCATCAAATGCTGTTGTCGCGAGACATCGCGCACGAATTCCCGTCGTTGCGCCGCACTCAGCAATGGCCACATCCTCTCTATCAGGTAGATCTCTGCACTCGTCCAACTCTCCGAACGCCCGCGTACCTGCTCGAGATAGGTCGAAAACGAGCCACGCGGCTGTAGGCGTAGATTGCCGTCTGCACGATCAATCGTTTTCTGGGGATTCCCCGCCCATGAAACCGACAGTTGCGCCTCATCGCGAAATACGAGCAGGGCACGCTTTTCACCGTAGGTCATAACGACCGCCCCAGCCGATTTCTTCAAATGTGCGCCTATTGCCTCTGGCAGCATCTTGGAAAGGCAGTCTGTCACGAAAAACGATTCATTGTGCTGGCCGGTTGAGGACAGCAGCGCATCGACAACCGCATTATCCGGTACTGATCCGTACTGGATTGTCTGCGAACCGGTCGCCATCACGATCCCGTTTGCATTGAGAGCATTGCAGATTTCGGCGCCAACATTCTGGATCACGTCGTTCAGGTCAGAGTCCCGTTCCATCTCTTTATGAACGCGCCCTTGAAGGGCATCGATCCTGCTTGAAAGGCCCAGCGCATGTTCTCGCTGCAAAAGGTCGAGCTTGAGCCTGAAGATGGGAAGAAGACCGAGTAAGACCTGACGTGTCCTAAGCGAAGCAACCTGTGGCCGCAGGCTGTGAAATGAAATGATGCCCCAGAGTTTTTGCCCCAGCATCACTGAAAGCGTCATGGTCGCGGAGCTTCCCATATTTCGCAGATATTGCATATGGATTGGCGAGACACCCCGCGATTGCGCGTGCGTAATGTCCAAGGCTGGCATCCCGGCTCTACATGCGTGCAATTGTACGGGAACCTGATCCACATCAGCGATCACTCTGAGCGGGATCTGAGTCATCAACGCACGCGCCTGCTCCGGGATATCCCAATTGGGAAAGCGCAGTCCGCGCATGGTTTCAAGGCCCGGACTATGCGCTTCGGCCAAGACTTCCCCGTTCCACTCCGAATCGAAGCGATAGATCATCACCCGATCGAAACCCGATACATGACGCATGAGCCGCGTTGTCAGATCGAACAGCTGGCTGTCGTAGGTGCAGGCATCGATCTGCCGGATGAGCATATCCTGTTCCTGTAGATCTTCCGCCGCGATCCCTTCCGGTGCGACGTTCTCAATCTCAAGGATCGTGTAGGTCTCGCTTTTGAAAGCATAGACGCCGGTTTTGCCGAGGATGCTCTCGAATGTGCCGACGAAGTGACGACTATCGGTGATCTCTGATTGAGCCGATATATTATGAACGCCATGCCAGATTTCAGAGCCGAAAAGGCTGGGCACTTCACTTCGGAAGACATCTTCAAGTGATATTCCCAGCAAGTCCGACAGGTTCTCGCTTGCGTAAAATACCTTGCCGGTATGTGCATCACAGGCCAGCAACCAGCCGAAAGGTTGAATTGTTCCAGGGGTATGAACCGGTTCGCTGGCACAGGTATCGAGTGCAACGTTGATCTCGTCATCGGTAAAGAAGTCGACCATCCCCACCCCCAAATTTGCGCTATGAACTACACCGTAGGCTGATAAAGCACTTGTCTGTTTATCGCCAATCCAAAACACGCATTCTGGGCATCAAAGCATGAACTGGAGGCATTGTCTTACGCAGCCTTTGCTCCCGTACATTCAGCCGGTGCGTAACGCTTGCGGGGCATCGCTCAAATCCCTATAACGCGCCACGGTGCTGGGGTCACACCTCCGAGCGTCGCTTTGTGCCACTGTGGATCGGAGATATGGTGATGGCCCGTCGGCGGTTGGTCTACGAGGGCAAGGCGAAGACGATCTATGCTGGCCCCGAACCGGGTACGCTCGTCCAGCACTTCAAGGATGATGCGACCGCGTTCAACGCCGAGAAGCACGCGATCATCGACGGCAAGGGCGTCCTCAACAATTTCATCTCCGAATACGTGATGACGCATCTCAATTCCGTTGGCGTGCCGACGCATTTCATCCGACGCCTTAATATGCGCGAACAGTTGATCCGCGAGGTCGAGATCATCCCGCTGGAGGTCGTCGTCCGCAACGTCGCGGCGGGCAGCATCGCCAAACGCCTTGGTATCGAGGAGGGCACGCCGCTCCCCCGTCCCATTGTCGAATACTACTACAAGGACGATAAGCTGGGCGATCCCATGGTCGCCGAAGAGCATATCGCCGCCTTCAACTGGGCGACGGCGCAGGATCTCGACGATATGGTCGCGCTGGCCCTGCGTGTGAACGATTTCCTCAGCGGCCTGTTCCTCGGCGTCGGCATCAAGCTGGTCGATTTCAAGATCGAATGCGGCCACATCTACGATGGCGATATTCCCCGCGTGATCGTGGCCGACGAGATCAGCCCCGATTCCTGCCGCCTGTGGGACGTAAAATCCGGGCAGAAGTTCGACAAGGACGTCTTCCGCCGCGATCTGGGCGACCTGATGGACGGCTATACCGAGGTCGCGACGCGCCTCGGTGTGATGCCGGAAAAGAGCATCGTGCGGTCCGGCGGGCCGAAACTGGTCCACTGACGAAACTGGTTCATTGAAAGAGCATCCGATGAAAGCGCGCGTCTTCGTGACCCTCAAATCCGGCGTCCTCGATCCACAGGGCGCGGCCATCGGCTCCGCCCTGGACGGCATGGGCTTTGACGGTGTCGAGAGCGTCCGGCAGGGCAAGGTTTTCGAGATCGAGATGACCGAAACCGACCGCGACGCCGCACAGGAACGCCTCGACGCCATGTGCCGCCGCCTGCTTGCGAATACGGTGATCGAGGATTATTCGGTCGAACTGGGCTAATGGCATCCTACGACCTAGATAATAAACTTGTGGTCGGTATTGCATCGAGCGCTTTGTTTGATTTGAAAGAATGCGATGTCGTTTTTCGACGTGAAGGCCAAGAGTCTTATTCACGATATCAAAGAGAAAGGCGAAATAGCACTCTGCCAAAAGGTGTCGCGTTCCCTTTCATCGAGAGACTTTTATGATTGTGGACCTCAATTGTAACTGCGAGAGACGCACCTTCCGACGAGCGTGCTATCCATACCTTAGAAAGTTGGGGGATCGATGGTGATCAAGCTCACTTCCTGGATGGGATTGATAAGTCCCCGATACTTGATGTCATAAAACCTCACATGTTCTTTGATGATCAAATTAACAACCTTAAAAATTCTGCTCAAACCATCCCATCAGTACACATCCCTTTTGGGGTGCGAAATCAGGGTTAATTTATTCTGACCCCTGTGTTCGTTAGACTTTTCGTAGTCTTGAGGAAGACCCGACATGAAAACCGCCGTAATCGTCTTTCCCGGCTCCAACTGTGATCGCGACATGGCCGTGGCCCTGCGCGACGCGACGGGGCAGGCCCCCGCGATGGTCTGGCATAA
>CALHLW010000154.1 GCA_938034615.1 uncultured Neomegalonema sp. | reverse complement strand
CCGAATGCACCCGCGAACGAGCGTTTCAGCCACAGCATCACGGTCGGTCGAGAGATGACGTAGTCGCGCGCGTATGCGGCACAGGCCCCATATCCGATGAAGACAACGAAGGTCATCACCATGAAGACCGCAGCCATTCCGAGCAGGAGCGGTGTCGGGTTCGCAGTGCCCTGGGGAATGAATTGCGGCAGGAAGGCAAAGAAAAACAGGGTGAGCTTGGGATTGAAGAAGTTGAGCAGGATGCCATTGCGGATGATCCGCAGAGCCGGAACGCGGGTCCGTTCCTCTGGCACATCGAGCGCCGAGCCATCGCGTAGGATACTCCACGCCATGTAAAACAGGTAAAGGACACCGAGATACTTCAGGATCTGAAATGCCAGCGCGCTCGTATGCATCAGAGCGGCGAGACCCGCGATGCTCGCGACGATGTGCCAGACGATGCCGAGTGTGCAGCCGAACGCGGCGATCACGCTGGCTCTCATGCCTTGCCCCAGCCCTACGGCAAGCGTGTAGATGACTCCCGTTCCGGGAAGCAACACCACGACGAACGATGTCAGCAGAAACTCGATACTCATGTCGATCCTCTCAGTTCAGGGGCGTCCTACGGAGTGACCGACAAGATGAGCCCTGCCTAACCCGTTCGCAGAGATGTAGTTTGCAATATGCGTCGCTTGATCTTCAAGGCTGAGCGAGCCGGTCGGCCTATCGGAAAAATCGCCATAACCGATCAAATGCGGCGCATGAACGTCCTTTTCGACGAAATGCGAGTGGATAACGGGATCGCTCAGATGGCCAATCAGCCCATGAATTAGTACGATAGGATGTGTCACTACCAGTTTCCATCAGGCACGCGTCTCGGCAATTCGTATCTGGGAATGGTCACGCGAGAAGGGCATTCCAGACCGCTCTATTCTTTTCCGAGAATGCGCCGAGATGGCCCAGCTTTGACAGGCCGAATTCTGCGGGTCGTATGACCAACTGCTTTTTTGGCGCTTCAGGATAGAACTGCATCAGCTTCCAAGCTGATCTCGGCGGCATCATCACATCATCGGCAATCGCGACGATCTTCATCTCGGCCTTCACACCTGTCCAGTCCGGATAGGGAAGCGCGGTTCCAAACTCGCGGGCGAAGAAATCGCGCCGCGTGCACCAGCGCCGCCACTGCCAATACACCCCGGCAGGCAAATCGGAACCGAGGCCCAATGCTTTTCCCGGCAGATACCCCGCCACCATCGTTACCAAGGGGGCGTGGCCGAACCAAAACAGCCGTGCGAGCGCCTGATAGGGCCACGGATGTTCGCGAACATGGACGGGACCGCTCGCGACGGTGATGACCCTCGATATCTGCTCAAGCTTTCTTTGGAACGGCAGGCACAAGGCGCCGAGCGAATGGCCGATCACCCAGACGGGCGTCTGCGGGAACCGCGACACCGCGAAGTCGCGGGCGGCTTGTTGGTCGTGGACGCCCCAATCGGCCATTGTGGCGGTCGAGTTTCGCATACTCCCTTCTGCCGACGCGCCAAAATCGCGATAATCATAGGTGAGGCACGCGATGTTTTTCCCGGCTGCCAGCCATGTCGCGAAGGCGCGGTAGAAACCTGCCGGAACGCCGGTGGCTCCGTTGAGAATCACAATCGCATCGGGCTCAATGATGGGGCGGAACAGCGTGCCTTTCAGCAGATGCCCGCCGGAATCGAACGAGATGGCTTCACCTGTGAAATCATCTTGTGCAAACTCTGTGTGGATGACATTCATTCTGCGCCTCAGACAATAGACCAAGTGGTCTAATCATCGCTAGACCGATCGGTCTAGTCGTGTCAAACGGAATTGCGCATGGAACGCTCGACGAAGAATAAGTTGATCTGGACTGCGGCAAAGCTCTTTCAGGAGAAGGGCTTTAACGGCGTTGGCTTGAACGAAATTCTGACCGTTTCAGGGGTTCCGAAAGGGTCGCTCTATCATCATTTTCCGAATGGGAAGACTGATCTGGCGCTGGCGGCGGCGGGTTTCGTTCATGGAGAGATGACCCGGATCATCGACGAGGCATTTGGTGAGGCGACGAGTTACCGGGACGGCGCGACGACGCTGTTTCACAAGCTCGCAAAGCTGTTTGAACTCATGGGGAAACACAGTGCCTGTCCGGTTTCTCACATTCTGTTCGGTGAGCCTGAGAATGCCGACTTCCAAAAGCGCACATCCGAGGTTTTTGACGCTTGGATTGCGCAGATCGTTGGACATGCGGAACGGTTGGGCGAGACGCCGGATGCTGCACGAGCGGCGGCGCGGCATTTGTTTGTCGTGTTGCAAGGAGGCTGGACGCTCGCGCGCGCACGGCAAGATAGTTATGAGCTTCGCAGGCTGCCCGAGTTGCTGTTTGACGGGTAGTCATTGCAATCGCGCAGCATGGGTAAGGTCGGTCTCGGCCGGCGTGAGGGCGGCGAGGCGGCAGTAGAGGGCGAGGTTGGACACGGGGGCATCCTGTGCGCCGGTGATGCCGTGCCGGAGGGTGGCGAGATGGGTCATCTGGAGGCGTTCGATGGCCTGTTCGGCTGCGGCGACCTGCTGGCGGGCGGCTTCGGATAAAGCGCCGGGGGTGTCTTTCCAGGCGCGGCGCAGGGTGCGGAGCGGCTCGACCCGGTCGCGGCGCCAAGCATCGCTGAAGGCGATGGCCTCGCGCATGACGGGTTCGGACAGGGTAAGGCCCTCCGACCCGCACCACAGGCAGAAGAGGGTCAGCGGCACGTCCATGCCGCCCGTATCCTGAAGGCGCAGGAAGAGCGCCTCCTCCGGCAGATAGACGGCCAGCGCGAAACGCCAGAAACGGTCGGCATCGGGCGTTTCGGTCGGCTCTACCATATCGTGTTTCCCTGTCGTATAAGGGCCGCCCCATCGGGACTTCCCGAGCCAGCGAGACGGCTATAATGACCGAATTCGAAGACGAAGCCGACCTGCGTGCCCGCCTCGAAGAGCTGCGCGCCGAACACCGCGCGCTCGACGAAGAGATCGCCGGGGGCGAGCAGGGGCCGATGCGCAACCAGATCCTCGTGACGAAACTCAAGCGCCGCAAGCTGGCCCTGAAAGACGAGATCGCACGGCTGATGGACCGCCTGCAACCCGATATCATCGCATGAGTGGCGCTCACAAGATCCGCTGCCCCGGATGCGGTGCAACACGAAGTGTTGCTCTGCTGGTCCGGGGCCTTTCTCCGCTTCGAGAGACCCCGCCGCTGCGCGGGGCGACACAGCAGCGCGTCATTTCATGCCGCGCAGCATCCGGGGATGCACACGTTCTGGAGAGGGGATCGCTGGTATGACGGCAGGAAAACCGCCGGTCGGCATCTTGATGGGCAGCCAATCGGACTGGCCGACGATGAAAGCGGCGACCGCGATGCTGGATGCGCTGGGGGTGGCGTATGAGACGCGGATCGTCTCGGCGCATCGCACGCCGGATCGCATGTTCGCCTATGCCGAAACGGCCCGCGAGCGGGGGGTGCGGGTGATCGTGGCGGGGGCAGGCGGGGCCGCGCATCTGCCGGGAATGCTGGCGTCGAAGACATCGCTGCCCGTTCTGGGGGTGCCGGTACAGAGCAAGGCGCTGTCGGGAATGGATAGCCTGCTGTCGATCGTGCAGATGCCGAAGGGGATACCCGTGGGGACGCTGGCCATCGGCGAGGCGGGGGCGGCGAATGCGGGGCTGCTGGCCGCGCGGATTCTCGGGGCGACGGATACGGCGCTGGCGGTGCGGATCGAGGACTGGATGGCAGCGCAGGCGGATGGCGTGGGGGATGTGCCGGTGGATGACGCATGACGACGCTTGGGATTTTGGGTGGCGGGCAGTTGGGGCGGATGCTGGCAATGGCGGCGGCGCGGCTGGGGATCGACTGCCATATTTATTGCCCGGATGCGGGATCGCCCGCGGCGCGGGTCAGCGCGGCGGCGACGGTGGCGGGTTATCACGACGAGGGGGCGCTTTCCCTGTTCGCGGAGGCGGTCGATGCGGTGACGACGGAGTTTGAGAATGTGCCCGCCGCGACGGCGCGGTTCCTCGCGGCGCGCGTACCGGTGCATCCGTCGGCGGAGGCGCTGGAGATTGCGCAGGACCGGGTTGCGGAGAAATCGTTTCTCAACGGCATCGGGATCGAGACGGCTCCGTGGCGGAGCGTGGATACGCTGGACGACCTGAATGCGGCGCTCGACGAGATCGGGCCGCGCGGCATCCTGAAGACGCGCCGCCTTGGCTATGACGGCAAGGGGCAGGTGCGGCTGGAGGGGCCGGAGGATGCTACGGAGGCGTTTGCCGCGATGGCGGGTGCGCCTGCGGTGCTGGAAGGATTTGCGGCGTTCGAGCGGGAGATCAGCGTGATCGCGGCGCGGGGGACGGATGGGGCCGTGCGCTGCTACGAGCCGGGGGAGAACCGGCATTCGGAGGGTATTCTCCGCACGACGACGGTGCCCGCACAGATCGATGCGGCAACCCGTAATGCCGCGCTGGCCATGGCGGAGCGGATCGTCTCGGCGCTCGATTATGTGGGCGTGATCGGGGTGGAGATGTTCGTGATGGAGGGCGGCGCGCTGCTGGTCAACGAGATCGCCCCGCGTGTGCATAATACCGGCCACTGGACGCTGGAGGGCTGCGCCGTGAGCCAGTTCGAACAGCATGTGCGAGCGGTTTGCGGCTTGCCCCTCGGCGACCCGGCGCGGCATTCGGATGCAGTGATGGAGAACCTGATCGGCAACGATATCGACACGGTCCCGGCGCTATTGGCCGAACCCGGCGCGGCATTGCACCTCTACGGAAAGGGCGACGCAAGACCGGGGCGGAAGATGGGGCATGTGACAAGGTTGAGAGCAAGAGTCGGTTGACCCGTGCGGCGGGGGGTTTATCGGGCGGTCTTGAAGCTCGTTTATCCCGCTGAATCTGGCATCCATGAGATCGTCATCGGAGGGCGCGGGCGGCGTGGAGGCGGTCGGTCCCACGGCATCCCGCTTCCAAGATCGGTGATCCTCGGCTCGGCCCCCTTTGACCACCGACCTTTCAGACCGGCTTCGGGATCGATCCTCGGATCATCGATGCGCAGGGCCGGGGTGTCCACAGGCTTGCGCTCGCGCAGAGGTCTGAATTTCGGCGGCACCCCCGGAAGACGCGGGGAGGGCGGCATGAAGACCATCTCGGCAACCCCCGACATCGCCATCACGATCAACCGCCGCACCGCGAACCGCTGTTGCGGCAGCTGCGTTCGCTGAAAGCGGCGCTCGACGATCTGGCCGGTCATGCGCGGCGGATGCGACGGTGGGAAGCGCGGCGCAAGGCGGCGGCGAAGAAACCCGACACCGCGATGCGCATGGGGATGCCGCCGGGATGGCGGCGCTCCCGGAAGAAACGGCCCATCGACGTGATCCTGTGGGATTTTCACGAGATGGCGTTTTATGAGGTGCATTCTCCGGTGCCGCCGTAGGACTGGTACCCGTGAACTCAATCGTTGGGGCAAACAAAAGCCCTCTCCCAAAGGGAGAGGGAGAAGAGGCGCTGCGGCGAATTCCCTACCCTACACCCGCATCGGCATGACGACGTAGATGGCGGCGTCGTCGCCTTCTTCGCGGACGAGGGTGGGTGCGCCGGAATCGAGGAACTCGAAGACGGCGTTTTCGCGTTCGATTTGGCTGGCGATCTCCAACAGGTATTTGGCGTTGAAGCCGATTGTGATTGGCTCGTCGGCATAGGCGACGATCATTTCTTCATCCGCCGTGCCGCTGTCGGGGGCATTGACCGAGAGGGTCAGGCGGTCCTCGTCGAGGGCCAGTTTCACGGCGCGGGATTTTTCGGAGCTGACGGTCGCGACGCGGTCTACGGCGCTGGCGAACATGGCGGCATCGGCCTTGAGGGTCTTGTCGTTCTTGTCGGGGATGACGCGGGTGTAATCGGGGAACTGGCCGTCGATGACCTTGGAGGTCAGGACCGTGCGCCCGGTGGTCACGCGGATCTTGGTTTCGGAGACGGCGACCTGCACGACCTGATCGTCTTCATCCAGCAGCTTCACCAGCTCGCTCACGGTTTTACGCGGGACAATGATGCCGGGGGCTTCCTCCGCACCCGGAGGAACGGGGGTGTCGAGGCGGGCGAGGCGGTGGCCGTCGGTTGCTACGGCGCGCAGGGTCTTGGTGGCCTCACCGTTGATGTGCAGGTAGACGCCGTTGAGGTAGTAGCGCGTTTCCTCGGTCGAGATGGCAAAGCGCGTCTTCTCGAACAGGCGGCGCAGGGTGCCTCCGGTCAGCTCGAACTGGTGGTCGAACTTGTCGGAGGCCATGACCGGGAAGTCTTCTGCCGGGAGGGTGGCGAGCGCGAAACGTGAGCGTCCGGCGGAGACGCTGACCCGCTGTTCCTCCGGGTCGTAGGTGAGGGCGACTTCGGCCCCGTCGGGCAGTTTGCGGACGATTTCGTAGAAGGTCTGGGCCGAGATCGTGACCGATCCGGCGCTTTCGACTTTCGAGTCCATCTTGACGATGGCCTCGATGTCAAGGTCGGTGGCGGTCATCGACAGGCCGTCATCATCGGCCTTCAGCAACAGATTCGCGAGAATCGGGATGGTGTTGCGGCGCTCCACGACGCTCTGGACGTGGCTGAGGGCTTTGAGGAGCGCGGCGCGCTCGGCGGTGACTTTCATGGCCGCGTGACCTTTCGGGGCGAATCCGGGAAAACGACCCTAACGGGATCGGTGCTGCGCTGCAATCTAACGTGACGATCCGGGGAGGCCGACGCCGAGGCCCGCTGGCCCTCTGTCGCCTGCGGGGGGACGAATGCGGGAGAGAAGGACGTCGGGTCCGGCCATGGCCATGCGGGCGAGGGGGTTGGCGCGCATCCGGCCCTTGAGCTTCTCGATCCGCATGACGTCGCCGATGCGGCGGTCGAGGAAGGCCCAGGTTTCCTGCTTATCGGGGGAGGTGTCCCCCAGCCAGCACAGCAGCGTGGAGGAGAAGACGCCCGACAGCGTGAGGCGCTTGGTGTACCAGTTGTAATCCTCCGCATTGTCTCCGGCGGCATTCCAGATGCGATCCGCCGTCTCCCATGTCAGGCGTGCGCCTTCGGGGGCGAGATGCGGCAGGGCGAACATGGCCGTGGCGCGGCGGATGGCTTCCTCATGGGGTTCGGCGATCTCCAGCCGGGTGCGGATGGCGGTGGTGATCTTGGCGGTCATGCTGAGCGTGGCGAAATCGGGGGTGTCGAGGCGGGCGAGCATCTGCGCGTCTCCCCGGCGGTGGAAAGCGGCGGCAAGGTCGAGCGCGCCGCGCGGAAAGGCCAGTCGAGCATGGCCGGGATCGACCTGTGCCTCCGCGGTGGCGCGGCGAAACAAGGCTTCCGACCAGCCATCGAAGGGCACGTCGGGCAAGGCGGCGTCGAGAACCTGTGTGCGGATAGCATCGAGGGGGGCATCAGTCATCGAATTTTCCTCCGGGCGAGTCGACAAGCGCGATATGCATTGATATAGGACGGCCTTCGAATTTCAGAAACGAAGACGGTGGAACGGTTCCCGTGCAGGTATTGGTTCGCGACAACAATGTCGATCAGGCGCTCAAGGCGCTCAAGAAGAAGATGCAGCGTGAAGGCATCTTCCGCGAAATGAAGCTTCGTCAGCATTACGAGAAGCCTTCCGAGCGGCGCGCCCGCGAATCAGCGGAAGCCATTCGTCGCGCTCGAAAGCTGGCGCGGAAGAAAGCGCAGCGCGAAGGCGGCCTCTAAGGCCCCATTTTCCCCATTTAGGTACGAAAAAGGCGCGGCCTCCTCGGGACCGCGCCTTTTGTGCTTTCAGATCGGCGTGGGGTCAGTATGCCACGCGATAACCGCGTGGCATAGAGATCAGGCTTTGTTGTTCTTCTCGAACATCTCTGCCTGTGGAACCCAGCGGTCGCGGATGATGCGACCCTTGAAGTTCAGCTTGCTGTCGACCCATGCGATATCATGCGCGGAGAGACCGGCGATCTGGCGGAAATAATAGACGCCCATGCCGTTGAGCACCGTCTCCAGCTTCTCACCGATGCCCTTGATCCGCTTCAGATCATCCGGCTTGCCGCCGACCGGGCCATCGCGCATCAGGGCTTCAGGCCGGTTCTGCGACGTTGCCGCATAACCTCCATCCCGCTCGATCAGGCGCAGAGCCTCAGCCTCGGCAATCCGCAGAGGCGTATTGGCAGGCGCACCGCCGGAAGCCCCGGCATCACCGCGCCAACCGGCGTTCGCTCCGAGACCGCTACGGTCGCGATGAGCCGCCAGTCCCTTCGCCTGGGGAATCCAGCGATCCCGGACGGCACGCCCCTTGAAGCCGAGCGTCTGGTCGGCCCATGCCAGATCACGTCCACCGAAATTCGCGATCTGATCGAAATAATAGATGCCCTCGTCGTTGAGCGATCCTTCGATCTTCGGTCCGATTCCGCTGATGAGTTTCAGGTCATCGGCGGCGCGGCCCGGCTCCGGCTGCGCGAGCGTGTTCTGCGGCTTGCCAATCGTCTCGCCGGATTCGAGCAGACGATTCGCCTCGACCTCGGCATCGCTCAGGGTATCGGGGATATCGATGACCCCTGCACTCATACCGCTGCCCGCTGCGGCATCATCCGCCGCCTCATTGGAGAGAGAGGCAAAACGGCTGCGCATCGCAGCGCCGGTACCGGCATCCGCGCCACCGGGGCTGAGAGAGGCCAGACCCTTGGCCTGCGGAACCCAACGGTCGCGGACGACACGGCCCTTGATTGCCAAGGTCTTGTCCGCCCATGCGATATCGCGGCCGCCGAATTCGGCGATCTGGTCGAAGTAGTAGATGCCTTCGCCATTCAGCGTGGTCTCGATCTTCGGGCCAATCCCCTTGATCCGCTTGAGATCATCGGGAGAGCGGCCTGCGCTCGGCGCGGTGAGTGCCGATGCGGGCTTGCTGACTTCTGCTCCGGAATCGATAAGGCGCTGGGCCTCCTGCTCCTCGGCGCTGAGGGATTCCGGCAGGTCCACTTCGGACTCGACGGCACTCAACTCGGCCAGACCTTGCGCCTGCGGAACCCAGCGGTCCCGGACGACACGGCCCTTGATCGCCAGAGTCTTGTCGGCCCACGCGATGTCGTGCCCACCGAATTCGGCTATCTGGTCATAGTAGTAGATGCCTTCGCCATTCAGTGTGGTCTCGATCTTCGGACCGATTCCCTTGATCCGCTTGAGATCATCGGGAGAGCGACCTGCGCGCGGCGCGGTGAGCGCGGTGGCAGGTTTGCTTACTTCCGCACCGGAATCGATGAGACGCTGCGCCTCTTGCTCCTCAGCGCTGAGGGTTTCGGGCACGTCCACCTCGGACTCGACAGCACCGCGATCGGAGTCGTCGCCATGGGATGACAGTTCTCCGTCGCCTTCCTTCAGGCGCAGGGCCTCGCGCTCATCGCTGGTGAGGGTGTCCTTCCCGACGCCGCCAGAGGGCGTGCCCCCGACTGCGTCTATGGGGTGCCCATCTTCCTGCCCGATGGTCGCACCGGGAAGACTGCGATCAGACGCAGCGGATTTTCCGGCTACAGCAGCAGCGCCCACTCCCGCTACTCCGGCCATCGCCGCAGCAGTGCCGGTCGCTCCGGCAGATGGACGATTCGCAGCACCCGGCGTGCGCTCAGGCACATCATCGAAGACAGCTCCTTCTGCGCTCGTCGGCATCTTGCCTCTCACGGCAGGGTCAGGCGCTTTCAGGAAGGTCTTGCCGTCTGCATCCCCGCCTTCGGCATCGTCTCCCTTGACGGAAGCGATCTTCGATTTCGTAGTCTCGACGGCGCTGGATGCGGTGTCCTTCACGGAAGTCACGGCACCGCCGACGGCGGCACCAACTTTTGCAGCGACCGAACCATCTGCCGGTGCGTCAGAAGATTCGCCCGGAGCCTTCCCTTCGGCATAGCCTTCCTTCATCGCGGCGACGGACGATTTCGTACCATCTACGGCATTGGTCGCCGCGTCCTTCACGGTCGTGACAGCGCCACCAACGGCGGCACCAACTTTTGCCGCGACGGAGCCGTCTGCCGGCGCGTCAGGCGTATCGCCCGGAGCCTTGCCTTCGGTATAGCCATCCTTCATCGCAGCGACGGATGATTTTGTGCCCTCGACGGCATCGGAAGCGGTGTCCCTGACCGCCGATGCCGCGTCATCGGCAGCTTCACTGATCTTTTCCTTCGCCGACCCGTCCTTGAGGGAGGCGACGGTCGATCTGGTGCTGTCGACGGCATTGGCCGTGGTATCCTTCACGGCGGTGACGGCACCGCCGACGAAAGCCCCTGCTTTCGCCGCCACCGAGCCATCCGCCGGTTCGTCGGGAGTTTCGCCCGGAGCCTTACCGTCGCTGTAGCCGTCCTTGATTGATGCCAGTCCCGATTTCGCGCTATCAGCAACGCTGCTGCCCGCATCGCGCACAGTGCTGGACGCGCTGGCGATACCGGCCCCTACCGCAGCGGCCGCGCCGCCGACGACGGCACCCACCTTCGCAACGGTAGAGCCATCAGCGGGACTTTCCGGCGTGGTGCCGGTTGCCTTGCCTTCGGAATACCCGGTTTTGAGCGAGTCGAGGGCCGACCGTCCACTAGCAGCGACCTCAGCCTTGCGTGCATCAATGGCGACCGTCGGTTCAGAGCCATCCAGCCGCACGGTACCGCTTTGCGCATCGACATTCGGAACGCCGTCAGCCAGCCCTCCGGCACCGCAGCGCCCACCGTATTTGTACCAACGCGCCAGCCACCCGAACAATCCGCCGCCCAGCATCAGAAGGAGCGGGAAGAGATAGAGGAAGAGCGTCTTCATACCGACCGCTCCTGCGCGGCAGCCTGCCGCTCGGCTTCGCGCCGCGACAGTTCGCGCGGATCGACAGGGGCGCTGCCCTGCACGGTATGCCACCGGACCAGCCATCCGAAGAGGGCTGCACCGATCATGACCATGAGCACATTGATGGCGAGGGCGATTGTCATTGTCCGTTCTCCAGAAGCGTAAAGACGTTCGTTTTATCGATGCAAATCTTAGCCGGAAAAAACGTTCATTTCGAGAGATTTAACAAACCTTCTTGAACAGAAGATCACTGAAATTTTTCAGAGTGGTTAGACCGTCAGATTGATACAGAACGCGAACTCGCGCAGCAGGCGAACGGCCAATTTTGGAGGCAAATCGCCCCCTTCCCTGTAAAAGCGGTTCCCTGTGCTCTGGCTCCGTGGTAATCGCCCCGCGACCTCCCCCCTTGAGATTTCGAAGGAGCCAACTTCCATGGCCAAACAACGCACCCTCTCCATCATCAAGCCCGATGCCACCGAGCGGAACCTGACCGGCAAGATCAACACCCTCTTCGAGGATGCCGGTCTGCGCATCGTCGCCCAAAAGCGCATCCATCTGACCCAAGCGCAGGCCGGCAAGTTCTATGAGGTTCATGCGGAACGTCCCTTCTTCGGTGAGTTGACCGAATTCATGTCCCGCTCGCCGGTGGTCGTGCAGGTTCTGGAAGGCGAAAATGCGGTAGACAAGCACCGCGAAGTGATGGGCGCGACCAACCCAGCAGAAGCCGCAGAAGGCACCGTTCGCAAGTCTTTCGCCCAATCCATCGGCGAAAATTCGGTGCATGGTTCCGACAGTGCAGAGAATGCCGCGACGGAAATCGCTTATTTCTTTTCGGGCATTGAACTCGTCGGCTGATCTTGCGTTAACACCATAAGGTCACAATGGCTTGAAACTATGGTTGTGCCGGGGACAATGTTTCCGG
Source organism: uncultured Neomegalonema sp. (assembly GCA_938034615.1). Taxonomy (GTDB): domain Bacteria; phylum Pseudomonadota; class Alphaproteobacteria; order Rhodobacterales; family Rhodobacteraceae; genus JAHDDY01. The sequence goes on along the minus strand of CALHLW010000154.1, from coordinate 9,201 downwards.
CGTGACCTATACTCTTTCAGGTCAAGCACGCTTTCTCGCGGGAGATCATCATGGTGAAGCGCTTCGCCCGTCGTCTTGCCAGTGCCGCCTGCGCACTGGTCTGCCTTGCCGCCCTGCCCGCGAAAGCGGCGATCTGGGAGGCGACAAACGAGTGGACCGACGCGCATGAAAATGCGTATTCGGCCTGGGTGCGCGAGCGTTTCGACAAGGATTTCTTCCACAAACCCGAACACACCATGGTCTTTGGGCTGGCGCTGGATTGTTCCGACGCGATCTATGCGATGCGGATCGTCTACGCTTTCGAGAACAAGCTGCCCTTCGCGATCAACGATCCGACCGGCAAGCGCCGCACCCTCTCGAACGAATACACCAAATGGGACGGGTATCGCGAAACGCGCCGTCACGAGAACGATGACGGGTCGTGGTCCAGCTACAAGGGACCGGAATACACCGAAGAGGACAAGGTTCGCGCCTTTATCGAATATGTCAGCGACGTCACCAGCACGCTGAACCTCGTCAACGACACCTACCCGGTGCCGCTCGATGACATTCAGGCCGGAGACATGTTCCTGCTGCCCCGCAACCACGCCTATATCGTCAAAAACGTCGAGCCGACCGGGGCGATGACGACGTTGTCGCATTCCAGTCCGCGCGCGTGGCGGATCATGGCGGAGATCAATGATTTTCCCGCCGAAGCGCCCGAAGATTCGAGAAAGCGCGACGGATATCGTCGGTTCAAGCCCATCGATCAGCTTCGCACGAAGCCCGCCAAGGTGCCCGGTGCGAGCGAGGAACAGTGGGAGATCGCGGCGCGTCTGGGCGGCAGCCGCGAAGCCTTTGCCCTTGCCACGCAGGATGCGCTGGCCTCGATCAAGGAGCCGATGGCTCAGAAAGCCTCGCGCTTGTTCGCTTCACTTTGCGATTACGCAGTGCAGCGGGTCGATATCGTGAACCACGGCCTGAACTATCTGGCGCGCATGGAAGACAATAATGGCCGCCAGTGCATGAGTATCGGGGAATACGGCGAATACTCGACGCCGAGCCGGGATAAGAAACTCGAAGCCCAGTATCGGATTCTCGATGCCATGCGCTCCGATCCGGCATGGGGCAGTGCGAATTTCGCTGAAAAGCGTGTGATCGAGGCGATCTTCGCCTCCGAAAACACGATGAGCGAGCAGGATGTCGGCGCGTTCTGTGCCGTGCCGTTCGATATCGGCGGGGGGCGCAATATGACGTTGCGCGAGCTGTATCGCGGACTGAGTGCGGGGCGGCTGGTCTCTGACCCTCACGCACCGCTGGATTACCGCTGGGGCATCGCGCGGGATGCCTGGACGCCGAGCTGCAAGAGCGCGGTGCGAAGCTGAAGCATCGCACCGGCTTCGTGGCGCGGATCAGTTCGCGAGGGCGTCCGCAATGCCGATAAGCTCGATCACCCGGCGCGTTCCTTCCGCGATCAGCAGAACATCCCCGTCGACCTGCCCATAAAGCGTGCCTGCCGGCGGCGCGGGATAGACGGTCGTCTGTACCGGAACGTATTGGACCGTGGCGGGCAGCGGCTGGCCCACCTGATATCGCTTTTTCGCCTGACCGGGCGGGAGGCAGCCGCCCTTCTTTGCGAGACCCGGCGGACAATGCTTGGGACCGCCTGCCATCGATGGAGCAGCAAACGGCAAGGTCGCGATGAGCGCCCCTGCGGCGAGCGAGATAAACTTTCTCATGGAATGGATTCCTTTTTCATCCGAGCAAAGAGTACCCCGTGAACGCGCGCCCCGCCGAATGGTTCACCGTTTGCGGCTCATATTCCTGAATTTCTTTGAAAATTCTGCTGCTGGCTCAATGCGCCGCCTGCCAGTTTTCCCCCTGGCCCGCATCGACGAGCAGCGGCGTTTCAAACTGGACCACCGGATCAGCAGCGCTTTCCATGACGGCACGCACATGCTCGATCAGGGGGTCGGCTTCGTCCTTCGGGCATTCGAAGACCAACTCGTCATGGACCTGTAACAGCATCCGGGCGGACAGCTTCTCTGCCTCCAGCACGGCGGGAACGCGGATCATGGCGCGACGGATGACGTCGGCGGCGGTGCCCTGAATGGGCGCATTGATCGCCGCGCGCTCCTGATAGGATCGCTGGGGGCCGCGCGCGTTGATGTTGGGGGTGTAGATGCGCCGCCCGAACAGGGTTTCGACGTAGCCATCCTCGCGGGCCTTGGCCTTCATCGCGTCCATATAGGCGCGGATGCCGGGGAATTGCTCGAAATAGGCGTCGATGAACGCCTGCGCCTCGCCGCGCGGTATGCGCAGGTTGCGCCCGAGGCCATGGCCCGAGATGCCGTAGATCACGCCGAAATTGATCGCCTTGGCGCGGCGGCGGATTTCGGGGGTCATCTCGTCGAGGGGGACACCGAACATGGCGCTGGCCGTGGCGGCGTGGATGTCCTGACCCTCGCGGAACGCCTGCTTCAGCGACTCGATATCGGCCATGTGCGCGAGGATGCGCAGCTCAATCTGACTGTAATCGAGGCTGACCAGCACATTGCCGTCTTCGGGCACGAACGCCTTGCGGATTTCGCGGCCCTCTTCGGTGCGGACGGGGATGTTTTGCAGGTTCGGGTCGGTGGAGGCCAGCCGCCCCGTGGAGGTCGCGGCCATGGAGAAGGAGGTATGAACGCGGCCCGTATCGGCGTTGATATGGGTCTGGAGGCTGTCGGTATAAGTGGATTTCAGTTTCGAAAGCTGTCGCCAATCGAGGATGCGCCCCGGCAGATCGTGGGTCATGGCTAGGTCTTCGAGGATGTCGGCCCCGGTGGCCCAAGCTCCGGTCTTGGTTTTCTTGCCGCCCTGCATCCCCATCTTGTCGAACAGGATTTCGCCGAGCTGTTTGGGGGAGCCGAGATTGAATTTCTCGCCCGCAAGGTCGGTGATCTCATCCTCCAGCGCGGCCATGCGCTGGGAGAAGCCGTTGGAGAGGCGGGAGAGCATGTCACGGTCCACGGCGATGCCGTGGCGCTCCATGGTCGCCAGCACGGGCATCAGCGGACGCTCCAGCGTCTCGTAGACGGTGGTGGCGCGCATGGCGGGGAGGCGGGGTTTGAACAGGTGCCAGAGGCGCAGGGTCACGTCGGCATCTTCGGCGGCATAGGGGGCGGCCTTGTCGATGGCGACCTTGTCGAAGGTGACCTGCGCCTTGCCTGCGCCGATCAGCTCCTTGATGGGGATGGGGGTGTGGCCGAGATTGGCCTTGGACAGGGCATCCATGGCGTAGCCACCCGATATCTCGCCCCCAGCCCCTTGGGCATAGGCGATGAGCATGGTGTCGTCGAAGGGCGCGAGGGTGATGCCGTAATTGGCGAGCACCTTCGCGTCGTATTTGAGGTTATGGCCGATCTTGAGGATGGCGGGGTCTTCCAGCACCTCCTTGATCGCGGCAAGCCCTGCGTCGAAATCCATCTGTCCCGGCGCGCGCTCTGCCGCGCCCAGCAGATCGCCGTCGCCCTCCACATGGGCGAGCGGGATGTAGCAGGCGCTGCCCGGTTCGATGGCCAACGACACGCCGACCAGTTCCGCAACCATCTCGTTCAGCGAGGTCGTCTCGGTGTCGATGGCGACGTATCCCCGCTCGCGGGCGTGGTCGAGCCATGTGGTCAGCGCCGCCGCATCGCGCACGGTTTCGTAGGCGGTGTGGTCTATCGGCTCCAACAGGCGCGGATCGACGGGGGGGAGTGCGCCCTCCTCGCCCGCCGGAGTGGTGTTCAGTACCGGGGCGGCGGCGGCTTTTGGCTCGGGGGCTTCGCGGTCATAGGCGGTCGCGACGCGGCGGGTAAGAGTGTTCAGCTCCATCTCTGCGAGGAAATCGAGCAGGGGAGCCGCGTCCGGCTCGGGAATGGCGAAATCCGACGCCGATCCGGCATCGGGCACGTCATCCTTGAGCGTCACCAGCACTTTCGAGAGGCGAATCTGGTCGGCATGGTCGATGAGCGTCTGGCGGCGTTTGGGCTGTTTGATTTCCTCTGCCCGCTCCAGCAGGGCATCGAGCGAGCCGAACTCATCCATCAACAGGGCAGCGGTCTTGACGCCGATACCGGGTGCGCCGGGAACGTTGTCCACGCTGTCCCCGGCCAGCGCCTGCACGTCGATGACCAGATCTGGGGTGACGCCGAACTTGTCGTAGACGCCGTCCTCATCGATCACATTGTTCTTCATGCCGTCGAACATCACGACGGTCGGCCCGACCAGTTGCATGAGATCCTTGTCCGAGGACACGATGGTCACGCGCGCCCCGGCATCGCGCGCTTCCTTCGTGTAGGTGGCGATCAGGTCGTCGGCCTCGTAGCCCTCCTGCTCGACGCAGGCGATGGAGAAGGCACGCACGGCATCGCGGATCAGCGGGAATTGGGGTTTGAGGTCTTCCGGCAGATCAGGACGGTTGGCCTTGTATTCCCCGTAGAGATCGTTGCGGAAGGTCTTGGAGGAGGCGTCGAACACGACGGCCATGTGGGTGGGCGCGCCCTCGCTGTCCTCCTTCGCATCGGCCACCAGCTTCCACAGCATGTTGCAAAAGCCCGACACGGCCCCGATAGGCACCCCGTCCGACTTGCGCGTCAGGGGCGGCAGGGCATGAAAAGCCCGGAAGATGAAGCCGGAGCCATCCACGAGATAGAGGTGGGAGTCCTTGTCGAGTGGCATCGGTGTTCCCCTTGCTGCTTGGGTGAAGGGTTACACGCTGTGTGAGGTCGAAGGAATATCCTTATCGGTATCGTTCGGCTCGATTTCGATCATGTCGCTCTACTGGGATGTCATCAAGAATTTTGACATTTTTAATACATCATGTCATTTATTGCTTAATAAAGCATAGAGGCAAGATCATGACATTATCTGCCAAAGCGCCGCCGAAGCGATCTTCCGGTGATCCGGTAACACTGACGATCGGCAGCAACGGACGGGTGGTCATCCCCAAAGATCTGCGCGAAGCGATGGCGATGGGTGAGGACGGCAAGGTGACGGCCCGCATCGTGGATGGCGAGCTGCGTCTGATATCACTCGGGGCCGCGCTGAAGCGGGCGCAAGCTGCTCTGGCCCCCCTGAAGAAACCCGGAGAAAGCGTCGTCGATGAATTTCTCGCCGAACGGCACGCGATGTGGGGCGAGGAGTGATCTACGCCCTCGATGCCTCGGCCATTCTGGCGGTTCTCTTCGAAGAGCCGGGAGCAGAACGGGTGCGCGCAATCCTTGGAGATGCAATCGTGTCCACGGTCAATCTTTCCGAAGTCGCCGCAAAGCTGTCCGAGAAAGGAGCAGACGAGGAGACCATCCGCACCACCACTGGCCTGTTTGCAGAAATATCGCATTCTTTCGATGCCGGTCAGGCCATCGATGCCGGCATCCTCAGAAAGGCGACCCGAAGCCTCGGGCTGTCTCTCGGTGAGAGTTCATGCCTAGCCCTTGCGATTGCGAAAAAGGCCATGGTGCTGACGGCGGATAGCGCGTGGGCAGACCTCGATCTTGGTGTTGAGGTCGAATTGATCCGCTAGGGTCATTCGCGATCAACTTGAGTCAGAATTCGCGCCAAGAGCCGCGCGAATTCTGACGCTTTGTGGCCCAACCTGATCGCGATTGACTTTAGGTCCGCGCCGCTTCGGCTTCCAGCGCACGGAGGGCGTTCTTGAGTTCGATCCGGCGTCCGAGCAAGAAGCCTTTCGATCCGAGGCCGTACCTGTCGCGGGAGGCCATGAGGTAATTCACCTCGCGCAGTTCCTCCTCCAGCCACGCGATCTCGCGCCCTAGGGCGTAGCGGTTCTGCAAGGCTGGCGTGGCCGGACAATTGGCGGGATATTGCCGCGTCTCGCGGCCCTCCTGAAGCACGGTCTGCGGCGTGCACTCGGCGACCACCTTCGGCGGTGTCGGCTCGGGCTGGAGGGCGAGACCCTGATAACCAAGGCTGGACGCGGCGCATCCAGCGAGGGCGAACGATGCAAGAAGCAGAACGGTGAGACGCATTATGCATTCCTTACTGTCGGCGCAGCTCCGGACAACGATCCGGGGCCCCGATGGTCTTGGTGGAAACACCACACTTCTTTTCCATCAAGGCCCCGGCTCAAGGTCGAGGCCGCGGCATTACCTTATCTTATCCCCTCACCGTGGCAGAAACAGGGTCACGCCGGTCGGGTAGGTGACGTCGTAGCCGTGTTCGATCTCGCGTTTTTCGCCCGGCTCCAAGGTGAACTGCCACAGCAGCGCGCCCTTGCGGTCGTCGACGTCGCGCTCATCGGGGGCGGGTTTGGTGCGCAGGGTGATCTCGACATCCTCGTTTTCGGCATAAGGCATCGAATCGCGGATCGCGACGGGCATGGGTTTGTCGCCGAGATTCTCGGCGGTCATGATGTAGCGGCGGCGCTCGGTCTGGCGGGCGCGGATGAGGCCCTGCTCGCCCTCCATCCGCTCGCGCTCGGTATGGGTGATCTTGATGCTGTCATAGCTGCCGAAGGGCAGATGCGTCGTCTCGCCCCCGGCGATCCGGGCCAGCATCGTGGTACCGACGAACACGCCGTCGCGGTAAAGCGAGGCAGTGCCGGGCAGAACCGGAGCCTCGGTCGCATTCTCGAACTCGGCATAGAGATAGGCGGTCTTGTCCAGCGACGGCGTGGCGCGCACTTCGAGCGTGACGGTGCCGTCCCGCTCGTCGATGAGAACCTGCTTGGGCTCGCCCGATCCATCGATATCGACCGTGCCGGGGATAACGTATTCGACCGTCTCGCCCTGAAGCTGGGCGACGGCCATCACCTGCTGCGCGGGAGCCGCCATGACCGGGGGAGCTGGCGGTGGTGGAGGCGGGGCCATTGCCATGGTGCGCGCCTCTTTCTGGACCATCTGATCGGCCATATATCCGACCGATGGCCTGACCCCGTCCTCCAGCTTCTCCTGTATCCGCGCGAAGAGCAGGCGTGGATCGGGCGCACCAGCCCTGCCACTCGGGCGAGCGGTGGAGAGTGTCAGCGCGATGCCGGTCCAGTCCTCACCCGTTCCCTGTCGCACCCGTGCCCGGCGCACGAGGACCATGGAAGGGTCATCCGACTCGCCACGATTGAGCGATAGGCGCGCATCGTAGACGGGTGCCCAGTTCGCGTTGTCCATCTGATAGCGTGCAGTCAGGGTGCCGGACACGGCCCCCTTCGCCTCGATCTGGACGGCGAGGACCGGCCCGAAGCGCCGCTCGGTTCCGACATCACGCAGTTGCGCGTTCAGCTCGGCCATTTGCTCATCGATTTCGCGGATTTCGATCTGCGCCCGCTGGCGGGTGTCGAGAGCGGTCTTTGTGCCCTCACCGATGCTCGTCCACATGCCGGTCCATTGCGAAGCGTTGACGAGCGCCGGGTCGTCCTTGGTCGCGCTGGCCTGTGCCTGCGCCTTGGTCATCGCGTCGATATAAGTGAGTTGGCGCTGGGCGGCCTGAATGGCATTGGTCGCAAAGATGCGGCGATCCTGCAACAACCGGATCGCCTCCTCGATATCGCGGCGAGGGCTGCGCCGTTGCGCCTCCAGCGCGCGGGTGGCCGCGCGGCGTTCCTCGATGGAGAGGATTGCGAAAGCGCCTGTCCCCTCGATCCGCAGCGATTCTCGACGGTAATTCGCGGGCATCCCGACGATCAGCACGCTATGCCGCCCTGCCTCCGCCTGGAAGGACGCGCTGCGCTCGACGCTCGCGCCCTGCGGATAGAGCGTGGCGGCGGCGACGGGCGCTTCGACCTCGATCTCGGCAGCCCATGCGGCCGGGCTGACCAGAATGAACGCTGCGAGAAGGAGGCCCCTCATCCGTGAGTCTCGCCGGTCGGCTGGGCCAGCACGAATTTCTTGTCGCAGTAGTTACACGTCGCGGTGCCTTCGGGGCCGACTTCGTAATAGGTCATCGGATGCCCGAGCGGTCCTCCTCCGCCATCACAGGCGACGAGGCGGGTCGTGACCTCGACGGTCGCAAGGTTGCGTTGCTCCGGGGTGACGATGGTGACTTCATTGGCCATGGGTGCCTCGTTTCGCGCGTTGCGGCGGGGGCGCGCGGGTGATAGCCAATGCGCGCCGGGTTTTGTCCCGTCTTCTTTCATCAGGAGTGTCGATGTCAACCGCGACACCGGAAACCCCGGAGGCTTCGCCCCGGTATGCCCTCGAAATCCGGGGCCTGCGCAAGACCTATGCAGCGCGGGGCGGAGAAGGGGAAAAGGAAGCGTTGAAGGGCATCGACCTGTCGATTCCGCGCGGGTCGATCTATGGGTTGCTCGGGCCGAACGGGGCGGGGAAATCGACGCTCATCAACATTCTCGCCGGGCTGGTGAACAAGACCAGCGGGTCGGTACGCATATGGGGGTTCGATCAGGACACGAACCCGCGCATGTCGCGCGCCTCCATCGGGGTCGTGCCACAGGAATTGCATCTCGATCCGTTTTTCACCCCACGCGAGGCGATGGAGATACAGGCCGGATTGTATGGGGTTCCGCCTGCCGAACGGCGCACCGAAGCGTTGCTGACGGCGCTCGGACTCGGCGACAAGATGAATGTGGGTGCGCGGTCGCTCTCGGGGGGGATGAAGCGGCGGTTGCTGATCGGCAAGGCCCTGTCGCATTCGCCACCCGTTCTGATTCTGGACGAGCCGACCGCCGGGGTCGATATCGATCTGCGTCGACAGCTCTGGGATTATGTACGGGAGCTGAACGCCGAGGGCGTGACGATCATTCTGACGACTCATTATCTCGAAGAGGCCGAAGAAATGTGCGATCGGATCGCGATCATCAACCACGGCGACGTCATCGCAGATGAGCCGAAAAGTGCTCTGATGGGTCGTCTCGACAGCAAGACGATGACGATCGTTCCCATGACCGCACTCGATGTCGTTCCGGCGGAACTCGCAGCGCGAACGGATGTATCCACGACCCTGACGGTCGGGGGGGCGTTGGCCATGACGTACTCGCGCAGCCATGCCAGCCTCGGTTCTTTACTTGATCTCGTTCACTCTGCCGGGGTGGAAATTCGGGATGTCACTACGAGTGAGGCAAGTCTCGAAGGGGTCTTTCTCGACCTCATTCACGGGAACGATCAATAAGAAACGCCCTGCTCATTTCTGGGCGGGGCGTTTTTTATGTTGATTGTATTGAGAGCTATATTTCTGTGGCTTATTAGTCTGGCGGTGACCTACTTTCCCGCGGGGTAACCCGGAGTA
>CALHLW010000153.1 GCA_938034615.1 uncultured Neomegalonema sp. | reverse complement strand
TGATCGCGGCGGCGCTCGGAGTGCCGGTGCTGCTGTTGATCGTGGTGGCGGCGCGGCGATTGACGCTGAAGGAAGCCGCCGAAGCCTAGATTTCGCCGCGATGGGGCGGCATGGTCGGCGCAATCTTTCCTTCACCGGAGTTTCGCCATGCGCCGCCTTGCCCTTCTCGCCCTGCTGTCCACGCCCGCTTTTGCCGGGGAGGCGGACGTTCTCGATGCCAAGGCCGAGCGCACGGGCGACCAATGGCGCATTAGCGCGACGATACGGCACGCGGATACGGGCTGGGACCATTATGCCAATGGTTTCGAGATCGTCGGGCCGGATGGCACGGTGCTGGGGACTAGGGTGCTTTATCATCCGCATGTGGAGGAGCAGCCCTTCACCCGCTCGCACACGTTGTCGATTCCTGCGGGCGTAACGGAAGTGACAGTGCGGGCGCTGGATTCGGTGCATGAGGGCGGCGGGGCAGAGGTCGTGGTTTCGCTGAAATAGTCTTGTCATGCCCGTGAAAACGGGCATCTCCCGCAGCGGCACGAGATTCCCGCCTGCGCGGGAATGACAATGAAGTCAGTAAATCACCCGCTCCAGATAAAGACCATCGGGCGGGGCCACGCGGCCACAGGCGGCGCGGTCGGTGGCGGCGAGGGCGTCGGCCACCTGTGACGGGGGCCAGTTCCCTGTTCCTACCTGCACCAGCGACCCCACGAAGCTTCGCACCTGATTATGCAGGAAACTGCGGGCGCGAACGTGGAAGCGGATTTCGCCGTCGATCTCGGAAATATCCAGCGTGTCGAGCGTCTTCACGGGTGAGGCGGATTGGCAATGGACCGACCGGAAGGTCGTGAAATCATGGTGGCCGATCAGATGCGCGGCCCCTTCGCGCATGGCCTGCACATCGAGCGGTTTGTGGACATGCCAGACCAGCCCGTCCACCAGCACCGGACGCGCAGAACGGGAGAGGACGCGGTAGAGATAGTGGCGGGCCTTCGCGTCGAAGCGGGCGTGGAAATCATCGGCGACCGGCTCGATTTCGACCACCGAGACCGGCTCCGGATGGAGAAAATGGTTCAGCGAGCGCCGCAGGCGGTGCAACTCGCGTTTCTCGGAGAAGTCGCAATGGGCGACCTGCCCCGTCGCATGGACCCCCGCATCCGTGCGCCCCGCCGCAATTATGGGGGGCGCGTTCGGCTCGATGGCCCAGATCGCCTCCTCCACCGCCTGCTGCACACCCCGCCCGTTATCCTGCCGCTGCCAGCCGCAGAAGGAAGTGCCGCGATATTCGATGGTGAGTTTGTAGCGGGGCATGGGGGGCTGTTAGCGCGCGGACGCAGCTATCGCAATCGCCACCGCTTCCACAGCGGAGTCTGCGACAGAAGAAGCAGGACGAAGGCGATGGTCAGGACAAGCGAGATCGGGTGCGAGACGAAATCCCAGAGGAATTTTCCAACATCTCCCCGCGCCCGCAGCATGGCGCGCCGGAAATTCTCGTCGAGCATCGGGCCGAGGATGACGCCGAGGATGACCGGACCGACCTGAAACCCGTAGGTTTTCATGAAATAGCCGACCACCCCGAAGCCGAGCATCCAGAGGATATGGGTCGGATTGTTCTGGATGGCGTAGGTGCCGACCGCCGAAAACACGATGATGAGCGGGATCAGGATGGCCTTCGGACATTCCACGATCTTCGTGAAGATGCGGATGCCCGTGAGGCCGAAGATCAACAGGAAGAGATTGGCCAGCACCAGATTGCCGACGATGAACCAGAAGAGATGCGGTGTCTCGACCAGCAGAAGCGGCCCCGGCTTCAGTCCGTGGATGAAAAGCGCACCGATGATGACCGCCGTGACCGCATCGCCGGGAATGCCCAGCGTGAGCATCGGGACATAGGCCCCACCGACGGCGGAATTGTTGGCGACCTCGGGGGCGACCAGACCCTCTTTCGCGCCCTCGCCGAAGGGGATTTCGGGGTCGAGGGTCGAGCGCTTGGCGTGGTCATAAGCGAGTAGCGCGGCGATATCGCCGCCCGTGCCGGGGAGTGCGCCGATGATGGTACCGATACCGGAGCAGCGGATCGCGAGGCCGAAGTAGCGTTTGATATCGCTCCAGCGGGGGATGACGCGGGTGATCTTCTGGCGGATAACCGGCAGGTCGAGATTGTGGAGCTGGACGAAGGCTTCGGCGACGCCGAAGAAGCCGATCATGGCGACGATATAGGGGATGCCGCCCATCAACTGGATCGAGCCGAAGGTGAAGCGGCCCTCCGCCGTCATCGGATCGAGGCCCACCATGCCGATCAGCACGCCGAGCGCTCCGGCGAACGCGCCCTTCGCGAAGCTCTCGCCCGACAGTGAACCGACGAGCAGGATACCGATGAGACCGAGCAGCAGGTAGTCGCGCGAGTTGAACTGGATGGCAAAGCTGGCGATGAGCGGAGCGAAGAGCGCGAGGGCGAGAATCCCGATCAGGCCGCCGAAGACCGACATCACGGTGGTCAGGCCGATGGCCTCCCCCGCCTCGCCCTTCTGTGCGAGGGGATAGCCGTCGATGGCGGTGGCGATGGCGCTGGGAGCGCCGGGGATGTTGAGCAGGATGGCCGTGCGCGCGCCGCCATAGACCCCGCCGACGAAGACTCCGGCGATGAGGGCAAGAGCATCGTTCACGTCCCACCGGAAGGTGAAGGAAATCAGGATCGAGGTCGCCATGGTCACGGAGAGACCGGGGATCGCACCGACATAGATGCCCGCCAACGTGCCGAGCGCCGTCAGCAGCAGGAGTGAGGGGTCGAACCATGACAGCGCGAGATTGGCGAGCATGTCCTCCATTCAGAGGAAACCCAGCGTGCCGCGCGGCAGGACGACCTGAAAGACGAGGCGAAAGATCACGTAGATCGCGGCCAGCGTTCCGGCGGTGAGCAG
>CALHLW010000152.1 GCA_938034615.1 uncultured Neomegalonema sp. | reverse complement strand
AGGTGCGCTATATTGAATGGCGATCCAAAATGCCGGGAGGCCCTCATGTTCCTCAGTGTCTTCGATATCTTCAAGATCGGCGTCGGGCCGTCATCGTCGCATACGATGGGGCCGATGACTGCCGCGACCTTGTTTCTCGATCTGCTGCGCGAGCGCGGGGATGGGGGGTTGGCGCGGGTGCGGTGTTATTTGCATGGCTCGTTGGCCTTTACGGGGAAGGGGCATGGGACCGACCGGGCGGTGATGCTGGGGCTGCTGGGCTGTGCACCCGATACCATCGACCCGGATGAAGCGGAGGCGATGGAGGCGCGGCTGCGGAAGAGCGGGCGGATCGGGCATGATGGCTTGCCCGAATTCGCCTTCGACCCGGAGGCCGATCTCATCTTCGACTATGGCCCTGCCCTGCCCGGCCATGCGAACGGGCTGATCCTCTGGGCGCTGGATGCGCAGGGCGAGAAGCTGACGACGCGCACGTATTATTCGGTGGGCGGTGGCTTCGTGGTGGATGCGACCGAGCTGGAGCAGACGCAGGAGGGGGGCCTCGGCGAGATGCGCCGGGAGCTGGGCGTGCCCTATCCCTTCGACAATGCCGCCGAGATGCTGGCGCTGGGCGAGGAAAGCGGGCTGACCATCGCGCAGATGAAGCGCGCGAACGAGCTGGTCCTGCGCGACGAGGCGGCGCTCGATGCGGGGATGGACGCGATCTGGGAGACGATGAAGGGCTGTATGGAGCGCGGGTTGAAGCTGGATGGCACCCTGCCCGGTGGCCTGCATATCCGCCGCCGCGCAAAGGGCATCCGCGAGGCGCTGCTGCGCGAGCATGGGACGAATTTCGCCGATCCGTATGCGATCAACGAGTGGCTGTCGCTCTATGCCATGGCGGTGAACGAGGAGAATGCTGCCGGGGGCAAGGTGGTCACAGCGCCGACCAATGGCGCGGCGGGGGTGATCCCGGCGGTGCTGCGCTGGTATTTCGACCACCATCCGGGAGCGACCCGCGAAGGGGTGCGCGAGTTTCTGCTGACCGCCGCCGCCGTGGGGGGTCTGATCAAGCATAATGCGTCGATCTCAGGAGCGGAGGTCGGCTGTCAGGGGGAGGTTGGCTCGGCCAGTGCCATGGCGGCGGCGGGGCTGACGGCAGTGCGCGGAGGGACGAACATGCAGATCGAGAACGCGGCGGAGATCGCGCTGGAGCATCATCTGGGCATGACCTGCGACCCCGTCGGCGGGCTGGTGCAGGTGCCTTGCATCGAGCGCAACGGGTTCGGGGCGGTCAAGGCAGTGACGGCCTCCTCGCTGGCCCTGCGCGGGGACGGGGTGCATTTCGTCTCGCTCGATGCCTGTGTCGAGACGATGCGGCAGACGGGGATCGACCTGAGCGACAAGTACAAGGAAACCTCGAAAGGCGGCTTGGCGGCGACGCTTCCCGCCTGTTGAGCGTCCGACGCCGCCGAAACAAAAACCCCCTCCGCAGCGCGAAGGGGGTCGAGCGGCCCGAGGACCACGTCTTTTATCCGGAACGACCGTTACAGCCGTTCCGAAGGATCGGTATCAGTCTACGACCTTGAGGTTCGTTGCCGATTCGCGGCCATCACGGCCCGCTTCGACGTCGAATTCGATCTTCTGACCATCTTCGAGGCCGTGAAGGCCCGCACGCTCGACGGCGCTGACGTGGACGAAGATATCTTTCGAGCCGCTTTCAGGCTGAATGAAGCCGAAACCCTTGGTTGGGTTGAACCATTTTACAGTGCCATTGGCCATCTGTAGTCTCCATAGAAACAATGCTGCCCGCGGTGTGCGGCAACTGCGGCGCGGTCAAGCAAGACCGAATGACTGTAGCTTCTTACGGAGACAGCGGATCGACTTAGTATAACGTTGCCAACCCCATATGGCCGTTCCGGACGATATATGCAAGGGGCGAGACGTGGCGCAGGCTGACGGGCCTGTCTGCTAAACTGCCGCAATGGGCCATCTGCGCCATTCACCATGTCACATTCGAAGATCAGGAGTGATGATCCTGTTTGGCAAATCGGCGCCTGAAAACCCGATAAACCCGGATCGGGCCGAATCGCCGTAATTGCGTATCCTTGCCTCCGGTTTCATGAGATGTTGCAGTTCGATCATTGCATAGGGCCGGGACCAGAGCCATTCGCGATTGCCCACGGCGCGGATATCGGGATCGGGCAGTTCTTCGTCACTGCAGGCAAAGAAATAGAGGCAAAATCCGAGGGCCTCGACCGGTTGGACCGACATCAACCGCATACCGAGCGTACCCCCGAAATACGCCGTTGCCGCCCCAATATTCGTCACCCGTAGCGTGATATGCGCAATCGTTGCCTGTGCGCCGATGGGATGCCCGTCTGCAATGGACCGGGCGCGCCCTTCGAAGCCCTGTTGCAAAAGCTCGATGACGAGGCCATCGGGGTCGGTCATGTGCGTCAGATATCCGATATCGCGGAACTGTGCCGGATCACGGACCCAATGCCCCTGTCTGCGCAAATAGGCGACTGCCATATCCAGATCGCGTAAGGTAATGCCGGTCTTCCAGAAGAAACCGTCAGGTTTGGCATCATATGGCTCAACCGCGCCGGGACGGAGCGCCAGAAGACACTGCCCCCTGTCATATCCAAAGAGATGTGCGCCATTTTCCATGCCGAAATCATTCATTCCGAGCAAATCGCCGTAAAATGCCGAAAGGCGCTCGGGACGACGAATGCGCAGGTGATGGCGCATGATCTGGCCAGACATTCGTACTTTCTCGCCAATCGTTCAGAACGATGAAGTCAAACCCCATCAGGTTAAGGCAAAAATTGCATCGAAATACCCGTTTTCAGGGCAATTCGATGCTCAACTTGATCGGGTTACTCCAGCACGAATGCCCGCATCATTGCCCCTTCCGCATCACGGAAGGGGCCGGGCCGGTGTTACTCGGCGGGCAGCAGAACCGTGTCGACGACATGGATCACGCCGTTGGACTGCTTCACATCCGCGATGGTGACGTTCGAGACGCCGCCATTCTCGTCGCTGATGGCAATGCCGCCACCGGGCGTGTTGCGGACAGTCAGGATATTACCGGCAACCGTGCGAACGATATGCGCGCCGCCATCGGCGGTGATCATGCCGGTGATATCGGTGCTCATCGCCGCCGCCGGAACGACGTGATAGGTGAGGATCTGAGTCAGTTTCGCCTTGTTCTCAGGCAGCAGAAGCGACTCCACGGTGCCCGCCGGAAGCTTTTCGAAAGCGGCGTTCGTCGGGGCGAAGACGGTGAAGGGGCCGGGGCCGGACAACGTATCGACCAGTCCGGCAGCCTTGACCGCGGCCACGAGAGTGGTGTGATCGGCGGATTCGACCGCGTTTTCGACGATGTTCTTGCTGGCGAACATCGGCGCGCCGCCCACGATGGGGTTGTCGGATGCAGTCGCCGCCGGAGCGGGGGTCGCCGTGCTCTTCGTCATCGTGTCGGCGCAACCGGCCGTCAGCAGAAGCGCGGCCCCGAGCGCGATACCCGTTTTCGTGAAGCTCATAGTCTTTGTCCCTTCGTTCAGGCGATCCGGGAACAGCCCGGTTCTCGGGACTGCAACGAGCCATCGTTAACAAAAGTTTCAAATAGGTTAATTCTACCCCTGCGGCTTACGCGCGCACCGCCCCCTTAGACTCGACGAGATATTTGAAGCTGGTCAGTTGCTCGGCCCCAATAGGTCCGCGGGCGTGCATCTTTCCGGTTGCAATGCCGATTTCTGCGCCCATACCGAATTCTCCGCCATCGGCAAACTGGGTCGAGGTGTTGCGCATCAGGATCGCCGAATCGAGTCGGGCGAAGAATGTGGCGGCGACGCCGTCATCGCCGGTGACGATGCACTCGGTATGGCTGGAGCCGAACTCGCGGATATGGGCGATGGCCCCGTGCACCCCATCGACCATGCGGGCGGCGATGATCGTGTCGAGGAACTCATGGCCGAAATCGGCGTCGGTGGCGGGGACGACGCCCTCGGCAGCGGCCTGCACATCCGCATCGCCGCGCACCTCGCAACCCGCTTCGCGCAGGGCCGCGACGACCGGGGCGACCGCATCCGCCGCCGCCCGGTCGAACAGCAGGCACTCGGCAGCGCCGCAAATCCCCGTGCGCCGCATCTTGGCATTGACGGCCAGATCGACCGCCATCTGCCGATCCGCTGCGCCGTCGATATAGAGGTGACAGATGCCGTCGAGATGGGCGAAGACCGGCACGCGCGCATCGGACTGCACCCGCTCCACGAGGCCCCGTCCTCCGCGCGGGACGATCACATCGACCGTTCCCTCCAACCCGCCGAGCAGCGCGCCGACTGCGGCCCGGTCGCGGGTGGGGACGAGCTGGATCGCGGCTTCGGGCAGGTCGGCAGCGCGTAATCCCTCGACCAGAGCGGCATGGATGGCGGTGGCGGAGTGGAAGCTCTCGGAGCCGCCGCGCAGGATCGCGGCATTACCGGATTTCAGGCACAGCGCCCCGGCATCGGCGGTGACGTTGGGGCGACTCTCGTAGATCACGCCGATCACGCCCAGCGGCGTGCGGACGCGGCGGATATGCAGGCCATTGGGCTGGTCCCACTCCGCGATGACCTCACCGACCGGATCACCGGACTCCGCAACACTCTCGACCCCCGCCGCCATGGCCTCGATACGGGCGGGGTCGAGGGTGAGGCGGTCCATCATCGCCGGGGAGAGGCCCTTCTCGCGCCCGTACTCCAGATCGCGCGCATTGGCCTCCAGCAGCGCAGGAACCGAAGCGCGCAGGGCAGCGGCGGCGGCGGTCAGTGCGCGCACCTTCGCCTCCGGCGGCATCGA
>CALHLW010000151.1 GCA_938034615.1 uncultured Neomegalonema sp. | reverse complement strand
CATTACCCGCCGCCTTGCCCTGGCGGCCACGCTCGCCGCCGGTTTCGTGGCTCCTGCGTTTGCGGACGCCCATAAGGAACTCGACAGCATTCACTTCCTGATCCCCGGCGGGGCAGGCGGCGGCTGGGACGGTACCGCGCGCGGCACGGGCGAAGCCCTGACCAAATCGGGCATCGTCGGCAAAGCGTCTTATGAGAACATGTCGGGCGGTGGCGGCGGCAAGGCCATCGGTTATCTGATCGAGAATGCCGACAGCAACCACGGTACGATGATGGTCAACTCGACCCCTATCGTAATCCGCTCACTGACCAAGGTGTTCCCGCAAAACTTTCGTGATCTCACGCTGATCGCCGGGACCATCGGTGACTATGCCGCCATTGTGGTGGGCAAGGATAGCGATATCGACTCGATGGATGATCTGCTCGCCGCCTACAAGAAGAACCCCGGCAAGGTTGCCGTGGGCGGTGGGTCGGTGCCGGGCGGCATGGACCATCTCGTTGCAGCGATGGTGATGGAAGCCGCCGGGGAAGACCCGCTGGACCTGAAGTACATCGCGTATGATGCGGGCGGCAAAGCGATGGCGGGCTTGCTCTCGGGCGAGATTGCCGCGCTCTCGACCGGCTTCTCCGAGGCAGTCGCGCTGGCCGAGGCGGGCGAGGTCAAGATCATCGGCGTCACCGCGCCGGATCGGGTCGCGGCCTATGAAGATGCGAAGACCATGAAAGAGCAGGGCATCGACACCGAGTTCGTCAACTGGCGTGGCTTCTTCGCCGCTCCCGGCCTGCCCGATGAGCAAAAGGAAAATACATCGCCGCTCTGACGGCTATGTACGAAACCGACGAATGGGCCGAGGTGCGCGATCGGAACGGTTGGGTCGATATCTTCAATCCGGGCGACGATTTCGAAGTCTTCCTCGTGAAGCAGGAAACGGTGATCGGCGATCTGATGAAGAAGCTCGGGTTCCTGTAGCCAGACGAAGATGTCATTCCCGCGAAAGCGGGAAGCTCTCAGGCTCTTGGAGATGCCCGCCTGCGCGGGCATGACACCACCACCGGGGGACGACACCATGACACTCGACCGCTGGATCGCCTCCATCTTCCTCGTGATCTGCCTGATCTACGGCTACACATCCTTCTTCGCGATGGACGCGAGTCTGCCCCCTTTCATGCAGCGCAATCCAATATGGCCCAGCACCTTTCCAAAGGTGCTGGCGGGTCTGGGAATTATCTGCGCACTGCTGGTGATCGTGAATGCCAAACCGCCACCCCTCAAAGAAGACGAGATCGATTACCGCCGCCTCGGCGACTACAAAATCGGCCAAGCCGCCGCTCTTGTCGCCCTCATGGTCGCCTACGCTTTTGCCCTGCGCCCTATCGGTTTCGTAGCCTCGACGGTGCTTTTCCTCACAGTATCGGGCATCGTGCTCGGCGAGCGCAAGTTACACATCCTGATCCCGATTGCATTGGTCGCTGCGCTGTTCATCTGGTTCCTTGTCGATGGTGTGCTTGGCATCTTCCTGCGCCCATGGCCTTGGTTCGTGTGATGCTCACTCTGTTGTCATGCTCGCGAAGGCGGGCTTGCGCTGGAGTGACAAAGTTGGAGGACGCACGATGTTAGACGGCATCCTGATGGGCCTCGCCACGGCCTTTTCGATCAAGAACCTGCTCATGGTCATCGGCGGGTGCCTGATCGGCACTTTCATCGGGATGCTGCCCGGTCTTGGCCCCATGTCGATCATCGCCATCATGATCCCGGTCGCCATCACAATCGGCGACCCCTCTGCTGCCCTGATCCTGCTGGCGGGCGTCTATTACGGCGCGATCTTCGGGGGATCGACTTCCTCCATCCTCATCAACGCTCCCGGCGTCGCCTCGACCGTGGCGACCAGCTTCGATGGCTATCCCCTTGCGCGACAGGGCAAGGCGGGCAAGGCGCTTACTATCGCTGCAATCTCATCGTTCTGCGGTGGCACCATCGGTGCGATCCTGTTGATGATCTTCGCCCCCGCGCTGGCCTCGGTGGCCCTCAGCTTCCATTCGGCGGAGTATTTCGCGCTTATGGTTGTTGGCCTCTCCGCCATCGCGACTTTCGCCGGAACGGGGCAGGTAGCCAAGGCCATCATGATGACCGTCGCCGGGTTGATGCTGGCCACAGTGGGCGAGGCTGCTCTCTTCAACGCCCCGCGCTTCACCGGCGGCATCATGGATCTGCAATCGGGGTTCAGCTTCATCACGCTGGCAATGGCGATGTTCGCGCTGCCCGAGGCGATCTTCCTGGTCCTCGACCCCAAACGCTCGAATACCGGCGACGGGGGATCGGGCAAGATAACTGACCTGCGGATCACGCGCGACGAAGCCAAGCAGATCGCCCCCGTCATCGGACGGCAATCGATCCAAGGGTTTCTCATCGGTGTGTTGCCGGGGGCCGGAGCGACCATCGCGTCCTTCCTAGGCTATGCCGTCGAGCGCAACATCGCCTCCGAGGAAGACAAGAAGATGTTCGGCAAAGGCTCGATCAAGGGCCTTGCTGCGCCGGAATCGGCGAACAATGCTGCCTGCACCGGGTCTTTCGTACCACTGCTGACGCTCGGCATTCCCGGCTCGGGAACTACTGCGATACTGCTCGGCGCGCTGGTCGCGCTCAATGTCACGCCGGGGCCACGGCTGATGATCGATGAGCCGGGTATCTTCTGGTCCGTCATCATCTCGATGTATCTGGGGAACCTGATCCTGCTGATCCTGAACCTGCCGCTGATCCCCTATATCGCCAAGATCCTCGCCGTCCCGCGCAACTACCTGATCCCCTTCATCCTCTTCTTCACGCTGATGGGGGCCTATATCGGGCAGAACAACGCGACGGAACTGCTGCTCCTCGTCGGCCTCGGTGTTATCGCGACGATCCTGCGTCTCGCAGACTTTCCGCTGCCCCCGCTGCTGATCGGGTTCATCCTCGGCTCGATGCTGGAGAACAATTTTGCCCGCTCGATGCAACTCTACGACGGCCCGTCCTTTATCTGGGAACGGCCCATGACCATGGGCCTCCTGATCCTCGCTGCCGCCCTCGTTTTCCTGCCCTCCTTCCGTGCCAGACGGGCACGGTTGAAGCGGCAGGGGGTTGCGGAAGGAGATTAAGCCGCGTCTTCCTGTGGCCAGATGGTCGCGCGGGTCTCGTCCATGATCGAGCGGATTGCGGCGAGTTGATCGGCATCGGGTGCGGACTTCTCGGCTCCCATCGCGACCGAGGCAAGGCGGGTCATGCCAAGCGAGCGCGACGCGCCCTTCACGCCATGGGCGGTCATGCGCCATGCGTCGACGTCGCCATCG
>CALHLW010000150.1 GCA_938034615.1 uncultured Neomegalonema sp. | reverse complement strand
TCTGGTGCCGTCGATGCGACCGGCAGGGGCATCTCGGGCACAGGGGCCGCAATCGCCGGTGCCGGAGCCGCGGCGGCGGGTGCCGTCGGTGCGGCGGCCTCCAGCAGCTACCGCGCCGGAGCCGATGCCATTGATGACACGTTGGATGGCGACCTCGATAGAACCCGTCGTTCCGGCGGTGGCTGGGGATGGCTGAAATGGCTGATGGGTCTTCTGATCCTCGCCGCCATCGCCTGGTTCGTCTGGACGAACTTCATCGCCCCGACGATGCAGCAGAGCGCCGGAACCGAGCAGTCGATCATGGTCGGTGACACCAATCTCTCGGAAGGGTTCAACGCCGTCATCGGTGATGTGCAGACCTCGGTCAGTTCGATCACCGATGAAGCATCGGCCCGTGCCGCGCTGCCTGATCTCGCCGCCTCCAATGACAATCTCGGTGAAATCAGCGGTCTGGTCGGTTCGCTGGGTGATGCCGAGAAGAGCGCCTTCGCTGGCATGGCGTCTTCGGCGGTAGAGACCTTGCGTCCAACGATCGAGAAAGTCATCGCCATCCCTGGCGTCGGCCCGATCGTCGGCCCTGCCCTGATCTCGATGCTCGAAAAACTGGGTGCAATGGCTGGCTGATTGTTTGTAGGGAAGTAACCGTGTACCGGCCCGGCAGGAAACTGCCGGGCCTTTTTCGTTCAGCGCGCCAGCGACACACTCCACAGCATGAACGACCCGGCGATCAGGATGGCCGCCACCCGAACCGTCCCGCGCCTGCGTATCGCGAACAGCAGCGGCACCAATATCCCCACCTCGATCGACAGATTGCGCCAGAAATAGAAGTTGGTCGGGTCAGGCCGCCCCGCGCTCGGCAGCAGACCGACGGGCGACGCGAACCCCCGATCCGTCAATGGCCAGAGCAGCGGATTGCGATGTACGCCCACGAGCGTATCCATAGCCAGATGCGACAGCCCTGCGAACAGGGCGATCAGAAACAGATCTCGCCGCCAGAGCATCGCCCCCGCCGCCCCCGCGACGAAGGCCAGCGAATGCGTCCAGCGCACCGCGAAATCCTCACCTCGCAACCAGAGCAGCGCATAGTCGATATCGGGCAGCAGCGCGAACGCCGCCCCGACAATCACACCAAGGCCAGTCGGCACGATCCGCCGCCCGATGACGGCTCCGAAGAGACCATGGGCGACAAAGGACGACATGGCATTCTCCCCTGAACTGGGCCGGAAGCATAGGGCCTCCCATTGATTACCGCCACTCCGTGTAAGGTTGACGATACCCCCTCACGCAACCCAGACTTCCATGCGACCGCATCCCGGCATAGCGAGGATACCCATGGACAATCCGTTCCAGATGCAACCCGAACTGCGCTATGGCGCGCCTGTTTGTGACGAAATCCTCACGGGACGTTATTTTACCATCGGATATTCATGGTATTTCCGACAGGCGAAATGGGTGCTCGAAATCATCAATCGGAACCAGCACCTCCTCACCGAAGTCGAGCGCCGCGACCACTTTCGGGCCGATACCCGCATCCCGAAGCGGTTCCGCGCCGGTCTCGGTGCCTACAAGGGCAGTGGTTTCGACCGGGGTCATCTCGTGGCCAGCGCGAACCAGGACATTCAGGAAATCCAGAATAGCGAGACTTTCCTGCTCTCGAACATGTCACCCCAGAACGCTCAGTTCAATCGCGGAATCTGGCGCAAGCTCGAAACGGCGATCCGGCATCTCAACGCAAGCAAGACGGTGCTGGAAACCTACGTCCTGACCGCGCCGGTGTTCTATTTCGGTGAAACGGTCCAGACCATCGGCGATCCGGCGGACCGCTATGGCATCGACGTGCCTATCCCCCATGCCTTCATCAAGAGTGTCTTGACCGAAGATATCCGGGGTCGCCTGAAACTCTGGACCTTTGAAATGAAGAACGAGGCACTGGACGGCGACCTCGGCGATTATCTCGTGAAGACCTACGACGCCGAACAGATCGTTGGCGGTCGGTTCTGGGACCGGATCAGCGGTGGCGATCTACATAGTCAGAAAAAGCGCGAAGGCCGCATGTGGGCACTGACCTGATCAGCGCCCACAATACCCTCACGCCTTCACCCGCTCCGACTTCGGATCGTACATCGGCTTCAGGCTCGCCGTTGCGGCCACCCGCGCGCCCGCGACCTCAATCTCGTAGCTATCGGCCAGCATCTCCGACCCCTTCTCCCCCGGAGCGGTGCAGGGCACATACCCGAGGCCCATGGCCCCACCGAGGTGGTGGCCGTAATTACCGCTGGTCAGGAAGCCGACGATCTCGCCGTTCCGGCGGATCGGCTCGTTGTGGTAGAGCAGCGGCTCGGGATCGTTCAGCATAAACTGGATCATCCGCCGTGACACCCCTTCCTGCTTTTTCCGCAGCACCGCATCGCGCCCGAAGAAATCGCCGAATTTCGAGGGTTGCTTGTCGGTCTTGACCGCAAAGCCCAGCCCCGCCTCGACGACGTGATCCTCGTCGGTGATATCGTGGCCGTAATGGCGGAAGGCTTTTTCCATGCGGCAGGAATCCAGCACATGCAGGCCGCAATGCTTGATCGCATTGCCCGCCATCAGCCGCTCATAGACATACCCGGCCATATCGGCGCTGACATACAGTTCCCAACCCAATTCACCCACATAGGTGACGCGATGGGCGCGGATGCGGGCCATGCCGAACTCGACTTCCTGCATCGTGCCGAAAGGGAAGGCATCGTTCGACAGGTCCACATCGACGAGCGGTTGCAGGATGTCGCGTGAGCGCGGCCCCATGACGACCATCACCGATTCCATCGCCGTCACGTCCAGCACGGCGCAGCGGGCGGTATCGGGCATGTGGCGCTTGACCCATGCTATGTCCCGTTGCGGGGTCGCGGCGGGGGTGACGACGATGTAGCTGTCATCGGCGAGCCGCGTGACGGTCACATCCGCCTCGATCCCGCCCTTGTGGTTCAGCCATTGGGTATAGACGATCTTGCCCGGCTCGACGGCGACATCGTTTCCGCATAGCCGCTGTAACACGCCCTCCGCATCGGCCCCTTCGACGCGCAGCTTGCCGAAGCTCGACATGTCGAACAGCCCCACATCCTCGCGCACGGCCTTGTGCTCGGCGGCGGCGTTGGCGAACCAGTTCTGACGGCCCCACGAGTATTCGTATTTCCGCTCCTGCCCTTCCTCGGCGAACCAGTTGGCGCGTTCCCATCCCGTGACCTCGCCGAAGACCGCACCTGCGGCGTCCATCTGCGCGTGCAGCGGCGACCGGCGCAGGCCGCGCGCCGTTTCGAACTGGCGATAGGGGAAGTGGTCGGCATAGAGCAGGCCCAGCGCTTCCTTCGCGCGCTCGACGAGGTAGTGTTTGGTGTTCTGGAACGGCTGCATCCGGCGGATATCGACGTCCCACAGATCGAACGGCGCTTCGCCATCTTCCATCCACTGCGCCAGCGCCATCCCGGCCCCACCCGCGCTCTGGATGCCCACCGAGTTGAACCCGGCGGCTACATAGAAATTCTGCAATTCCGGCACTTCGCCCAGCAGATAGCGGTCATCCGGGGTGAAGCTCTCCGGCCCGTTGAAGAACGTGTGAATGCCCGCCTCGCCCAGCATCGGCATCCGGTTGACCGCGTTTTCGAGGATCGGCTCGAAATGGTCGAAATCCTCGGGCAGTTGATCGAAGCAGAAATCGTCCGGGATGCCGTCCATTCCCCACGGCTTCGCATTCGGCTCGAAGGCCCCGAGCAGCATCTTGCCCGCATCTTCCTTGTAATACGCACATTCATCCGGCACGCGCAGGACGGGCAGTTGCGTCAGCCCCTCGATGGCCTCGGTCACGATGTAGAAATGCTCGCAGGCCTGAAGCGGCACGTTCACGCCGGCCATCAGTCCTACCTCGCGGCCCCACATACCGCCGCAGTTCACGACGTAATCGGCGGTGATCGCGCCCTGATCGGTCTGCACCCCGGTCACACGCCCGTCCTCGCGGTCGATGCCTGTGACCTTCACCCCTTCGATGACCTTCGCCCCGCGCATCCGTGCGCCTTTGGCGAGGGCATGGGCGATATTGGCCGGATCGCCCTGACCGTCTTTGGGCAGATAGACGCCGCCCACAACGCCGTCGATATTCAGGTGTTCGTAGCGTTCCTTGACCTCGGAGGGCGAGATTTCATCGACCTCCACCCCGAAGGCGCGGGCCATCGACAACTGACGCCGCAACTCCTCCATCCGCTCATCTGTGAGGGCGACCGTGATCGATCCGACCCGCTTGAAGCCGGTCGCCGTACCCGTCTCCTCCTCCAGCGTGCCATAAAGCTCCTGAGAATACTTCGCCAGCCGCGTCATGTTCTGGGTTGCGCGCAACTGCGCGATCAACCCGGCGGCGTGCCATGTGGTGCCGCAGGTCAGTTGCTTGCGCTCCAGCAGCACCACATCTTTCCACCCGAGTTTCGTCAGGTGATAGGCGACGGAGCAACCAACAACACCGCCCCCGATAATGACAGCGCGGGCATGGGAGGGGATTGCGGTCATCGGGGCAAATCCTTCACGATGGTATGGCCCGCGCTTTCAATCCGCTGGGCGAGGGTGGCAATATGGGCAGGTCCGACTTCGCAGCAGCCGCCGATGAGGGTGGCTCCGGCCTCCACCCAACCCATCGCGAAATCGGCATAGGCGTCGGGGGTCAGGTCGGTGCGGGTCGATAGTTCGGCAACCGTGGCTCCGGGCACGTAACTGCTCTGGATATGGGTGAAGCCATTGGCATAGGCGCCGAAGGGCAGGCCGCATTGCGCGAGGATCGGCATTCCCTGATCCACGGACTCCGGTCGGGTACAGTTGATGAAAAGCGCGGCGAGGTGTGGCGCGTCCTTCACCGCCGCAATCGCCTCGGCCAACGGCTCGCCCGAGCGCAGGATCGTGCCGTCCTCGTCATCGGTGGTAAAGCCCAGCCAGACCGGCTTGCCCGCTGCCTGTGTCCCCGCCAATGCGCCCTGCGCTTCCTTGATCGACGACATCGTCTCGACGAGGAAAACATCGACGTAATCCGTCTGGTGCGCCACGATCTCGGCATATTGCTTGGCGGCTTCCTCCACGGGCAAGGTTGATGCGGGGTGATAGCTGCCGACCAGTGGCGGCAGGCTGCCCGCGATGATCACATCGGCCCCGGTCGCGTCCACCGCAGCAAGGGCCAGTTCCCCCGCCCGCTGCAACATCGGCTCGAACAGCTCCGGCGCCCCCTTCTTGTCAAGACGTGGATGGGTCAACGAATAGGTATTGAGCGTCTGCACCGTCGCCCCTGCCCGGATGAAATCCTCATGCAGCCCCTGCACCAGTTGAGGATGGTCGCGCATCACAACCGCGCCCCAGAGCGAGGTCACGGCATCGGGCGAGCGGCGGATCAATTCCTGCCCCATGCCCCCGTCAAGAAGAACGATATTGGTCATTGCCCAGTCTCCGTATTCAAATCCTTGAGCCCCAGAAGAGTCGCTGCGCCGATCATCAGCGCACCACAGATCCGATTGATCCAGAGCGTGTTCACGCCCTGCATCCGTCCCAGTGACGCCGTAGCGGCCCAGCCCCACGCGATCAGTGTCACCCCGTCGATCAGCAGGTATGTCGCCCCCAGCACCAGCAGTTGCGGCAATACCGGCTGCGAAGCGTCGATGAACTGGGGAAAGAGCGCGCCGAAGAAGACGACCGCGTAAGGATTGGCGGATGAGGTGAGAAAACCCTGCCGGAAAAGGAAGCCGATCCCGCAGGCGCCTCCAGTGGTGTCGCTCGCCCCGGCGGGTTTCGACAGCATCAGCCGCACTCCGATCCAGAGCAGATAGGCGACCCCGAGCCACTTGACGATCCACAGGACATCCGCCGAGAGCGCGATGATGGCGGTCAGTCCAAAGGCTGCGGCGGTCATCTGGATGCAGTTTGCGGACAGGTCACCCGCCACGGTGGCGAGGCTGCGCCGCAACCCGCATCGCAGGCTGTTCGAGATAATCAGAAGCTGGCTCGTATCGGGCGGCGTCGCGAAGAACACGGCGCAGGTGGCCAGATAGGCGAAATAGGTCTCCCAGCTCATGTCTCGCTCCACTTATCCGCAAAACCTGCGATGAGGGTGCAGGCTTCGACCAGTTTCTCTTCTGGGGCCGTCAGGCTGATACGGATATGCCCCGCTGTCGAGGCTCCGAAACTGTCCCCCGGCATCACCGCCACGCCGGTTTCCTCCAGCAGCGCATAGGCGAAGCGTTCGGCATCGCTCGCAAAATGGCGCAGGTCGATCAGCACATACATCGCTGCCTCAGGGGCCAGCACTTTCAGGCGCTTCGAGACGGCCAGCGTTTCCACTGCCCGGTCGCGGCGAAAGCGATACTTCTCGGCAATCTCATATTCCGGCCCCTTGCCGCCCGCGAGCGCGGCGCGCATGGCAAGCTGGATGAAGGGCGCAACCCCGTAAGCGCTGGTCAGGAACAGGTCCATCACGCAAGCGGCGGCCTCCTCATTCGGGCAAATCAGCCACCCCGACCGCCAGCCGGTCATCGCATGGGATTTCGACATGGAATCCACGATGAACGTCCGCTCGCGCATTCCGGGCAGGGAGGCAGGCGAGAGATGCGCGCCGTCATAGACTTGGCTGTGGTAGACCTCGTCCGAAACGAGCCAGAGGTCGTGTTCGATGCAGAGCGCCGCGATCCCTTCCAGCGTCTCGCGCGTGTAAACGACGCCCGAAGGATTGTTCGGCGAATTGCACAGGATCATGCGGGTGCGCGGGGTGATGGCCGCGCGCAGCGTGTCCACGTCTGGCTGAAACCGTTGGTCGGCACTGGTGCCGATGGTAACGGGAACGCCGCCCGCCGCCCGGATCGTCTGGGCATAGGTTGCGTAATACGGCTCGATCACGATGGCCTCGTCACGCGGATCGAGGCATGTCATGGCGGTGGCGAACAGGGCCGCCTGACCCCCCATCGACACGACGACGAGATCCTGGTCCACCTCGAACCCATGCACCGCAGAGCCGCGCTTGGCGATGTTCCGGCGCAGCGGCACGATGCCATGGATCGACCCATACCCCGTGCGCCCGGTCTTGAGCGCGGCCCCGCAGGCTTCGCGGATACCCTTCATGGTCGGAAAGTCATGGTCGCCCATGGTCAGCAGGATGATGTCCCGCCCCTCCCGCGCCATCGCCTGCGCACGCATCTGCACACCCCAGCCGTCGTCCTCGCCGTCGGGCACGATGCTGCGGATGCGGGGGGAGAGGGTGGGCATGGGGGTATCCTGACAGACTATCCTGCCCCGGCCTTGAGCCGGGGCCAATTTCCATTAAGCGAAGAGCACGAAACAGCCCCGGCTCTAGACCGGGGCTTTATGCCTTCAACCGTTCGTTCTGAGGATCCCAGAGCGGCTGGTCTTCCTGCACGACCGCCGGATACCGCTCCCCGAACATCTCGATCTCAACCGTCGTTCCCGGCTCCGCCGCATCGGTACGTAGCACCCCGAGCGCGATCGATTTGTCGATGCGATGGCCCCACGCGCCGGAGGTCGTCTCACCGACGATCTCGCCGTCTTTCCAGACGTTTGACATGTATGGCGCGTCAAAGCCGTTGGCCTCGACGATCATCGTTGCGAACTGCTTTGTCACGCCCTGCTGCTTTTGGGCTTCCAGCGCGGCCTTGCCGATGAAATCGTCCTTCTGCCAGCGAACGAAACGCTCCATGCCGCCTTCGAGGATCGTGTAATCGGTGGAGAGATCGCCCTTCCACGCGCGATAACCCTTCTCGATGCGCAAGCTGTCGAGCGCGAACATGCCGAAGGGTTTGAGGCCCAGCGGTTCCCCCGCCGCCATCACGGCGTCATACACTTCGGCCGTATCGCCCACCATCGTGTGGATTTCCCAGCCGAGTTCACCCGCAAAGCTGACGCGGACCAACTGGCAATGCTTGCCCGCGATCTGCGCCGTCTGGTGGGTCAGCCAGCCGAGCGACAGGTCGGCATCGGTGATCCCGGCCAGAACCTCTCGCGATTTGGGGCCGCACAGGATATGACAGGTGAACTCCTCCGTCACATCCGTGATCTCGATGGGTGATCCCTCGGGCAGATGCTTCAGCAGCCAGTCGCGGTCATGCCATTGCGCGCCGGCGGCGGTGGTGAGGAAGAAGAAATCCTCCTCCATCCGCATGATCGACATTTCCGTAATGATCCGTCCGCCCTCGTCGGCGAAGTACAGGAGACCGATGCGCCCCGCTTTCGCGATGCCGCCCGTGACCAGCCCGCGCAGCCACGCAGCCGCACCCTCGCCCTTCACCCGAAAACGCGAGAAACCGGGCAGATCGAGAATACCGGCAGCATCGCGCACCGCATGACATTCCTCGCGGATGCGGGGCAGCCATGGTCCCTCGCGGTTCCATGTCTGGGTCGCGTCTTCGGAGGTATCGTCGCCGTCCTTGGCGAACCAGTTCGCCCGCTCCCACCCATTATACGCGCCCATCTGGCCGCCACGCATGATGATGCGGTCATGCACGGGTGACAGCTTCCGGTCGCGCCCTTCGGGCCATGCGTGGCGGGGGAAGTGGATGGCGTATTCGTGCCCGTAGATTTCCTTGGCTTTCGCCAGCGCATAATCGGGGTCGGAGGCATAGGCGGTGAAGCGGCGCGGATCGACGGACCACATATCCTGTTCCGTTGCCCCTTCCGTTACCCATTCGGCCAGCACCTTGCCTGAGCCTCCCGCCTGAGCGATGCCGAAGGTGAAGACGCAGGCTTCGAAGGCGTTCGGCACGCCCGGCATCGGTCCGATGAGCGGATTGCCGTCGGGGGTGTAGGGAATCGGCCCATTGATGACCTTGTTCACGCCTGCCGTGCCGAGCAGCGGCACACGCGCCATGGCATCCTCGATATACCATTCCAGCCGCTCCAGATCGTCGGGATAGAGCTGGAAGCTGAAATCATCGGGCATCGGGTCGGAAGGATCGACCCAATGGGCCACGCAGTTGCGCTCATAGGGGCCGAGGTTCAGTCCGGTCTTTTCCTGCCGCAGGTAATACGAGCTGTCCACATCGCGCAGCAGGGGTAGCTTGCCGCCGTTGGACTTGGTCCATTCTTCCAGTTCGGGGATTTCGTCGGTCAGCATGTACTGGTGGCTCATCACCACCATCGGCACCTCGCGTCCGAACCACTTGCCGACTTCGCGAGCGTAGTATCCGGCGGCATTGACGACGTATTCACAACGGATTTCGCCCTTGGGCGTGTCGATCACCCACTCATTATTTTCACGCCGCGCACCCGTGGCAGGGCAGAAGCGCACGACCTGTGCTCCCATATCCCGCGCGCCTTTGGCGAAGGCCTGGGTCAGCTGCGAGGGGTCCATGTCGCCGTCATAGGGATCGTAGAGACCGCCCGCCAGATCATGGGTTTCGAGATAGGGGTAGTGGTTCTTGAGGTCTTCGTTCGAGCACATCTCCATGTTCAGGCCTTGGGCTTTGCCCATGCCGATGGCCCGCTCGAATTCCTGCATCCGCTCCTTGCTGTGGGCGAGGCGCACCGACCCCGTGACGTTGTAGTTCATAGGGTAATCGACCTCTGCGCCAAGCTTGCGATAGAGTTCGGTCGAGTACCGCTGGATGTTCATCACCCCCCAGTTACCCGAGAAGTTGGGGATGTTCCCGGCAGCGTGCCATGTGGAGCCTGCGGTCAACTCGTTCTTTTCGAGCAGCACACAATCGGTCCACCCGGCCTTGGCCAGATGATAGAGCGACGACGCACCAACCGCGCCGCCACCGATGATGACCACGCGGGCATGAGAGGGGAACCCCTTCGGGTCGAGATCAGCCATTGGGCATTCCTTTATTTATCGGCTTCACGGGCGAGCATATAGGCGCGCAGGACGGCATTCATGCGGTTCACATGACCTTTTCCTTCGGCGCGAAACCATTCCACGATTTCGGCGTCGATAGGGGCAGGAACGGCGTCTTTCGGCGTCGAGCCGGGAAAGACGATACGCGCCTTCTCGAAGAACGCCGCGTCAAGTTCGGGGATATCGGAAGTATCGATTTCCTCGTCCGGAATGGCGGCGATTTCAGCCAAACGTTCTTTTGATATGGTCATTCAGCTGCCTCCTTTCTGTCTTTGTCGCTTTACGGGCGGTAATGATGCGCTTCTTTCCGTTTCGATCCGTATGGGCAACCGTCAGTGCGGTGATGCCCTGCACGTAACCGATACTGGTTTCTCTCGTCTCGCCGTACTCGAACCTGTCATCGACTTCCGAGTAGACAATCCCATTGAATATCCCGATTGCCTCTGAAAAGGCGATCTTGTGCTTTCGCAGGTTTTCCGCAGCCTTGTCGTCGTCCCATTCGAACCCCTCGGGCCTGTTGTTCTCCATCTCAATACACCGGCGGGATGATGGTCCAGATGACGACTGCCTCCTCATTGCCGGGATTGCGCCAGCGATACGGCTCTCCCGCAAAACGAAAGCTGTCACCGGGACCAAGGCGGAACAGGCGATCCCCGATCCACAGATCAATCGTGCCCGAGACGACGTAGCCCGCCTCCTCGGTATCGCGCACCTGTGCCTCGGCCAGTTCGGCCCCCGGTGCGAAGGTCGAGCGCAAGGTCTCGAACGCGCCGCCGATATCGGGGGAGAGCAATTCCTCGACCAGCCCCGCGACGGGATTGCCCAGGCTACGGCGATGGGCGGCGCGCACCACATGGCCGCGTTCCGCGTCGGGGGCATCCGCGTTGCGGAAGAAGAAGCTCAGCGGCACATCGAAGGCTTTGGCAATGCGGCGCAGATCGTCGATCGACGGTTCGGACAATCCGCGTTCGACCTGTGAGAGCCATCCGACCGAGCGATCAAGATCGGCGGCCAATGCCGCAAGCGTCACCCCCCTGCTGCGCCGCATGGCGCGCAGGTCGGTCCCGACTCCCGATACGCTGAAAGGTTCCGCTCCATCCATGTCAGAATGGTTCGATCAGTCTCGTGAAATTAGCAAGCATTTTTTCACGCCGCTTTCAGGCGTCGGGTGCTTTGGCGCTGATCCTCTCCAGAATGGCGTCGAAGGATTCGTCCATAAGGATCATCCCGCCGGACATGAAGTCCTCGATATCCGGCGCATCCTCGATTTCCCGGCGCTCCAGCAGGACGCGCCCGGTCACGATGGAGGCATCCCTGCCGCGTTGGGTCGTCAGGTACTTGCCCTCTGCCATGCCGCCGCCTTCCAGCAGATCAGGACGTTCGGTAATCATCTGGAAGAAATCGGCGTTCAGGTTGTCGCGCTCCTCGAACATCCAGAAGATCACGTCGCTCTTGATCGACAGGAATCCATCATACTCGAAGAAGGGTTTTTGCTTGCCGACGGTGTTGACGTATTTCGGCAGATTCAGCTTGGCCCGGATCGCCCAGAGCGTCTTCAGGTGCAGCGGATAGCGCACGCGCAGCACGCCCTGAAACGTGCGCTCGCCGCGTTCGAGATAGACGTGATAGCAGCCGCCAAACGCATAGAAATGCTTCTGGACCATCGAGCGGTCGCGTGGGCTGTCTTCGTAATAGATATCGCGGAAGACCGGGATTTTCTTGAACACTTCCTGATCGATGGCCTTCTGCGACTGCGTCTTGTCGAACCCGAGTCGCTCTCCGAAGGCATAGACGCTCGTGTCTTCGTCGAAGATCGCCTGTTGCAGCGTGTCGATTTTACCGATGACCGCCGCTCGCTCGTCCTTGGGCATGGCCCGCCGTTTCGACACGGTCTCGCGCATGGTATCGAAGGCCCGGTGCAGCGATACGTCTCGCACCTCACCGCCCATCTCCCATTTTATCATCGTCGTGGGAGAGATGCCGAGAGCGCTCTTGATATCGAGGCGCGTCACCTTCGCCAGCGCCTCACTCCAGAATGGCGCTTCAACACTGCATAGCAAAATGATCTTTTTATTTATTCTGCTAAACATCTATTTTCTCTATCAAAATAAACATAAATGAAAATCACACTTGTATTCCAGAAAAAGTTCTGTGTTGTATTTACGATGATTTATCGTACATTCAAAACATATACCGATGAGAAAATGGTTGTCCAGTCTGATGGGTTCCGGCGTCGCATAAGACGCTTCCCGGCACCCGAAGAATCAACAGCCATACGACCGGGCCATTGAGCCGGTCGGAACGACGGCCACCGACGGGGCGGCATCGCCTTTACGCGATCCAGAACGCCTGCACGGATGCCTTCGAATTGCTCACCGGAAGGGGCAGGCAATCAGGCCTGTCTGACATATTGAAAGGAGTCATCATGCTTAACACAACAAGACGTTGCGACTTCTGCGGTCGTCGGCCTGTCAAAGGTTTCGCGCAGCGGCTGGGCGAGACGATGCTGGTCTACGCGATTCTTGCCGCTCTCGTCCTGCTCCTGTCTTTCATTCCGGGAGCAGGGGTGTGACGGCCCGAAATGATAGAAGGCAGGACGACACCCGCAAGGGCCTACGCGATATTCTGCTGTCGAGCGCGCTCATCAGCGTCATAGTGGCGGCGGTTGCCCTCAATATCGGGGCCACCGCCATCGGACTTCTGGCTTGTGTCGCCTCGGTCCTCACCTTTCTGGCAGGATGCTTGATTCGTGTGAGATATGAGTAGCCTCGGATCAGGCTCAGACCGCCAGCCGCACTTCTTCCTCGATCATCCATCGTTCGATCATGGCAAGGACGTCTGCTGATTTGACGGGTTTGGAGAGATAATCGTCCATCCCCGCCTCGACGCAACGGTCGCGGTCGCCGCGCAGGGCGTGGGCGGTAACGGCCACGACGGGTACGCGCTGGCCGGTCCCTTCCTCGGCTTTACGGATCGCCGCCGTGGCCTCGTCCCCGCTCATGTCGGGCATGGACAGATCCATCAGGATCAGGCGGGGCCTATACGTGCGCCATGCCTCTATCGCTTCCTTGCCATTCGAGGCGATGCGATAGCTGTAGTCGCTCTTGCCGAGGATTTGCTCCAGCAGGAACTGGTTAATCTCGTTGTCCTCGACAATCAGGATATCGACGCTCCCGTCGTCTCTGGCGGGAATGGCTGACACCTCTTCCGAGGGGTCGTGCGTTTGCGGGGCAACCGGCCCGGTGTCGTCCATGCCATCATCCATCGCGATAACATCGCAAGCCTCGGGTTCGAATGCTTCCTCCAGTGCCACGAGGGGTGGGTTGGACAACCCGTCCTCCTCCTCGGGAGCGATGTCATCGCCGAACACGGTTTTCGGCAAGGCCCGTTCTTCCGACAAGGCCTTCTCGATGGTTGCCAAAAGCGCCGAGGATCGGCCCGGACAGGGCAGGGTCGCAAAAACCATTGGGTCCGCCGCGGCGGCGGCCGCGACGATCTGATCGATGCTGTCTAGGACGATGATGGGCGGGCATTGTTCCGGAGTTGTCCGCTGGGTGTCGAGGAAAGACTCGTCATCCCATCGCGCGCGTCCGGCATTTCCGAGGATCACGAGGTCCGCTGCGCTGCCGAGTTCGGCCAATTTGGCCAGCATGGCATTGCCTTCACGGGCATCGGCGCAGGCGACCGTCTCGAAGCCCCATGCGGTCAATTGCTCGTTCAAGATTGTGCAGCGGGCGGTGGGCACGTCGATCAGGAGGACGCGCTTGCCCTCCAGACCCTGTTTCGTGCGCGTGACGATGCGACCGGCATCGACGGGCAGATCGAGCGTGACGGTGACGGTCGTGCCCTGACCCTCGACGCTTTGCGTGCTCACCGTGCCGCGCAATACATCGACGAGACCGGCCACGATGGACAGTCCCATCCCGGTGCCCTGATAGGCGCGGGTCGAGGATGTGTCGCCTTGGGTGAACTTCTCGAAGGCCGTGCCAAGCATTTCCTCTGACATGCCACAGCCGGTATCCTGAACGACGATGGAAATCTTCGCGATCTCCCGCCCGTCATCACGACGATTCAAGGTTCCGCCGATATCGAGGAAGACGTGGCCCGTATCGGTGAACTTGACGGCGTTGCTCAGCAGGTTGCTGACGATCTGGCGCAGGCGGCCCGCATCGCCGATCATGCGTTTGGGCAACATGGGATCGATGCGCACGATCAGGTCGATCTGGCTGTCGCTTGCATTCGCCGCGAACAGAAGGGCGCAATCTTCCATCGTTTCGGTGAAGTCGAAGGATTCGGGCTCAGGCATGATCTGACCCGCCTCGATCTTCGACAGATCGAGAATGTCATCGATGATCGTCATCAGGGCGGCGCCGGACCGGGCGATGACATCGGCGTAGAGTTGTTGTTTTCGGTCGAGCTTCGACGTGCCGAGAAGTTCCACCATCCCGAGGATGCCATTCATGGGCGTGCGGATTTCATGGCTCATATTGGCGAGGAACTCGGCCTTGGCCCGTTCGGCGGCTTCGGCCTTGACGCGCGCGGCGATCAGATCGGCCTCGCGGGCCTTGATATCATCGATGCAGGTGGCATTGCCCACCACTGCGCCGCTGGGCGTGGGATATTTCGAGACGCGAAAGATGCCATGCTCGCCGTAATCGCGTTCGTTCGACTTGCCGTCGGCGTTTCGATGCGCTTCGAGATGCGCCTCGACTTGCGCCTCGACTTCTTTCGGCGGGTAGTTGGCCTCGATGTGGCGGCGAATCATTTCAGGATAGCGCATGTCGCCGCTTGCGATCCGTGAGCCATGCTCCGCAAAGACATCCGTGTGCATCTTCTCGAAGGCATCGCTCCAGACGATCAGCCTGTCATCGTCATCGTAGACGCAATAGGCGGCGGGACTATGCTCCACGACTTCCCGGAGAACCTGATGCTCGCGCAGCATCCGAGAGACCATAGCCCGGTCCCCGCTCAGCATATCGACGGCCCTCTCATGCGCATCCGTGGCGGTTTGCGGGTTTTCGGCGGATGCAGGGATGGTCATGGCGCAATGTCCTGTGGCGTGAGGATCGTTCCGCCAAAGCTGCACTCAATTCAAGAATCTACGCTTAATACAGCGTCCTCTTTATCTAAGATTTTCCCCATCCGCCGCCGCCGGGCGTGTGCATGTCGAAGATATCGTCATTGGCCATTGCAGCTTCGTCATTGCCTTTCAGAACCTCGCGCGAACCATCGGTGCGCCGCACGGCGTTCTCGCCGCAGGCCCCCGGTTCACCACCATCGACCCCGAAGGGCGGTACGACTCGATGGCCGCTGAGGACGGTGACGGTCATCGGCTCAAGAAAGCGCAGCGACCGCGCGATGCCATCACCCCCGGACCAGCGCCCCGTGCCGCCCGAGCCACGCCGGATCGCGAATTCCTCCACCCGCACGGGGAAGCGTTGCTCCAGCACTTCGGGATCGGTCAGACGGGTATTGGTCATGTGCGAATGGACCGCGCTGGTGCCGTCGAAACCCGGTCCCGCGCCCGTGCCGCCGCCGATGGTCTCATAGTTCTGGTGCGTGTCGTTGCCCCAGATGAAGTTGTTCATCGTCGCCTGCGACCCAGCCATCGCGCCCAAGGCACCATAGAGGCAGTTGCACATGGCCTGAGAGACTTCGGTATTCCCGGCGATCACTGCCGCCGGGTACTGCGCGTTTATCATGGTGCCTTCGGGGGCGACGATTTTAAGCGGCTTGAGGCACCCCTGATTGAGCGGAATGGCCGAGCCGACCAGCGTGCGGAAGACGTAGAGGACGACAGCGTGGCAGACGGCGAGCGGCGCATTGTAGTTGCCCTCCCGCTGAGACGAGGTGCCAGTGAAATCGATGGTCGCCTCGCGAGCCTCGTGATCCACGCGGACGGCGACCTTGATCTGGCAGCCTTCGTCCATCGGATAGGTGTATTCACCCTCGCCGAGCGCCTCCAGCAAGCGACGGACGGAGGCTTCGGCGTTGTCCTGCACATGGCCCATATAGGCCTGCACCACGTCCAATCCGAAATTATCGATCATCCGGCCCACTTCGCGCACGCCGGTCGCATTGGCGGCGATCTGGGCTTCCAG
Source organism: uncultured Neomegalonema sp. (assembly GCA_938034615.1). GTDB lineage: Bacteria > Pseudomonadota > Alphaproteobacteria > Rhodobacterales > Rhodobacteraceae > JAHDDY01. The sequence continues at coordinate 1,968 of CALHLW010000150.1, read as the reverse complement.
ATCGGCCATGTTCTGATCGATATTGCGGCAGGGATACTTGCCCGATGCCAGAAGGGCGCGCGTCTCGGCCTCCCGCAGGGTGCCGCGTTCGACCAGCGTGAAGTTGTCGATCACGACACCTTCGTCCTCTATATGCTTCGAGTCCGGTGGGCCGGAACCGGGGGTGCGCCCGCCGATATCGGCATGGTGGCCGCGTGAACCGACGAAGAAGAGGACATTCTCCCCCGGCTCATCGAAGACGGGAGTAATCACCGTAACATCGGGTAAATGCGTGCCGCCGTTGAACGGCGCGTTCAGCATGAAGCTGTCGCCCTTGGCCATGCCAGGATTGAGTTCGATGACCTTGCGCACGCTCTCGCTCATGGACCCCAGATGTACCGGCACATGGGGGGCGTTCGCGACGAGATCGCCGGTCGCATCGAAGAGGGCGCAGGAAAAATCCAGCCGCTCCTTGATGTTCACCGAATAGGCCGTGTTCTCCAGCGTCGCGCCCATCTGCTCGGCGATGGACATGAAGAGGTTGTTGAACACCTCCAGCATCACCGGATCGGCGCTGGTGCCGATGGCTCCTTCGCGTTCCAGCGGGACGACCCGTTCGAGGATCAGGTGGCCGAAGCCGTTGACCCGCGCGCGCCAGCCATCCTCGACGATATTCGTCCCGGTCTTCTCGGTGATGATCGCGGGGCCGTCGATGCTCTGGCCGGGCTTCAGGCGATCACGGTCGTAGAGGGGCGAGTCGCGACGCATCCCTGCTGATCGCATCGACACGGAGGCAATCGCTTCGGGTGAGGAGCCGACCTCGGCGGCTTGGGTGTCGGCAATTTCGTCGGCGGTGCCGATGGCCTCGACGGCGAGCATTTCGACGGTGAGCACCCGGTTTCCGGCGGCGAAGCCGTAGCGGGCGCGGTGAGCGTCCTCGAACCGCTGCACCATTTCTGCTTCGGTTCCGGCCATCACTTCGAGCGCCTGATGCGAACCGTCATAGCGCAGATGCGCACGGGCGATCACCGTTACCGCGTCCGCATCGACCCCTTGCGCGGCGACCTCGTCGCGCGCGGCAGCTCCCATCTCGGCAATGGCGTCGTCGAGGCTGTCGGAGGCGGGGCGGTCGATCTGGCGTTCCCGCAACGCGCGAATATCGGCGAGGCCCATGCCATAGGCCGACAGCACCCCCGCGAAAGGATGCAGGAACACCCGCTCCATCCCCAGCGCATCGGCGACGAGACAGGCGTGTTGTCCGCCCGCACCGCCGAAGCAGTTGAGGGTATATTTGGTGACGTCATAGCCGCGCTGGACGCTGATCTTCTTGATGGCGTTGGCCATGTTCTCCACGGCGATACGCAGGAAGCCTTCCGCCGTCTCTTCGGGGGAGAGCGCGGCATCGCCGGTCGCGCTGGCAATCTCTGCCGCCAATGCCTCGAACTTCTCGCGCACCGCGCCCGCATCCAGTCGCTCATCAGCATTCGGGCCGAAGACCGCCGGGAAATGGTTGGGGTTGAGCTTGCCGAGCATGACGTTGCAATCGGTCACGGTCAGCGGGCCGCCCCGGCGATAGCAGGCCGGGCCGGGATTGGCCCCCGCGCTTTCCGGTCCGACCTGATAGCGGCCATCGCGATAGCTGAGGATCGAGCCACCTCCGGCGGCGACGGTATGGATATTCATCATCGGCGCGCGCATCCGGACGCCCGCGACCTCGGTTTCGAAGCTGCGCTCGTATTCACCCGCGTAATGGGTCACGTCCGTCGAGGTGCCGCCCATATCGAAGCCGATGATCCGGTCGAACCCCGCAAGCTCCGCCGTCTTGACCATCCCGACTACCCCCCCGGCGGGACCGGAGAGAATCGCGTCCTTGCCCTGGAACAGCGAGGCATCGGTCAATCCGCCATTCGACTGCATGAACATCAGTTTCGTGTCACCCTTGCCTGCCGGATCGAGGGCCGAGCGGACCTGCTCGACATAGCGGCTGAG